>JAPHEE010000001.1:0-3782 GCA_029259545.1 Candidatus Alkanophaga volatiphilum
ACATAGAGGAAGTTGTAAAGACAATAAAGTCGGCGAGGAGGACTGAGGACGCAAAAAGCTTTCTGATTTCAAGGTTCCGGCTCAGTGACCTGCAAGCAAAGGAAATACTTGAGATGCGGCTTTCGAGACTCAGCGCTTTGGAGAGGGAGAAGATAGAAGAGGAGCTGAAAAGGCTTAAGGAAAAGGTGGCAGACATAAGGGAAGCATTGGCAAGCGAGCATAGGATGCTGGAAATGGTGAAAGAGGAGCTTAGAGAGCTAAAGAAGAAATACGGGGACGAAAGGCGGACTAAAATAGGGAAATATGTTGAGATAAAAGAGATAGATCTAATAGAAAGGCGTAATGACGTTGTAATAGTCACGAGGGGCGGCTACATAAAGAGGATGCCGGAAACAGCGTTCAGGAAGCAAGGACGTGGCGGGAAGGGCAAGAATGCGATGGAGCGGAAGGATGAGGACATAATAAAGAGTCTTGCTTTGTCCTCGACGCTCGACTACCTGCTGATATTCACCAAGGGCGGTAGAGCCTATATGGTGCGTACGTATGAAATTCCAGAAGGCAGCTGGCATTCGAAGGGGCGTCCGTTGAGGAATGTTCTGGGAGCGGAGGTTGAGGACGAGATTGCCACACTCCTTCCCGTGCCGGGAGAGTTTTTTGATGAGGAGAAGTTCTTGGTGCTCGTGACTAAGAGAGGCATTGTTAAGAAGTTAAAGCTAGCGAGCCTCAAAAGCGTTAAGCGGAGCGGCGTGCTCGCCGCTCGCATTCCAGGTGACGACGAGCTTGTGGCGGCGACGCTCACAAGCGGCAATGACGACGTGATTATTGCTACGAGGGGCGGCAAGGTGATACTGTTTTCAGAGAGCGAGCTGCGAGAGATGGGCAGGTATGCGAGAGGCGTCCGTGGCATCCAGCTCGAAAGCGGTGACGAGGTTGTAGCCATGGATGCGTTACGCTCCGATGCAGTACGGGAGAAAAAAGCTACGGTCTTCATAGTCACGGAAAAGGGATATGGCAAGAAGACGAGTGTTGAAGAGTTCAGAAAAACCAGAAGGGGAGGGAAGGGAGTCATAGGCATAAGGGTGAGCGAGAAAAACGGCGGCGTGGTTTCAGTAAAAGAGGTGGCGCATAGCGACGAGATACTCCTAATAACCTCAGGGGGGATGGCGATAAAAATCGCAGCGAAGAGCGTACCGCAGCACAGGAGGGCTGCACAGGGCGTTAGACTCATGGACGTTAACGACGAGGAGTGTATTGCTGCCGTAGAGATCGTAAAGAAGTAGAAGCGTTAAGCAAGACGTTTCGAAAGTCTTTTAAGTGCGGAGTCTTCAATGCTTTTCGTTATTATCAGGGGGGTGTATGCGATGCCAGCTGTTGTTGATAAGGAGAAGTGCACGGGTTGTGGGAACTGCGTGGACGAGTGTCCCGTGGAGGCAATAAGCCTTGTGGAGGAGGACGACAAGAAGTACGCCGTCGTGAATGAAGAGGAGTGCACGGAGTGCGAAGTTTGCATTGATACCTGTGAACAGGGAGCTATAAGCATGAAGGAGTGAAAAACGGAAGCATGATGGCAAGCATCAAAACGGCGGGAGATGTGGGAATCGAGGTTGTGCGTATAAAAAATGACGGGAAGCAAGTGATCATAGGGCAGGGGAACTTCACGATCTTCGCCTGCGACGACATCTTCAAGACGCTGCTCACTTGCGTCCCTGGCATAAAGGCGGCGGTTGCGATGAATGAAGCGGCGCCGAAGCTCACGAGAGTCACGGGCAACGACGAGGCGCTCAAAAAGCTCGCGGCTGAAAACTGCCTGAACATCGGGGCAAGCCACGTCTTCGTCATTGTCTTTGAGAATGCATTTCCGATAAACGTGCTTCCTGTTTTAAAAATGCACCCCGCCGTCGCTAATATCTACGTGGCGAGCGCCAACCCCATAGAGGTGCTCGTTGCGAAGACCGAGCTCGGGAAAGCTGTGCTCGGCGTTGTAGACGGGACGGCGGTCACGAGAATCGAAAACGAAGAAGAGAAGGCGGAACGCAGGAAGACCGTCGAAGAGCTCGGCTACCGCATCGAATAATTTTTCCATTTTTCTCCGCCTCCCGGCTCGCCGCCGTCGCTAATCTTCATTGTGCTGAGTCTCAGATGTTTGAAGCGTTCATTAGCAAGAGTAGGCTCTATCCTTACGTAAGAAGGTAGGAACTAAAAAATGGAGAGATTTGGTTGAATATGAATGTGGTAAAGAGATGGAAATAAAAACTGACCTTAAATGTGGTATGCTGTCTGGGTTTGCAGGCTTTGCCCTAACTCTTATCAGCTGGTATTTTGCAACAGGCGTGCTTGATCCAAGATTTCCCGCTGTAATAGGAGCTGGATTGTTTGGCGGAGGATTTCTCGGCTCACTAATAAAAAGATTGTATAAAGAAGGAGAAGAAAGAAAAGCAAGCTCCATCTTTCTTGCTGTTATGTTGATTGTAGGCATTCCTTTAATTGTTGAGTATGCATATGATACTTTAACAGGAAACTGGAAAATATGGAAGCTTATTTCTATATTTGTTTATACATATCTGATATGTTACGGAATTTTTCGTGTAATGGAATCGAGAGGTGTAGAAAAATGAAGTTGAAAGAAAATTGGTGCATTAGTTTTGCTTTAGTATTCTTAATTGCTTTGATTGTTGGGATAATCCTTAATTACACAAGTAGAATAGATTTTAGGTCTGTTCTAATTGCTGCTTTAGGATTTTCGGTAGGTTGGAGTATTGCAAACAAGAAGAAAAAGAAATCAGAGCGGAAACCGCTTTAGAAAAATCTTATCGCTTGCTTTTTCCAACTTATTTCAAAATCGAGGCTTATTTTTAGCCTTGAAATACCTTGGTACATAGGTTGGGGGCTAAGAATCAATCCTTGGAAAAGAAGGCTTTATTTCGCAATCCACCATGGAAAAAGCGTTAAAATAAGAAAAGAAAATGGATTTTGGAGAGAAATAGTACTCTCTGTGACCTCCTCCTGAGGGGCGTCCACCGGGGGAGGTTGAGAGGCGTGCAGCACGAACCGCTCCGTCGGGCTTGGCACACAGCCCCGCTCACATTAGGCATGGGCTCGTCTTAATACATCGAACTCCGTACATAAAACTTTCCCACCTCCCCTAACCCCTTAGGGCTTTCTTAGCGACATCTCGTAAAACCCAGAAAAATTTGTTTCAACATTAGAGAGGTTGAGAAAATGAAAAGAATATTAGTTAGCATTCCAGATGCTTGAAAATTAAATTTGAGCTTCTGAGGGCGTTTTCGAAAGAGGGGCGTTCGGCGAAGAATAAGTGGCTGTTGCAGCGGCAGTCGCTGGCACCGAAGCGCTCGACGCAGGGGAAGTGTTCGCTCAAAAGGCGGGCAACCGTACATTCGGGGGCGTCAAGCAGCAAAACGGTCTCAACACTTACACTGCTCGCACTCAAGAGATAGTCGATGTGCCAATGCAGCTTTTTCTCCTTGCGTAGATGCCTTCTGATGCGGGCTTCTAAGTTGCGTTTTGCGGAGCCTACATAGGCGTAATACCCTCTTTTGAAGAGGAGGGCGCCAAGGCTGCCGATTTGAATTTTGGCGTCAGCGGTGTTGCGTACGACGAGGATATAGGTCTGGAGGGGCATGGTATAAGTTAGTCCAATTACTCACAAATACCTACGCGAGGCGTCATGCTTGTGGCGTCGTTCTCGCGTGCGGGGCTACAAGTCACGAGCATATCACACTCGTAATCCCCAGTCAAGTGACGGGAGATGCCGTTTGAGCGGC
>JAPHEE010000001.1:4057-14006 GCA_029259545.1 Candidatus Alkanophaga volatiphilum
TGTGAGCGAATCGCAGGGCTAGCGGCATGGGGGCGTCCGTCAGCCGTTAACCGAAATCAGGGATGGAAGATGAAGCGTGATGCTGATACTTCAAGAGCGGGTCAGACATTACACAATACGAGCAGAGGACGAAGACGGCAACTCTAATGAAGCGACATTTGAGCCATTGGCACGTTCAATATCGAGGTCTTAATTTACGTACTTGGCGAGTCATCAGGCTGAGCACGCAGCTTCAAAGCTCAGAGGTCCTCACCGCATAGGCTTTTGTCATCACCCTTAAGCTACAAAGGTGAGCGTTGGACTTTCGCGGCGTCGAAAATATTTGTATCCTGTCTACCGCACGTGGAATGGCATGCTCCCGCTGGTGATTCCGAGAAGCCCCCCTCGTGCCGCCCCCAGCGAATAACTGTTTACGTAGGGATCAAGGACGCTGTCCACCCGACCAGCTCCGGCGAAAGGGTTCCGACTCGTTTATCATCATGCACGACGGCTTAGAGAAGAGCTGAAGACCCATCTAAACTTCAACCCTTAACTTTCTGTTGCTGCTAAGTCCCCTTGCGAGAGCGAGGGGATACAGGGGTGAGAGAGGGAGGAATGGAGGTAAGTTTTATATAATTCCCGATAAGCATGTTATTGCCACCGCAAGGTAGCCTAGGGCTGGGACGCCGAAGTCACGCCCGTGGACACCGAACCTCTACCTGGCTGAGAGAGCTGCCGATGATGGTAACGGTGGGAGAAGCGGGAAGCCTCCTTGCTAGGCGAGGGGTAGTTCACCTCCTATCTCCACCCTAGTTGTCCACATCCTCGGATGCGGATTCAGCAGCCTGTGACATGCTCTAGGTAGAAGCGGACGGCGTTCCTCAAGTTTAAGACCCTCCGGGCGTTGCGCCGCAGCATACCACGCCAAGCTCCACGCACTTCGTTACGTAAATCTCGCCTTGCCTTTTGGTCACAGCAGTCAGCTTCATAATGTTTTCTTTTCGTCTGTGCAACATTTTAATGTGAACAAGCAGGGTAAAGTGCGGACGAATGCGGAGGTCGCCGCAGTCTTCGACGAGATTGCTGACATCCTCGAACTCAAAGGTGACAATCCCTTCAAGATAAAAGCATACAGGAACGCCGCCCGCGTCATAGAGTCGCTAACGCAGGACGTGAGTGAACTTGCGAGGCGTGGCGAGCTTATGAAGATTCCGGGGATTGGAGCCGCCATTTCCAAGAAGATAGACGAAATTCTCCGCACCGGGAGACTGCGGCTGCACGAGGAGCTGAAGAAAAGCATTCCCGAAGGCTTGCTGGAACTGCTCAAAATTCCAGGCTTGGGCGTCAAGACCGTTTCGAAGATTCACGAGCGCTTCGGAATTTCGAGCGTCGAGGAGTTAGAGCGGCTTGCGAGGGAGCATCGACTCCGTAAGCTCCCAGGACTGGGCTCAAAAGCTGAAGAGCGCATTTTAAAAGGCATAGAGCAGTATAAAAGGCAAAAAGGTGTGATCCTCCTCTGGAGGGCGTTGCCGCTCGCCGAGCAGCTGCTCGACGAGTTGAAGCATAGGGGCTTTCGGAAAGTGGCTATCGCGGGTGATGTCCGCAGAATGAAGGACGTTGTGCGCCGCATCGACATTCTAGTGGCGGGCGAGCCTGATGCCGCCCTCAAAACTTTTGCCGAGCTGGAGGGGATAGAAAACCCGAGCGTCGGCGAGCGGTCAGCTTCCGCCGTCATTTCCGGCGTGCCCGTCCGCCTCGAAGTTGCGCCACCGGAGGCGTTCGGCGCCGCCCTCCTGACGCTTACAGGCTCAGAGGCGCACGTCAATGGCTTGAAAACGCTCGCCGCCGAGAAGGGCATGAAACTTGACGAGCGGGGGCTTTTTGAGGGCGGGGGCGGCGTCGAGCGTCGTGTCTGCGGAAAAACTGAAGAAGAAATTTACGAGCGCTTAGGGCTTTGTTACGTCCCGCCTGAGCTTCGAGAGGGGCGCAACGAGGTTCAAGCTGCTGCCGAGGGCAAGCTTCCAAAGCTTATCGAGCTCTCGGAAGTGAGGGGTGATCTGCACGTGCATACGAACTGGAGCGACGGCGCCAGAAGCGTTGAGGAGATGGCGCTTGCCGCCGCAAGCCTCGGTTACGAATATGTAGCGGTTTGTGACCACTCGAAGGGCACCGCCGGCGGACTTTCCGAAGAGGAGCTAAAGCGGCAGATTGCCGAGGTGGAAAGAGTGAATGAGCGCTTAGAGCAAGATGGCTTGCCACTTAGAGTGCTCACAGGCGTCGAGGTTGATATAAAGGGGGATGGACAACTCGTGCTCGGCGACGACGTTCTGAGCGAGCTTGACGTGGTCGTTGCGGCGGTGCACTCTAAATTCTCGCTCGATGCGAAGGCTATGACCCGGAGGATTGTGGCTGCGATGGAGAACGAGCACGTTTCGATAATTGCACACTTAACGGGGCGCCTCCTTGGGAAAAGGGAGCCTTACGCCCTTGACATAGAATCCGTAATGGAAAAGGCTCGCGAAACCGGGACGATTTTGGAGCTGAACGCGTATCCGAACCGTCTCGATTTGAACGACGAGCACTGTCGTCTCGCAAAGGGATATGGTGTGAAAATCGCAATTTCTACCGATGCTCACGACGCCCCGCAGCTCCAGTTCATGAGGTTCGGCGTCGCCGTCGCCCGCCGCGGCTGGCTCGAAGCCAAAGACGTCGTGAACACGCTTCCACTCGAAGAGCTTTTGAAGGTTATCTAGTGGGAGCCGTGGCAGGATTGGTGGCGGTATAGGGGTGTCATCGGCGGTGCTTTCGGGCTGCACCCTGCACACGTCGCCGCAGCGCTCACGCTCCTGCCGCCGGGAAGCCCCTGTCGGGGGGGCGGAAGTTTTTATATGTGTTTGGTGTATGTTCTCGTGGGCTGGAGCGGCTTTAAGCCAGCTTTCCAGCCCGATGAGGGGCGAAGCAGCCGTCCTGATCGCCCGATGAGGCGGGTCGGCGACCCTTGCGAGGCAAGCTCCCTCTTCAGACGGGAGAAGCTGACCTTACTCCTCCTCACAGCGGGCTTAATCCTAACTAAACATTAGGGCTACTCGCCCAGAAGGGCTTTTACCTCTTCCAGCGTGGGATAGCCCTCCCCTTTCTGGAGATGTGCGGCGCCGCAGGCGTTTGCAAATCGCAAACAGTCCTCAGGACTCTTGCCCTTGAGGAATGCGAAAATGAAGCCGGCGTTGAAGGCGTCACCGGCGCCCGTCGGGCGCCGCACCTCCACCCTAAAGGCTCCGACACGAACTTCCAAATCCTCTGAAAGCCATGCAGAGCCTCGCTCGCCTAGATGTAAAACTACGTTCTCACAACCCAAATCCAAAAGCTTCCTCGCACACTTTTTAACGTCAGATATACCTGCCAATGCCTTCAGTTCTCGCTCGTTCACGAAGAGAAATTCCGTTTCCGGCAGCAGTTCCAAGACGGAATTCCTTGCATCTTCGCCCCAGCCGAGGTATGCGCTCCAGCCTATGTCAAGGGCAGTCGGTATGCCGCACTCCCGCCTCGCAAACTCCAAAATCTTTTTGTTTGCGGCGAAGAGTGAAGGCGTGTTCCAGTGACCAGCACGCATCAAGAATCTCGCTCGTCTCAAAACGTCGTAATCGATGTCTTCATGCCGAAGGTCGAGATTTGCACCCCTGTAGGAGAACATTGTGCGACTGCCGTCCCTGAACGCAATGCTGACCGTTATCCCGGGGCTTCTGAAGCGTTCTGAGACGCTCGTAAAACACTCGACGCCGTAACCCTCAAGGACGCTTAAAAGCAGCGTAGAAAGCTCGTCGCTTCCTACCTTGCAGATCAGCGCCGTTCTCAGCCCTAAAGAGGCGCACGCCGCCGCACAGTTCCCAGCCTGACCGCCAAGGCTCGTCAAAAACTCGACACCGACCTGCGTGTCCCTCTCCGGGTAATCTTCGAGCGGCGACGTCATTATATCGTAAAAAACATCCCCGATTATCACAACGTCATAGCTCATGACCCTAGTCTGACTATTTTTCCATCCCGCCGCCTAATCTTTCCCTGACTGCCCTCTCCATGACATCGATCGGCGGCGAGATTCCAGTCCAGATTTTGAAGGCTTCAGCGCCCTGATACACGAGCATCTTCACGCCGTCGATCCTATGGCGGACGCCTGCCTTTTTCGCCTCTCTTAAAAGCCGTGTTTCCACAGGATTGTAAACGACATCAAAGACTACAAGGTCTTTATGCATGAGGTCGGCGGTGACGAGCGTCTCCTCGACGTTCGGATACATTCCGACGGATGTCGCATTTATCAAAATGTCAGCTTCTTTGATTCTCGTCGGGAGCTCCTCCAACCCGCCCCACGCCACTTCGCCAGCACCGCCCGACGAGAGAAGACGCTCCATAAGCTCCTTGGCACGCTTAGCCGTCCTGTTCAAGATCACAAGACGGGCACCCTCATTTTGCAGGTAGAAAGCAATAGCTTTTGCGGCACCGCCTGCACCAAGCATCAGCACGTTCTTCTTGGTGAGGCTGCCGACATTTTCCTTGAGAACTCGAACGGCAGCTATGCCATCGGTGTTGAACGCATTTGGCTCGCCCTCCGGCGCCTCGAAATTGATGGTGTTTATTGCCCCGATTCGTTTTGAAAGCTCGTCGGGACGTACGAAGCGCATCGCCGCCTCCTTTAACGGGACGGTGACGTTGAGCCCGCCGAAGCCCAGGCTTTCGGCGCCCCGGATCGCATTGCCGACATTCTGCAGCGGTACCCGGAATGCAAGATAAATAGCATCGAGTCCGAGCGCCTCAAAGGCAGCGTTGTGCATTACCGGCGAAAGACTATGCTCTATGGGGTCCCCTATAACTCCATAAACCTTCTTCATGTGAGTGGGAGAAGAAAGTGGTGCATCATTTCAAAAGTCCCAAATCTTTTAAGACCGCTCTCAACTTCTCCTCATTTTCTTTGCTCAACTCTGCAAGCGGCAGTCTTAACGTGCCGTTAGCGAGTCCTAGGAGCTCTGCCGCCTTCTTCACAGGAATCGGGTTCGTCTCAAGGAACATAGCTTCGAACAGCGGCATCAGTCTGAAGTGCAGCTCTCTGGCGCGTTCGTAGTCGCCTTTCAGCATTGCAGCTACCATCTCGCTCATCTCCTTCGGCACGATGTTCGCAGCGACCGAAATCACGCCTTTGCCGCCGAGCGCCATTATCGGTAGCGTAAGGGCGTCGTCGCCAGAAAGGACTACAAAGCCTTTATCCCTCGTAGCCTTTATGATCTTGGCTACCTGACCGATGTTGCCGCTCGCCTCTTTGATTCCGACGATGTTCGGGACGCCCGCGAGCTCCGCAACGACATCAGGTGTCATGTTTAGTCCAGTCCTTGAGGGTACGTTGTAGAGCACGAGCGGAAGCTCCGTGGCGTCAGCTACCGCCTTGAAATGTTCGATCAATCCACGTCGGTTCGGCTTGTTATAATAAGGCGTGATCAGCAACGCAGCGTCCGCTCCTGCATCTTCGGCGTATTTCGTCAGCTCTATCGCCTCTCTCGTGCTGTTCGAACCTGTTCCTGCAACAACAGGCACTTTAGAACAGTCCACTACGATGTCGATCACACGCTCGTGCTCCTCGTAAGATAACGTGGCGGACTCGCCGGTCGTGCCGCACGGAACTACGCCTGCGACGCCGCCCTCCGTCACGAACTCCACGAGGTTACGTAATCGCTCCTCGTCGAGCTTTCCATCTTTCGTAAACGGGGTTATTAAAGCGGGAAACACACCCTCAAGTTTCAACACGCAACAACAACCTCCTATATAGCTTTCATTTGAGCTTTCACCTGCCTCCTCATCTTACGCGTTATGTAGCCAGCGACTCTGTTCCGTACTTCCTTGCTCTCTATGTTTGTGTATATCTCCACGAGCTTCTTGTTCTCGTTGAAATCATCACTGAAGCCATCTACCTCACGTAATAGCTGTTCTGCTATGCTCTTTATGTATGTTGGTTTGATTGCTCCTATGCTGACCACCCCACTGCACGCTCATGTCCATTCCACGACGTACAATGCCGCAATCGCTACTATGCCCCTTCTTGTTTAAATATTTTTCATAGTCTGCCTGTAGTAACGGAGAGCTTTCAGCGTCTGATGCAATATGCTACTCCGCCATGTCGAACAAGGGCTTACGCATGAGGACGGCGGCTTCACCGTCGCTGTAGTAAGCGGGGATGTAACCAAAGTCCACAAATCCCAGCTTCCGGTAGAGGCGGCGTGCTGCATGGTTGTTCACTCTGACTTCGAGTCTGACGGATCGCGCGCCCCAGCTTTTAATAAGGTCGAACGCCACGTTTAAAAGTTCGGTAGCGATGCCACGCCTCCTAAAATCCCTGTCAACGGCTATTGCGAATATGCGTCCTTCCTCAGGTGTTGAAAGCAAAGCGACGACGAAACCCACAACGACGCCATCGACCTCCGCTACTAAGAAGCCTTCGGGGCACGTTCTGTAGATTTCGAGGTAAATTGCCGAGGTGCCCTCAAGGTTGCCTTCTCGGCTGATCTTCATAACTCGGTCTAAGTCCTTGAGTTCAAAATTCCTTATCCTCAGAAGCTCCCCTCCCCTTAAAACCTTAACCGCAAACACCTTCGGGAGCATAATACTCTAGCTCATGGGCTCAAAAGCTTCAGGAGCAAGGCTTTTTGCGCATGCAGTCTGTTTTCAGCCTGCTCATAAATTGCGGAATGCTCCCCCTCCATCACCTCCTCGGTTATCTCCTCGCCGACGTTCGCAGGCATACAGTGCATGACTATTGCATCGCTCTTCGCAATGCCTAAAAGCCGCTCGTTTATCTGGTAGCGTTGGAAAGCCTTCAGCCGCCGCTCACGCTCCGCCTCATCGCCCATTGAAACCCAAACGTCCGTGTACAACACATCGGCGTCCTTCGCAGCGTCCGCAGGCTCCCTCACGATTTTAATTTCGGCGCCTCTCTTCTCAGCTAGCGCCCTCGCCCGCTCTAAAATCGAGGCGGGCGGCTCGTAGCCTTCAGGGCATGCGACGCTCACGCTCATCCCGACGGTCGCCGCTCCGAGGAGTAGCGAGTTGCAGACGTTGTTGCCATCGCCGATCCAAGCGAGCTTCAGTCCTGAGAGCCGCCCCTTACGCTCCTTTATCGTGAGGAGGTCTGCGAGCGTCTGGCAGGGATGCTCGAGGTTCGTCAGCCCGTTGATCACCGGGATGGAGGCGTGCGCCGCAAATTCCACGACGGTTTCGTGCCTAAAGGCTCGGATCATCACCGCACTGAGGTACGACGAGAGGACTCTGGCGGTGTCCTTGATGCGCTCGCCCCTTCCGAGCTGGAGGTCGTTCCAGTTCAGGTAGATGGCGTGCCCGCCGAGCTCCAGCATCGCAACCTCAAACGACACACGGGTGCGAGTTGAGGGCTTTTCGAAGATTAATCCCAGGACTTTACCTTTTAGGTCGTCACGGAGTCTTTGGGACCCCCGCTCTGCCTTGAGTCTACCAGCGTCCTCTATTAAAGCCTCAATCTCCTCGAGCGTAAGGTCGCTCATCGAGATGAGGTGCATCCCCCACACCCACACTCCGCACAACGCTAATGCGGGGGGCGGGATTCGAACCCGCGCATCCCTTCGGAACAGGATTTCTCATCCTTGCGAACTTAAGTCTCGCCGGCGTCCGCACGACGGCGGCACGCCTCCTGCGCCTTTGTCCAGGCTCGGCAACCCCCGCCTACTTCTCCTTTTGCTCTCAGCGGATAAAAATATTGCTCTCTCGAAACTCTCTAATTCTTAAGCAAATGGAAAAGTAAAAATGGGATGATGAGCAACACAACAAGAGCGAAATGAGTAGTAAGAAAGTGTGTCTGGACACTTCAGCGATCATACATTGCGAGCCCGAGAGCGTCGTGGAGGACGCCTCTGAAGTGATAATTCCGTATGCGGCGTTCGACGAGCTGCAGTCGCAAGCATCGAAAGGCAGAGAAGAGGGCTTTGAGGGCTTACAGAACGTGAAGCGTCTTCGTGAGCTTTGCGAGGAGCGTGGCATCCCGCTTCGCTTCTCGGGCAAGCGTCCGAACTTCGACGAAATACGGCTCGCGAGCAGCGGGCGGCTCGACGCCTTGATCATAGAGGTAGCAAAGAGCGAGAACGCCGCCCTGATGACCTGCGACTACGTGCAGTCCTTAGTAGCGGAGGCTGATGGTGTCGAGTCCATCTACGTGCCCGTCGAAACTCTCGGCGAGAAGTTCTCGTTCGAGAAGTTCTTCACCGAGGACACGATGTCCGTCCACCTGAAGGAAGGTGTGCCGCCGCTCGCAAAGCGTGGTAGGGTCGGGAATTTCAGGCTCGTGCGAATCAGAGAAGAACCGTGCACTGAGGAAGAGCTTCTGCAGATAATAAAGGAGATCAACGAGGCGGTGAGGATGCGGCGTGAAGCCTTCATCGAGGAGAGCATCCCCGGCGGGCGGGTCGTGCAGCTCGGCGAGTACCGTATTGCGATCGCGAGACCGCCGCTCGCCGACGCCACCGAGATCACCATCGTCCGCCCCATCGTCAAGCTCTCCCTCGAAGATTACAAGCTTTCGGAGAAGCTGATGCAGCGGTTCGAGGAGCGGGCTGAGGGCATTTTAATTGCCGGACCGCCGGGCTCCGGGAAGACGACGTTCGCAAGCTCCCTCGCAAACTTCTACGCCTCGAAGGGCAAAGTCGTCAAGACGCTGGAGTTGCCACGGGACCTGCAGGTCGGACCCGAAATCACGCAGTACAGCGCGCCGAGAGGCGACTTCAGCAACATCGCCGACATCCTGCTTTTGGTCCGTCCCGACTACACGGTCTTCGACGAGATCAGGAAGACGTCCGACTTCAAGATATTTGCGGACATGCGGCTCGCAGGCGTGGGGATGATAGGCGTGGTGCACGCCGCCGACCCCATAGATGCGGTGCAGCGCTTCGTCGGACGCCTCGACCTCGGGATGATCCCGAGCGTCATCGACACCATCATCTACGTGAAGGATGGCGAAATCAAGAAGGTTTACGAGGTTTCGATGACCGTGAAGGTGCCCACGGGCATGACCGAAGCCGACCTCGCACGACCGGTCGTCGAGATTCGGGACTTCGAGACCGGAAGGCTCGAATACGAAATCTACACGTACGGCGAGGAGAATGTGGTCATCCCGGTCAGGGACGTGACGACGCAGACGCCCGTCGAGAGGCTTGCCGCAGAGCGGATCCTTCAGGTGATCCGTCGCTACGACCGGGGAGCAGAGGTTGACATCATCGGGAACAAGGCGGTGGTGCGAGTACACCCCGACGCCATCGCAAAGCTCATCGGCAAGGACGGTCGGAACATCACGAAAATCGAAGAGAAACTTGGGATAAGCATCGAGGTCGAAGCCCGGAGCGTCGGAGCCGAGAGAGCCGTGAGAGCGTCGGCGGCGTCGGAGGTGGAGACGGAGGCGGAGGCGGAGGAAGTTTCTCAAGAGGAGATTCCGTTTTCGATCTCCGAGACGAAAAACTATCTGAGCCTGAATCTCGAAAGGGACATGAGCGGGAGGTGCGTTGAAGTATACGTCAACGACCAGTTTCTGTTTTCCCCTGTCGTCGGCAAGAAAAATAGGATAAGGGTCGGGAAGAACTCGAGGATCGGGAAGGAACTGCTGAAAGCTCTGAGGCGGGGCGGCAGGGTGAGGATTCTGGAAGCCAGTTGAAGGGGAGAGAAGTTCGGGATTGCATAAAGGGCTTTGTCGTCCAGATGCCGACGCCGGGTGAGGTGTCGGTACATTCTGGGGTCGTGCAGGCGTCGAGTCGAGGGGAAGCGGGGGCGGTGGCGTGAGCGGGCGGGGCGTGAGCATGTCGCAGGGGACTGTTCACACAGTCCCGATGGGGAGCGGCTATCCTCCGGTCCGGCGAACCACGCTCCTCGGCGGCGCCTTCGGAGGGGCGGGAGCTCAGCCCCCAGCAGCTCAGCCCCC
>JAPHEE010000001.1:14018-119695 GCA_029259545.1 Candidatus Alkanophaga volatiphilum
CCCAGCAGCTCAGCCCCCAACAGCTCAGTCCCAGCAGCTCAGCCCTCAGCCCTTTCAAACAGGTAGGCGCCCAGCCAGACCGTCACGGCGCCGCTCAGGGCGAGCGCCGCAAAGTCGAGAAGCAATGGGAACTCACCGACTCCGACGAGACACCTCCGCAGGGCGTCAACGCCGTACGTCAGCGGGTCCGCATATGCAAGCATTCTCATCCAGCGGGGGAAGTCGTCCAAGGGGAACAGCGCCCCGGACAGGAAGAATATCGGGAATACCAGAAAATTCATCACGAGGGAGTAGCCGGACATGTCCTTCAGTTTCGAGGCGAACGCCACGCCCATGCCGATGAAAGTAGCAGAAATCAGTATCATGAAGAGCACCGAGAGGAGGACGCCGATGAGGATGGCGAGCGTCGTCGCCTCGCCCCCGCTCGGAAGCCCTCTGATGCGGAAGCCCATGGGGAACGCCGCAAGTAGCATCAGGATGCCCTGAAACATCGAAGTCGTCATGCCGCCCACAATCCGCCCCAGTATTATCGAGACCCGACTCACCGGCGCCACCATTATCTCACGGAGAAAGCCAAACTCCCTGTCCCAGATCACAGAAAGCCCCGCAAACGTCGAGGAGAAGAGCAGAGTCATGCCTATAATTCCCGGCGCTAAGAAATCGATGTACCGCAAGCCGTGGACGCTCGAAGGCTCCACGGGGAGGAGTGCGAGGAACGCAAGAAAGAACAGGGGCATGCCGAGTGATCCGAGAACCCTGCTCCTGAGCCTGAAAAAGCGGATGGTCTCCCGCAGCCACAGGGTGTATATCGCCGAGGGATTTATGACGTCTGCGATCCTCGTTTTCATGTCACCGCCGCCTCCTATGCCACAGCACGTGCGTCCACCTCACGAAGTCCTTAAAGCCCCCCTCCCCCTCGTCTCTGATCTCCCTGCCGGTGAGCTTCAAGAAGACGTCCTCAAGCGTGGGCTTCCTGAAGCTTAGGGATTTTATGCCGATGCCTGCCTTTGCGGCTGCGAGCACGAGCTCCGGGATGCACGTCTCGCCGCTCCCCCGCACGTTGACCTCGACGACGCTGCCACGCCCCCGCCCACACCCACGCACGCCCGCCTCTTCCACGAACTCAAGCTCCGACAGGATCGCCGCCAGCCTCTCGGCTTCGGCGACGCCGTCCTGATTCCGACTTCGACTTTGAGCGCTCCCGTCTACCGCTATCGTGATCACGGCGGAGCCGCATGACGCCTTGAGGCTTTCGGGCGTGCCCGTCGCTATCACCTTGCCGAAGTCTATTATCGCAACCCTATCGCACAGGAATTCCGCCTCTTCCATGTAGTGCGTTGTGACGACTACGGTGACGCCCTCCTCCTCATTCCGCTCCTTTATATATTCCCAGATGCTCTTACGTGTCTGGACGTCCAAGCCGAGCGTCGGCTCGTCCAAAAACAAGACCTCGGGGCTATGCAGCAGCCCCCTTGCGATCTCAAGGCGTCGCTGCATCCCCCCCGAAAAGTTTTCGACGAGCACGTCGGCTTTGTCCTCGAGCCCTACGAGCCTCAAGACCTCCCTGATGCGTCTCCGCCGCTCCTCCTTGCCCATCCCGTACATGCGGGCGTGGAAGTCGAGATTTTCGAAGGCGGTCAGCTTGATGTCCAGCGTCGGCTCTTGGAACACGACGCCTATGCGGCGCCGCACCTCGTCTGCGTCGCTGACGACGTCGTAGCCGCAGACCCTCGCACTGCCCGATGTCGGCTTCAGGAGCGTCGCCAGCATCTTCAGAAGCGTCGTCTTCCCCGCACCGTTCGGTCCGAGCAACCCGAATATCTCGCCCTCCCGCACCCTGAACGTCACGGAATCAACCGCCTTCAACCCGTTAAAACACTTCGTCAAACGCTCAGCCACGATGGCATCCAAGTTCTCACCCTCACGTCAAAATTAAAGGGCGTGCGGAATAAGCTTATTGGGTGTGGCGAGGAGTTCTTGGCAAGCTTCCGGTGCGGGACGCCCACATTCATCGTCTGCCAAAGTCCCACCCTACGGCTTTACAGAAAGTCGCTAAGAAGGCTCCGTTCGTGGGCGAGATGAATTAGGAGGGCTGGTAAGGAGAGATTTAAGATTGAGACGCCGCAATGCCGTGGCTATAAGCTGCGAGTAGGGCTTCAGTGCCAAGCCCGCCCAACGGGGAACACGCCGCTCAGCGTACTCCCCAATTTGAAGCTTCCGGTGGAAGCTAACACAACTGAATAAAGTTGTATCACGAATGCAGCATCGTACGTTTCTGCCTCTCAAAAAACTCTCTGACCTTCTCTTGGTATTCCGGCAAGATCCTCCATTCCGTGTGACTCACCTTCTCGAATATCTCCTTCTTGTTGTATTTCCGTATCTTCCTGACGATGCCGGCGGCGATGGCGCCGATGCCCCGCCCGCCCGTGATGCTCACGCCGATGCTCCTGATACGCTCCATAAGCTCGTTCACCGTGACCACGCCTTTCTCTGCGAGCGTCCTCAGGAACTCCTTCTGCGACGGGCTGCATTCCGCTAAAAACTTATTAAGCTCGTCATCCGTCCACTCCTCGACGTAGACGTCGGTGAAATGCTCCTTTATGAAGGATACGACCCTCTCAAGCTCCTCGTACCGCTCTATAGGTATCGGCTTCTTCAAAAACAACTGCTTCTTCCCGATGCGCAAGTCCTCGACCGCCACTATTTTCCCGTTCCTTATGTCCACCTTCATTTCTGTTCCCATCGATAATGTAGGTCGCCGTTATATAAACCTTTGTCGTCCAACTCAGACGCTCTCGTTCAGAATTCTCTTTACGGCGTTCTTCAGCATCTCACTCACGATCTTCCCATCTACTTTGCCCCGTAGCTCTTTCATCACGACGCCCATCAATGGATTCACCGCTTTTAGCCCCCTCATCCTCACGAAGTCCGCCCTCTCCTCCACCACCCTTTCTATGAACTTCTTCACCTCATCGATGTCCATAGCTTTCAATCCTAACTCCGTCACTACCTCCTCAACGCTTTTTTCAGGATTCGTCGCCAACCCTCTCAATATTTCGGGTATTGCCTCCTTACTGAAGTCTCCGGCGGCTAGCATCTCGAACATCTTGATGATGTGCTGCTCCCCGATGTTCTGGACGGGCACGCCCTCCCTCATGAGTTCCGTCATGGTATCCGTGAGCGTCCTGATGACCAACGTCGCAGGTATCCTATCCGCCGCATCTCCCGAAGAGAACATTCCCATTATCTTTTCAAACAGCTTGAAATTAATGGATCTGGCAATTTTGCTCGCAAGCTCCTCGTTTATGCCATACTCCCGCATATACCTCCTCTTTCTGTCCTCGAACAGCTCAGGCAGTTTTATCCTCCGCACCATATCTTCGGTTATCTCGATGGGCGGCACGTCCGTCTCAGGATACATGCGGGCGGCGCCGGGCAGCGGACGCATGTATGCGGTGTTCCCGTCCTCCAAGGCTCTCCTCGTCTCCTCAGGAATCCCGTATCTTGCTACCTCGGCTCTCTCCAGAATGGCATTCAAGGCATTCACGGCTCTTTCTTCGTCGGCAGCCACTATGATCACGCAGTCCTCGTCGGTGGCGTTGAAAGCCCTTTTCAGCTTTATTACTTCCTCCTCTGATATCCCATAGGCTGGAAGTTCATCCGTATGGAAAATTCCACCAACCCCGAACCTTTTTGCGACATCCGAAAGCTCGCTCCCGAACCTCCGCCCGGGCTGTATTTCCTTACCAACGATCCCTCCATACTTCCGTAAGCACACGCCGAAAACACGACCCGCAGCCCTTATGACTCTCGATTTCGTGCCCTTGAAGATCTCCGAAACGTCCTTTATTTCACGTTCGACGTAGGCATTACGCCTTCTCAGCTCGTCCCGTATCTTCAGAAGGTTTAACTGTCTGATCACCTCGTTTTTTATCACCTTCTCTATCATTCCGAGGTTCTGCACGCCCTTTATCTCGACACGCGCGCCGTCCCTTATGGAAACGTTTATGTCTTGGCGTATCGTCCCCAAGCCCCTTTTGACCTTGCCCGTCGAGTGCAATATCATCCCGATGTGCTCCGCCACCTTTCTTGCCTGCTCCGGCGTTCTTATGTCGGGGGCGGTTCCTATCTCGACGAGGGGGATGCCGAGCCTGTCGAGAGAGTAAACAACACAATCTTCCTCCTCAGTCAGTTTCTGCGCCGCCTCCTCCTCAAGGCATAGCGTGTTTATCCTGACGACGCCCTCCTCCGTCTCTATCTTCCCGTTCGTTGCGATGAGTGCCGTCCGCTGAAAGCCGCTCGTGTTCGAGCCGTCGATCACGATTTTACGCATCGTGTGCACCTCATCCACAATATCCATGTCGAGAAGCAGAGCTATTTCCAGAGCGATTTCGAGCGCCTCCCTGTTGAGCTCGTGCGGCGGCTCCTCGTCGCTCTCCACGAGGCACGTGCTGTCGTAGGCTTTATACACGAACGTGCGGCGGTAACGCTCCTCGGCTTCCGCCGCCCTGTCGATCTCCCCCATCTCGCTCTTCGACGCCCGCAAGTACCTGAAAAACTCGAAGTTCGAGTCCTTCTTCGCACGCAGCGTTGCGGGACACTTGCAGAAGAGTTTGTGCTGCGTATCGAGCTGCTGATGAATTTCGAGACCCGCCACCAGCCCTATGCTCTCGTAGTTGAGCTCCGCCATCACTCATAATTTACACGAGCAATAAAGATTTCGATTCGGACGGCTCGTGAGGATGCGAGGGCGGCGACGGCGGCGACGGCGGCAACGGCGGCAACGGCGACGGCGAGGGCGGGGGAGGGGGACACCCGCCGAGCCCAAAGCCGCAAATCCTGTCTGCCGTCATTCCGGAAGATAGACCCTGTAATCCTCCTTGACGACGTTAAGGACGACGAACGTGCAGGTGCGTTGGACGTGCCTCATGCTGAGCGTGGACTTTATGAAGTCGTTAAGCTCGGTCGTGTTTCTGAACTTTGCGACCACGATCGCATCGAACTCCCCGGTGACGTCGTAGACCGCACAGACCTCCCGGCGTCGCGCAAGCTCGCGCTCGACCTCCACGAGGTGCCCCCCCTCCACGACGATCCCTATGATCACGGCGACATCCAGCCCCACCTTTTTCGCATCTATCACCGGTATGAAGTCCTGCAGAATCCCCCGCTCCCGCATGTCGTTTATTCTGCGGATGACGGTGTTCACCGACACGTTGAGGCTGCGGGCGAGTTCCCTGTACGAAATCCTCGCATCCTTCAACAGGATGGAGAGGATTCTCCTGTCGAGCTCATCAAGCTTCTCCTTTTCAGGCAAGACGCCTCCCCCTACGGCGGCTTAAGCTCCTTGAAGGGCATGACCGTGTGCATGGGCAGGGTTTCGGTTTTTATGCCACGCTCCTCGGCGGCGGCGAAGGCGTTCACACCCGCATACACCGGGATGCCCGCCCGCCCCCTGAGGAGGGGAATACCGAGAACCGAATGGCACGTGCCGAAAGTGATCACGCCAGCGATGCCAGCAGCTTCTAAGCTCTTTATCACCCTTGCAGCCTTCTCCAATGCGATCGCAGGTATTTCTCGGTAGTTTGCGATCACCCTGCCGGTGCCCTTGGTCAGAACGTCGCATACCGACGTTACCCTTTTCGACATGAAGACCCTCGTGGGATCGACGGAGGTGCCCTCGTAGCTGATGACATCGATGAACCGCTGGGGCTTCCCGCCGCTTATCTTGACGATGCCGCTGTACCTCGGCTCGACCGGGATACCGCTCTTCACGAGAACCCCGTCTATCGTGATGCTGCAGATGTTCGCTATCGCCACTTTCCCAGGAGGGACGAACAACCCTCCCACCCGCTCCTCTTCATCCACGATCTTAACGTAATTACTCACGGCATACGTGGAAAGCTCCTCAAAAACGTCCATGAGCCGCTCGAAGTCGCGTTTGTCCACAAGGGCAACGTTCACGACGACGTTTCCCTCCTTGCTCAGGGGGTCGAATGTCGTCAGGAACATAAGCTCTTCGATTCGCACCCTCACGGAGCCGAGCCGCTCCTCAAGGCTCGCCTCCTCCAGCTCCCTCAGACCCAGCTCCGTTATCGTGCGCCCTCTTCTCCCATGCTTCTCGGTAAAACCCATGGCATCAAGGAAACTGAGATGGTAACGTACCGCACGCTCCTTTATGTCGAAGCCCCGCCGCCGCAACTCCTCTGAAATGACCCTCGCCCCCAATGGCATTTCACTCTCCCTGAGTATCCTCAAAATCTCAAGCAACTTGCGTCTCGTCTCGATACTTTCGGCACGCCGCCCCATCTTTCCTTATTGTCATGAGAAGAAAAAAAGGTAGAGGAGCCGGCTCGTCACCGGCTCACGACGGTCATCGCCTCGGTCGGCGTCGCTCACGGAGCAACCTTCCGGGAGCGACTTCCCAAAGGCTCCCGCTGCGAGCTGCCGAGCCGCCCCTGCCGAGTGCCTCTCCGCTCGGATTTAGAACGTCGCTCCGAGTTCCGGCTCACGACACGTCTGGGCTGCTCGCCGCAACCCCTCGTCAAGCCTTCTCGATATTATCTTGCAATCGGAGCAAGACTTCCATATCCGAGGGCATGTTCCCTTCCACGAGCTTTTCCAGCTTCAGCGGCAGGCAATCCATCCGGTATGCCGTCTCCTCAGCCTCGACGCCGGTCAGCGCCGTTGGGATTGCGACCGTCGCCGCTTCAACCGTCAGCGTTTCGAACGGGTCCAGCACGATTAAGGGCATTTTGCGCAAGAGCTTTGCTTTCTCCTTAGGGAACGAAGCTAAGGGGTCGGCACCGACGATGAGAGCGGCGTCACAGCTCTCAAGCACGTCGAGCGCCGTCGTTTTCCCGGGCTCAAAGCGGGCAACGCCCCCCGAAAAATCCACACCAAACGGGAAACCCGTCTCCCGTAAGAACGTCATGACGGCGCCGACGACGTTGAAGTGCCCCTTCATTGGGAAAATTGCGAAGTTCGTCGTTTCGTTTAGCGTTTCCACGAGCGAGAAGAGGGCGGCGACGCCGTCCCTCGCATTTTCGGAGGCGGCGACGCCAAGCCCGTAGAATATGACGCCGAAGGATGCGTTCTTCAGCGTCTCAGCCACTCTACTCAAGTCTTCGACGCCGACACCCGCCTCCTCCGCTAGCGCCTTTACGCTTTTCATAGCCGCCCCGCCGCCAACCAGCGCCTGTAAAGCCCTGCAGACCGCAGCGTCCTTTCCGGGACGGATGCGCAAAAACCATTTCGCTATCTTATCAAGCTCGCTCGTGACGACGTCCACGCACACGATTTCACGGTCGGTGATGCCCTTAGGGATGAAGCGCCCCTCAGAATACGAAAACTTGGAAAGGTGGCGGGGGTGCGAGTGCACGGGGTTGCAGCCCCAAAAAACAACGACATCGGCTTTGTCCTTTACATCATCGAGCGTCGTGTAGAAAAGGTTAAATTCCGGCTGAAGCGTGTGGAACAGGTTGTGGCAGAGCGACTCCGTGCTGTCGCAGACACCGCCCAGGCGGCGGGCGAGCCGTAACGCCACTGTCTGGGCGCCGCAGCCCGTGCTGCTCAGCCCGTAGATCAGAGGTTTATCCGCACCTTTTAAAATCTCGATAGCCTCCTTTAAGGCGTCCTCGTAGCCCCGTGCCTCGCCGCGAACGAGTGGCGTTTCCAGCCTGTTCTCCTTGTAAGAGAGGAGCTTGCGCATGCCGAGCGCACAGGCATTCCTGACATCCTTTATTTCGTTCTCTTCTACTTGCACGACGATGTCATCACAAAGACATGCGCAGAACGGGCAGACCGCCGCCTCGAATACCGTCATATTGCGCACCTCACAGGAGAGATAAAAAGCTTGTGAGATGAGGGTTTGCCTCTCTTGTACACACTCACTCAAATCGCTTCATGAAGCGTAGATCAACGTACTTTTTCAGCATGTATGCGATCCGTCCTTTTATCATAAGCCTGCCCGATGTCGCGATCGCCTTGCCACCACCATAAGATATGAAAGCCCTCGGGCGCTCGATGGTATTTTTTGGTCTGTATTTAGCGAGAGGTTTGCCCTTCTCCGAGCGCACGATATTCTCTGCGATCATCCTGCCCTGCCGCTCCGCCTCCTCGGCGTTCTTACCCGAACAACGCCCTTCAATCACGACGAACGCACAGTCGCCCCCTGCAAAGACATCATTCATGCCTTCGACCCTGAGGCTTTCGTCAACTTTAATCCAGCCACGTTCTTTCGGAACGTCCAGCGCTTCAAGAAGCGGTGCAGGTCTTATTCCCGCAGTCCAGAACAGCATATCATAATCCAGTGATCCTCCGCCTTTGAAATAGATTTTATCATCTTCCACCCGCTCAACAGCCGTATTTAGCATGATGTCGACCCCCTTCTCGCGCAGCACCCTCTCAATGTACGTGCATACCTTCGGGTTAGCCTCTGAGAACGCGGGGAGAACCCTAGAAAGCGCTTCGATGAGCGTAATCTTCAGTTTACCACCGTACTTATCTACGAGTTCCCCGACAAGTTCGACACCCGTCAGTCCGGCGCCCACGACCGCTATCCTGTCTTTACCAGAACTTACAAGTCTTTCAAGTGCTTCCTTTGCTTCCAACGCCCCTTCAAGTGTATTTATCTGGTATGAGCGTTCTTCTGCTCCAGGAATACCGAAATATGACGGTACGGCGCCCACCGTGATGGCAAGAAAATCATATGGTACCTCTTCACGCTCAGTCCTCACAACTTTAGACTTGAAATCCACAGAAAGAGCGGCTTCGTTGATGAACTTCGCATCGTGCTTCCTTGCAAATGATGATAAATCACCAGTTATCTCGTCAGGAGTGACTTTTTCCGAGATGATCTCGGGAAAAAGGCTTTGATTCTGCATCCGCGCTCTGGGATCTATCATCGTAATTTCGGCATCCTTCATCCTTTTTCTCACGCCTTCAACAACCTCTATTCCTGCAAATCCGCAGCCAATAACAACGAGTTTCATTTCATGATCCACCCCTACGACACTGCTGAACGGTTTTTTGGTTTTCTTTGAACTCGAAGTTCCCGAACGGACACGCGATCATGCACGACTTGCAGCCGACACACAACATTTCGTTCCTGTAAACCACAGAATCCCTTTTCTCAAGAGCGTTCGTTGGACAAACCTCAATACACGGACTTTTTTCACAATGCTTGCACTCCAGATTCAGCGGGAACATCCCGTAAACCTCTATTTGCACACGCTTGTCCACTTTCTGCAATGCGCACGCCACTTCGCAACTCCGACACTCTATGCAGAGGTCCAAGTCGAAGTAGAGCTCCGGCATGTCACACCTTCTCCAACGAGGCTACGCACGTCTTGTAATCGGGGACGAATAAAATATTTTTCGAAATTTCTCGACGTACCACCACCGGCGCAACGAGTTCCTCGGCATCGGTTTTGAGTCTTGCGGCGTCGCCGTCCCTCAACCCTAACGCCGCAGCGTCTTCGGGATTTATCTCAATCCAACGCCAAGGCTTTCCGGTTATCTCTTCAAAACGCCCTACCACAAGCGACCACGCAGGGTTAAACGTCCGCCGCTCGGTCACCACTAAAAATTCTCCATCGGGCTTCGGCGGCTCGAAACGCATGTCGAACAGCATTAGCTTCGCACGGCGGTCTTCGGTTTCAAAGCCGCTTTCGTAAAGGCGTTCGCCGCCCCAGCGGACACCGCCCTCAAGGGCGTCCTCAGTAATCCCTTTGTAAGCTTTTACTGTTGTTGCGATCTCCTGCCAGCCTTCGAAGCTTAGTTCAACACCTAACCTCGCTGCAAGCTCTCTCAAAATTTCGGACTCGGTTTTTACGCCCTTAGGCGGCTCCACTACCCTCCTTAACTTCTGGACAAACCTGTCAGTGCTCGTAACGGTTCCTTCTTTCTCAGCAAAGCACGCGCCGGGCAATATGACGTCGGCGCTCTCATCGCCCAGCAGGAACGCCTGCGTTGTCGCCACGAATTCCGCGCTGTCCAGATCGACGTATGGCGGCACGCCGCCGAGCGTCACTACGACCTTCGCGTCACCGTCGAACTCCTCATCAAGGACGTCCTTCGCACCTTGGATGTTTGGGACACCTTCCACAACGCATAATCCCGCTTTCGTAATGTTCAGAAGCAACGCAAGGTCCGCCAACGCTTTCACAATTTCCTTTGCGTTCTCTTCGAGGATGGCAGTTGTGTAAACGATGCATGGCTTCGACGCCTTTGCAAGCGAGTCTGCCGCCTGCGTTATAAGACGCTCGCTTACACCTGAAGCCTCAGCGATCTCATGAAGGCTTTTCTCATCCAGAAAACGTTTGAGCTCGTCGAAGCCCTTGGTCTGCCTCTCCACGAACTCTTTGTCGTAAGCCTCACTTTCTACGATTCTTTTGATGACACCGAAGAGCAAGGCGGCGACGCCCCTTGGCTTGCACTGCAAGAATAAATTTGAGAACCACGCCGTTTTTCCAGGACGGACGCCTGCTGCAGTGATCCAAGCGCCGCCGTCGAACTTCGCCTTAAGCAAGAACCTTGCGGCGAGCGGGTTCTGTTCGATCGGATCACCGACGATGAAAATATGATCGGCATCTTCAACCTCAGAGAGCGGGAGGGGAGAAGCGTCGTAGCCAAATATCTCCTTAAGTCCGGAAGTCGCACTTGGTGGCGCCACCGCATGCCCAAGGCGGCAGCAAGCTTCTTCATTAAATAATTCTCTTCGTTCGTGCAAAGTCCCGAAGAGAGAAAGACGGCGGCGTCGCCGGATTCCTTCGCCGCCTTTATCCTGCTGGCTACAATTCCAAGAGCCTCACTCCAGGAAATTTGTTTATAGGAGTCGCCTTCTCGAATCAAAGGCGTCGTGAGCCGCCGCTCGTGGTGTATTAGCTCGTGGACGAAGTTGCCTTGCGGACAAAGGGCTCCTTCGTTAAACGGGTGCTCCTTCCAATAGTCCAAGCCGATGATTTCCCGCTCCTTGACCAAGATCAGTCCGCAACCGAGCGCGCGCACATCGGACATACCGCTTTTATCTTCTCCAAGGGCATGCTCCCACCTCTCAGAACGGGTTCGGGATGTCCTTTATCATGTCGTAGGTGAAGACGGCGCCGTCCCTGCAAACGTAATACTTGCCGATATTGCAGTGCCCGCACTTCCTTATGCCGCATTTCATCATCCTTTCTAACGAGAGGTGGATGTTCTCTGGAGCGAACCCCAATTCAAGAAGCTTCTGCGTCACGAATTTTATGATGGGCGGACCGCAAACGAACGCCATGTTGTCCTTCGGGTTTATTTCGACCACGTCGAAAAGCGTCGTCACGACGCCCACATGACCTTTCCAGGTCTCGTCGGCAAAATCTACCGTCAGGTAAACTTCTACGTGCTTTTTGAACTCATCCCACAGATCCTTGTAAACGATGAGCCTTGGCTCCCTCGCGCCGTACAACACCTTTATGTTGCCATACTTTTCACGCTCATGGATCAGAGCATAAATGAGGGAGCGGAGCGGCGCAATCCCTATTCCGCCGCCGACGATCGTGACGTCCTTGCCCTCGCATTTTTCAAGTGGAAAATGTGTGCCATAAGGCCCCCTGATGCCCACGACATCGCCCTCCTTTTTTCGATGAATGGCGGAGGTGACGCTGCCGACGCGCATGATGCTGACTTCGAACTTTTCAGTATCAAAAGGCGATGACGACAGCGTAAACGGCGCCTCGCCGACGCCGAACACTGAGACTTCGACGAACTGCCCAGCCTTGAACCTGAACTCCCCCTCTTCCAACTTGAACGTGAACGTCTTCACATCAGGACTTTCTTCCTTGACCTTCAAAATCTCGGCGAGCTTCGGAACATACGGGTTTTCGGCTTTGGTCTCAGCCCCAACAGCCGCTTACCACCTACTTCATCACTCCTATAACTTCCCTGATATCAATCCTCGCTAGACAAGCATCAACGCAACGCCCACAGCCGGCGCAGGCGCCCTCTCCATACCTCTCAACGAAGTACACGAGCTTGTGGAAGAACCTTTGTTTCAGGCGCTCTGCGAGCTTCGCCCTCGGGTTGACCCCTGCGGCGACACGCTGGAACGCTTCAGAGAGACAAGGGTCCCAGATGCGCACCCTACGCCAGGTCTCATCCTCGGACTCCTCGAAGACGTAGAAACAGTAACACGTCGGACACGAATAGATACACCCGAAACACTCCACACACTTTCCGGCTAAGCCTTCAAAATACTCGTCCTCCAGCGAGTTTACGCCTTCCTTTATCTCAGCCACACTTTTGATCACATATTTCTCCTCAAGCCTCTTGGTTACCTCTTTTCTCTTCTTCTGGCGTTCTTCAAGTTGCGAGCTTGAGGCGTCTTCTGTAAATTCTTTAATGAGCGTCAGCAATTCCTTACCGCGATCGCTTCCCGCCTCCAGAACGTAGCCTCCGCTCACCCTGCTCATATTCAAGTCAAAACCGCCTTCGGCGTAGGGTTTCATGCCGAGAGCTACGCAGAAGCAAGAATCTGATGGTTCTGCGCGCAATCCAATGATATTATTGCAACGCGCTCCCTTTTGGCTTTGTAATAGGTGTCAGCAGGCTCTTCTAAGAGGACTTTGTCCAGCACTCTAAGGCTTTCAAGTCGCATGCCCGTAGCCCTAAAAACAAAACACCTTCTAACTCCTCAAGAAGGGCTTTTACTTCAACTCCATCGCGTAAAACGTACTCAAACATCTTCTCCTTCGGTGGTAGGAACAAAAGCTTTGGCGGCGGGCACCCCCGCCTCTCTATGTCCACCTTGGCCAGCAGGTCTTCAGTAAGCACACTGTAAGTGCCACCCACCGGGCACACAACAATGTATTTCTGCATGAGCGTCCTTAGCGCATCTTTCACTTTTTCTTCTTTGAGGAAGACTTCGTTCATTGCCATTTCCGTAAATGGCGAGACTTCCGGTACAATATAAAATTTTCCATTTTTGTCGGTCTTGGCTCCTAGAATCCCAGCTCTCAGGGACTTTTCATGAAGCTTTTTATACCAGAAAATACAACGAAAAATCATGCCGATTTCTTTCGACCTAACCCCTGAGCAAGAGGAATTAAGAGAACGCATCCGAGAGTTCGCCCAGAAAGAACTCCTCCCCAGAGCCGATGAGATAGATGAAAAAGAGGATGTGCCGCAAGAGCTTGTGGAAAAGATGCTGAAGGAGCTGCGGCTGCCGGCGGTCTGGGTTCCGAAGAAGTACGGCGGGCTCGAACTCGACAAGGTGAGCATCTGCATCATCACCGAGGAGATAGGCTACGCCTGCGGCTCGTGCATCCCGTTCGTCGAGGTCGCGGGGCTTGGCACGCTTCCCATAGTGTTCGGCGGTAAGGAGTCTTTGAAGGAAGAGCTTCTCCCCAAGATCGCAAGAGGCGATGCATTTCCATCGCTTGCGATGACCGAGCCCGGTTGCGGCTCCGACGCCGGCGCCATAACGCTGAGAGCTGAGAGGGACGGCGATGAGTACGTGCTGAACGGCGTGAAGCGGCAGATAAGCCAAGTGCACATCGCCAGCTTCTTCGTGACGTCGGCAAGGACGCATCCCGATCCCTCGCTCAAAGCACGAGGTGTGAGCCTCTTCGTCGTGCCGAAGGACGCCGACGGCGTCAGAATAGGCGAGCGGGAGCCTTACATCGGCACGAGAGGGCACAAAGCTTACGTAATTCATTTTGATAACGTGCGAGTGCCCGCCGAATACATGCTCGGCGAGGAGAACCGAGGCTTCAGGATTTTGATGCGGACGCTCGACGAAACCCGGCTGACGCTCGCCGCCGGAAACGTGGGGATTGCGAGAGCCGCCTTTGATGTCGCCGTCGAGTATGCGAAGAAGCGGGAGGCATTCGGGAAGAAGCTCTGGGAGCACGAGGCTATTGGTTTCTCGCTTGCGGAAGTCGCAACTGAAATAGAGGCTGCCCGCCTCCTCTGCTACAAGGCGGCGTGGCTGAGCGACCGGGGCGAGAGGCACACGAAGGAGACCTCGATGGCGAAGTGGTATGCGACGGAGCTCGCCGTGAAGGCGGCGCTGCACGCAATGACCGTGCTCGGCGGCTACGGCGTGATGAAAGGACGCGTGGAACGCTGCTTCCGAGACGCAAAGTGCTTCACCTTCGCCCAAGGCACCACCGAAATCCAGAAGCTCATCATCGCCAGAGAGATCGCCCGTTGACCTCGGGGCGGAGGCAGAACGCCCGGAGGCAGGAACCCACGCCACGACCGCCACGACCTGCGACGGCTTCGTGCCGCTCGCCGGGCGGGACGCGCCCGCAGCCCGCCGTCAGAGCCGATGCGGCGGCGGTGACGACCCGCCGGACGAACGCATTGTCCGCACGAACGCACGCAGCGTCCTCAACGACGGCTCAGGCGGCTCCCGCCCCGCCTTTAATTCCTGCTTCAGCCTTCAAGCCACCCCCGAAGGCGTGCCTTGCCGCAACGAATTCCGCTAAGTTTTATTTCCATGCGGCGACAATGAAAACGGGATGAGGATAAGAGAGCAGGACTTCACAAAGCTTCTTGTTAGACCCGTAGTGGTCATCACGACCATCTCAAAAAACGGCGTACCAAATGCTGCACCTTTCAGCTTTAACTCGCCGATAAGCTTCGAGCCGCCGCTCTACGGCTTTGCCAGCAGCCCCGAACACGACACTTGGCGTAACGTCCGTGAGACTGGGGAGTTCGTCGCCAACGTCGTCGGCGAGGACTTCGGCGAGCTCATGCACATCTTGGAAACCGACTTCCCGTACGAGGTGAGCGAGATCGAGAAGGCGGGTCTTACCGCCATGCCTTCGGCGTGCGTGAAGCCGCCCCGCATCAGAGAGGCGCTGGCGTGGATCGAGTGCAAGCTTGAGGCGAGCTACGAGCTCGGCGATCATGTTTGGGTCGTCGGGCGGGTCGTGTGCGCGGAGGTCAAAGATGAGTTCTGGGACGCCGTGCTGAACGCCGAGCGTGCGAAGCCGCTGTGCCACATCAGCGGCGAATTCTTCGCCTGCGACGCCCGCCGCCGCAGGTTCAAGCGGGCACGCTGACGTCGTGCGTCCGGGAGCCGCCTACCAGCCCGAGGGGAATGCCGAAGGTCTGGACGGTAGGGACGGGCAGGCGGAGCTTGGAGGAGTTTCTGCGGCTGCTTCAAAAATACGGGATAGAAGCGGTGGTGGACGTCCGCCGCTTCCCGACATCAAAGCTTGAGCACTTCAAAAAAGAGAACTTAGAGCAGAGCCTTAAGGAAGTAGGCATCGAATACTTCCACGTCCAAGAACTCGGCGGCTACCGTAAAGGTGGCTACCGGAAACACATGGAGAGCGAGGAGTTCCGCCGTGGCTTGGAGTTCGTGGAGCGGCTCGCCTCAGAACGCAGAGTCGCAATAATGTGCGCCGAGGTCCTTTACTTCAGATGCCACCGCCTCCTCATCTCGCACGCGCTCAAGGCACGAGGGAACGAGGTCGTGCACATAATCGACGAGAGGCGGAGCTACGAGCACAAAACATTGGGGGATTTCGGCTGACGGTTGAGACCGGTTGAGACCATTGATCCGCATCGAGCAGCGGGGCTGCTGGGCACCTAGTTTCCCATCGAGGTGCCAACGCAGACGTAGGTTTCAGAAGAACTTCCTCATCCGCCTCGCCACATCTTCGGGCATGGTCTCTATTACCCATTCGTAGTGGAACCTTTCCATGAAGCCGGTGTCGCTCGTGTAGAATGCTCTGAATCTCGGTCTTGAGATGATTCTTGCGTGTAACGAGTAGTAAGCATCCTCGCCGCCGTTGATGCTCCCTGAGAACGTCGTGACGTTGAAGGAATTGACGCCGCTCTCCTTGTAGCAGCGGAGCACCCTGACGAGGCACTCCGCAAAGTTCTCGATCTGCCGCTCGTTGAGGTCTGCGAGCGAGCTTGCGCCCCTGAAAATCAGCATGACCTCGTTGTTTCCGAGCGGGGCGAAGCTCGCGAGCGCCACGACGGCGTCGCCGCCGCTGCCAACTTCGCCTATAAACCGCTCGCCGGCGGCTCTCTCCTCCTCGACGAGCGTCCGCCAGTAATTTCTGCCGGTCTCCTCAAAGTATTTCCGGCTGTTCTCCAGCAGCCTGCGCAGGAAGGGCGTCGGGCGCTCCTCAACTAGTACCTGAACGTGCGGATGTATGATGCTCGCCGCCGCCGGCGGCAGGTGGTTCCAGTTCCAGATCGGGTATTTTGCGCCCTCGTCGTATTTGTGGACGGCATCTATGAACACAATGCTCGCCCGCAGGTTATCCGCAATGAGCTCCGCAGCGAACTCGTGCAGGTCGAGAAAGTGGTCTTCGGAGAACGTGACGACGGCGTGATACTTCCCGAACGGGAAGAGGTTCGGGAACGCACAACTCCGCCCGACGACGATGCGCCCCTCGTAGAAGCCCGTAAATTTGGGAGTGGCGGTCTCAAGCCGCTCTGGGCAGAAGAAACACTCATCTCTTGTCCTCTTCACCAGCTCGACCAGTTCCTCCTCGGTGTCCTCAGCTTGCTTCACTCTCTTCGAGCGTGCTACATTTATCCGGCACTCCACGCCGGTGAAGGCATCTCTACGGCATTCTATTTCGTGCTCGTCTGCTGCAAAGCCGCGCAGCGGGCTTAGAAACCTCGCCACCTCTACATGCTTTTCCCTTCCAAAATTTGGATTTACCATCCTCCCCCCTCGAGCTCACCACCCCTCAGTTCGATCGAATGCCAAATAAGCTTCAACGCGACCCCCGCGGCTCAACCGAGTAAAGCCTTCCTAAACCTATCTTTTATCTCAGTGGGGGTCAGTGGTATGTTTCTCACGCTCGCGTTTCCGGGTCTCACCAGCACATGAACGAATCTCGGCCCCTCGACTTCGTGCAAGCTTCTGAGCACTTCCCTTAGTTCCTCTTCGGTTTGTGCTTTCATTGTGTTTTTGATACCTGAGGCTTTCGCCAGAAGCTCCATATCTATCTGATGGTAAGCGTGGGTGGGCTGGTCGCCGGTACTCCCCCATGTCCCGTTGTCTAAGCAGAAGATTGTAAGGTTCCTCGCCGCCTCGCTTTTGTCGGCAACCGTCGGCAGGATCCCGCTCATCAGCAGGGCGCCGTCGCCATCTAATACGAAAACCTCTCTTTTCGTCTTCAATGCGAGCCCTAAGCCGATGGAGCTCGCCTGCCCAAGGCTTCCCAGCATGTAAAAATTCAGCGGACGATCCTTAACGGCGAAAAGCTCCTTGCTCGGCACGCCTATATTCGAGACGACCACCTCATCGCTCAAATGCTCCGAAATAACCTTTATCGCATCGAACCTCGTCATCTCCGGCTCCCTTATCTCCATCGAGTATTCCAGCGCCGAAAGTCTCCTTCGTGCCGGGAATTTCACGCCCGCCCCCACGTTGGGATCATCCTCCCAAGTCCTTGGGGAAATTAGGACTACATGGGGAGCCTCGTTTTCAAAAGCATGAAGGATGGCGTCTCGCACCAATTCCACTTCTGTATGGTCGTTTATCACGGTGTAGGGGAGCCCCAAAGCTTCTAAGACCTGGGGTAGCGCCCGTCCCAGGGGTATTTGCGCGGGGATTTTCTCATGATGGACGCCCCGCCAGCTCGCAAGCACCGGCAACGCCATGCCGTAGGTGACGGAGAGCGACATGATGGCGTTTATCGAGTTCCCCAGCCCGGTGCTCTGGATGAGCATGACGGGCCTCCCGCCGCCGAGGAACACGCCGGCGGCTATTCCGACGCCGTTCTCCTCCCTCGTCAAGGGCACGTGACAAAAGTCTTGGGAGCTCGCCACTAGATGGAAAAGCGTCTTCATCTTCTCACATGGTAGCGTTAACACTATGTCCACGTCGCACTCCTTCATTATTTCTATTACCCGCCACGCCGCCCCCTGCCTGCCCTTTTTCATGGCTCAATCGATTTTATAAACTCTCTTAACTCCTTTTCAATGTCGTGGATGGGCGTGTCCAATCCGACTTCAAGCCACACTTCCAGCTCGCACAAATCAAAATCTTCCTTCAATCTCTTATCCCCCGCCCGTGACGTTCAGCAATATTTTATCCTCTTCCTTGACGAAGCTCCGCTCCACAGCTTGAAAAAGAGAGGCGACACACACCGCGGCTGCGGGGTCCAAATCTATTCCTTCCGTGCCTTCAAAAAGTTTCTCAGCCTCAATACATTCCCGGTTAGTTACCCCATACATAAGCCCGCTCGTACTCGACAGCACATCATATACCCCTCCTCTGACGGAGTAGGGAGGATTCTTGTTCGATAAGACGTCAGCATACATTCTCTTTATGGAATCTTCCGCATTTGGCATGTCCTCTTCAGCTATCTCGCGGCTTCCTCGGCGCCACGCCCGGAACATCGGGGCGAACGGCAGATTTTGAGAGAGGTGCAGTCTAGGAAGCCTCGCTCCGAACCTGCCATCACTTATCAAGCGTAGCGCCGCCTCGAAAACGCCAATTGCGCCGGTGCCGCTGCCTACTGCTTGAAAGTAGTGGTCCGGCAGCTCTCTCACAGTGAATACCGCATCTAAAAGTACGACCCCGAGCCCATCCCTACGAGCTACATTTCGAGTACCGCCCTCAGCGAGCATGCCCTCCAGACTGGCAATTTTCTCACCCACTTTTATCGCATCGGTGTAATCCCCCTTCACAGCGATCAAGAAAACGTTATTCGCAGGCTCAGTGGTCCACATTCTGTGAAGGCAATCCTTCGGCACTACTGCCACCAGAGGGAAGCCGCTTGTTGAAGAGGTTTGGGAGAAAGCCCTTGCAGTGTTCCCGGCGGACGCTACCACGAGTACTTTGCCTCTTGCCCGCTCTGCGGCTCTTAAAAACGTCGGAGGCGCCTCAAATTCCTTGAAAGTGCAGCTTTTCACAAACGCGTCTCTTTCCGCCAATATCCGCTGAAGCTTATGTAGAGGTTTCGCAGACGTAATTCTTTTGCAAGCTCCTCACTTTTGATGTTATGGGCGCGGAGCCCTCCCCTGCGAGCACCGGCGAAACGTCCTCGACGGGTAGCCAGTTTTGACACTCTCCCCACTAGGGGAGATTCTTGCTTCTGAGGGCTTCACGCTCATCCGCGTCCACATCGGGCTCCTACCCTCGGGTGCGTCGTCAGCCTCAGGAGCGAGGGGTGTGCCAGCACCCCGTTAACCCGTCTCCGTGGAGACGGGCTATCTTCCTTCCATCACTACCCGCAGAAGTTTCTCGTATAAATGTTTCGACGACCCGCCCCCCTCATCCCCGCTCTAGAGCGGGGCTTTCTTAGCGACACTCGGTAAAATCTGAACATCCCTGGAAGCTCTCGCAACTCCAGCGTTTTCGTCCGGTATTCCGTCCTTAGGAGTGAAAAGCAACTTGGGCATATATTTGTATATTCATCCTTTAGCCTCTTTGGCACTCTACACACCTTAAGACGTATTTTCTTGGCATTAGAGCGTCCGTTAAGCTCTTTCTCATCAGGTTTAAGCTCATCATCAACCCCATCCAAGAACCGCAAGTCCACCTCCTCACCACAGATGTACCTCCCTAAATGGTTAATCGCATCCGATAGATTTATTTTGCCGTCATGCGTTGGGATTTAGCTTATTGTGAGAGGGCTGCTGAAGCGTTTGCCGGCTGGGCAGTAATAATTCACAGGTCAGCAGGGATGCGTCTTGAACGCTGAGCGTTTCATCTAAAAGCAGCGTGATGGTAAGAATTGTGAGGAGGAGCATCGCCGTGACGCAGTGACGCTTAAATTCAGCGGATTCAAAGCCTGTATTCGCCATCTACAGCATCTCCGAGCGTCCTACGTCGGTGCTGCACCCTGGAGCATTCCACGCCTAACAACGGATTCCACAGTAGGTGTGAACCACCCCGCCCTGACGGGCGGGCTTCGTGAGGAGTTTGGTGGAAGTTTACCACCCTTATCCTCACGGGCGGGTTCATACCGCCACTACTCCCTATTCTTACGGATTCGGGGCTACCTTCTTTAGGATGTTCAGAGCACCATTGACATCAGCATTCGCCACGAAACCACATCTTTTGCAGACATACGGTCCTCTATGCTTCCTGTTGTCCTTGCTTACATCTCCGCAGATTGAACAGGTTTATGATGTGTAGGTTTCATCTACCTCAATGAAGTTTATCCATTAGGACGAGCTCACGCCTAATGTGGGAGGGGCTGCGTGCCAAGCCGAGGGAGCGTTCGTCTGCACGCCTCTCAACCTCCCCGCCGATGAAGCCCCTCAGGAGGAGTCGCCCATCTTCATCCCTTGCTTATCATACACCGATTGCAGTTTTGCTTTCTCCTTGTTCCACCAGCGGTTGAAATATTTCAAACCCTTCCCCTCATGAAGGGAGTCCCGCTGGTGGAAACGCAAGTGGCGAAATTGTCTAAACCGAGGTCAATCGCCAAATATTTGTTATCATCTAAATCCATTTTTTCTGGCTCAACTTCATACACATATCCCTTACACCCCGGTAGAATTCTCACCTCCTTAATCTTTTTACCAACAACAGTCGGAGGGAGCTTAAACTCCAAATGCCTGACGCCAAACTCCTTAGCAAAGTTTCTGCCAAGGGAAAGTCTAATCTTGTTTCAATCGACCTTGAACATATCCTTTTGGAAAATGCAGACGAAGTAACCGTCTTTTGGTAGATACTTTGGCATCGATACTGGTCGATTGTAATTCCCCTTCCTCCTCTCGTTGATAACATGGAAAAATGAGCGCATGTTTCTGTCAACGACCTTCATCGTTGCTGAGCTACCTGTGAAGGGAGCAGCTGATAGTTCTCGTTGTTTAACCAAGTGGTAAGCTTGTTCGTAGGGAAGGTGGTTTCCGTTGTTGAAAGTACTGTCTCAAGGTATAGAGCGTATAGTTGTGGAGGTTCTTGGAGAGTCGAGTGAGTATTCTGAGAATTTTATAGGTTTTCCTGTCGCACCTGATGTGGTTTTAAACTTAACTACCCCCACCCCCCTTGCGCATCCTCCTCTCGGAAGGGATCTTGCAAGCAACGGGATGATAAAAAAGTTGCACCTTCCAGCAAACTTTATATAACACATCCCTAATTTTCAGTAGGGATGATTGTAAATGACGTATTGGAGGCCTTCGAAAGGATAGGCGGGTATACCATTCTAGTAAAAGGGAGCCCGGGGACTGGGAAGACGACGTTCGCCGTGACGCTGCTTGAGGAGATTTGTTTAAAAGGTGGAGGAAAAGGCGTTTATATATCTACACGAGTGGACCCGGAGACGTTTTACAAGCAATTTCCGAGGATAAGTAAGTTCATACCGGCTGATAATATTTTAGACGCGACGCAATCGGAATTTGTCGAGGACAAGTCTAGGCAGTTGCGATATGAAGATCTTGCGAGCTTCCTGCGGGCTGTTTTCACGAAGGTCGAAGAGAAAGACGTTTCTATACTAATTGTTGACAGTTGGGATGCCATTTGTTCACAAATAGGTGATGATATAGAAAAGCTGAACGTCTCGATGCTGGACGTCGCCCGGAAGACGGAGACCAACCTAATATTGATAAGCGAGAAGGAAAGTGAGGAGAAGCTTGATTATCTTGTGGACTGCATACTACTCTTCAAGCAGGAGCGTGAGGAAGAGCGGCTCGTGCGGCGTGTTTTCATACAAAAGATGAGAGGTGTCCCCATAAAAGAGCAGATGAACTTGTTCACTTTGCATGACGGGCGGTTCACGCATGTCACGTCCAATATCGCCATTGTAAAAGCAAAGAAAGAAAAGATACCCAACAAAGATGAATTCTTCTCTTCGGGTATAAAGGGGCTTGATGACATTCTCGGTGGTGGCTATCCACGTGGCGCCTTCGTACTGCTTGAGGCGGCAAAGGAAAGCGTGGGTCTCGAAAGCTACTGGCAAATCGTTTTACAAACGGTCGTCAACTTCCTGCACAACGATATGGGCGTGCTCGTCATCCCGGAGGAGGGTCTGAACACGAAGTTCGTCAAGGAAAGCGTCGCAAATTATGTGGCGGAGGATAAAATAGACGAGCACGTAAGGGTTATAGATGCCGACGTGAGTGAAGGCATATCTGCGCATTTCAACACATACCTAGATGAATATAACAAGTTCAAGAGCAGGAACAAGCACTGTCTACATGTTATTGGGCTCACAAAAATGAACTTTTTCGACGAAAACGATGTGCGTATCCATCTTTCTGACCTTGTAGTGCGGAACCACCATAACAAAGATCTGATGATAGGCATAATGAAGCCCTCAACGGTACTGAGCGGCGAGATAAAGGAGATGGCGGATATCTACCTCAAGGTGACGCAGATAGAAGGTGTCATATGCATGTACGGTGTGAAGCCGAGAACATGCATATACGGGCTTTCTCAGGAGCGTTCAGGGGAGTTTTTAGAGATAAAACTCACACCCATCGTTTGATATCACTCATCTTAATCGAGTTCTTTTTGTTGTTATCACTGCTTCCTTTCCTTTTTTCTATCAGCGTCTTTATGCGGTCTTTTTCCGCCTTCCCCTCCTCTATCGCTTTTATTTTGTCAAGGAACTCGAAGAGTGCTTTCGTGTACGGCGAGTCCTCGTTTATCTTTATGACCCTCGAACGTCCGATGGGCACCTCCTTCAAGATACCCACCTTCAGCAGGTCCGAAACGACTTTACGGACCGTGACGTGACTCTTCCCTAGCGCCTTTGTCAAGCCTGTGATGTTGTCGAAATAGACCCCACCGTTATAGAACAGTAAAATGGCGTTTACATGCGTGGGACTTCCGAATATTTGCTTAATGACTTTCACATCCATGGTAATCTATGGACCGGGATGGTTTAAATATATTTCTCTAATGTCCAAAAAACTGAGGTTTTATTTTCAGCAAACTTTCAAATGTAAGAAATTATTTTACATACATGCAATGCGCGTGAACCTGTGGGAAGTCGCTCCACCTCACGCCGTCATGCTCAGCCGCTGGTTTTGACACGCCGCGTTCGACCAAGGAAATGCGATCAGGAACTTCCATCCCACTGAGACGGACGCGTGAGACAAACAGGCAGCTTATCGGTCGATGTTCAGAAGCGGGGGAGGATAACTATATTCCGGGCGGTTGTGGCGTCGTACCGAGAATTTCGGACAGGACTTCCACGACGACGTCTATATGTGACTTTTCGACGACGAGGGGCGGGACGAGCCTGATGACGCGGTCGGCGGTGCAGTTCAGCAGGACGCCCCGCTTTAAAGCGGCGTGCACGACGCCCTCACACCTCTCTCGCAACTCCACGCCGAGCATGAGTCCCTTTCCTCGAACATCCTTGACGCCGTCGCAGCCGCCGATGGTTTCGGAGAGGCGTTGCATGAAGTACGTGCCGAGTCTTTCCGAGCGTTCCACGAGCCGCTCTTCCTCGATGACCTGAATCGTTGCGAGCGCTGCCGTGCATGCCAACGGATTTCCGCCGAATGTCGAAGCGTGCTCGCCGCGTTCGAAGCTGAAGTTCGAGAGCGTCGCGCCAATTGGAAAGCCGCCGCCGAGGGCTTTTGCGACGGTCATTATGTCTGGTTGCACCTTGAAATGGTCCTTGCAGAACCAGCGACCGGTGCGTCCGAAGCCGGTCTGCACCTCGTCGAGGATGAGGAGAACGTCCCGCTCCTCGCAAACTTCCTTAACCTCCCTTAGATATTCGGGTGGTGGCACGATCACGCCCGCCTCGCCCTGTATTGGCTCGAGGATGACGGCGGCGGTGTCCTCATCAATAGCCTTCCTGATGGCGTCCGCATCGCCGTAGCGTATGAATTTGACGTTGCTGAGCAGCGGCTCGAAAATGTCGCGCTTGACGTGGTGCGTGACGCTCAGAGCGCCGAAGGTCCGCCCGTGGAAGCTGTTCTCCGCTGCAATAAAGCCCTTTTTCTTGGTGACCTTGCGTGCGAGCTTCAGGGCGGCTTCGACGCTTTCCGCCCCCGAATTACAAAAGAAGACCTTTTCGAAGTTCGTGAGGCGGCAAAGCTTCTCCGCAAGCTCGACCTGCGGCTCCGTGTAGAACAAGTTCGAGGTGTGGATGAGGCGTTCCGCCTGCGTCTTTATCGCAGCGACGACTTTCGGGTGGCAATGTCCAACGCTGTTCACGGCGATGCCGGCGACACAATCCACGTATTCACGCCCATAGGCATCACGGACGACGGCGCCCCGCCCCTCGATGATGACTATGGGAAGCCTCGCATACGTCTGCATGATAAACTGCCGCTCTTTTTCCATCACTTCCTGCGTCCGCAAGGCTCTCACCCATGTGTAAATCCGCTTGATTAAAGCACCGTGTTGCCGGGTCGGAGGCGCAGTGTAAGGAAGCATAAGAAAACAACTTCTCAACAAGCTCCCACCCACAAGTGCCACGAGCAAGTAATAATGTTACATGCGACTCGGCGGTGCACTAAACAATCGCCCTCACGAAAAGGATAAAAAATAATGGTCACTCGTAAAATTTCTTCCCAGCTTCCGCCATTTCTACCAACAACGGGTCGGGCTCATACCAGTCATGTCCGTATTTCTCCTTCGCGTCTTTCAGCGTCTCCACGATCTTGCTCACGCCGAGCTCGTCGGCGAACTGGAAGATGCCCTTCGGGTAGCCGAGTCCGAGCTTCATCATCGTGTCGATGTCGTCCCTTGTGGAAACCTCCGTCCGCAGGAGGTAGGCGGCGACGTTGACCAGCGTTGAGATGAACCGCGTCGGGTCGTATTTCTCTTTAAGCTCCTCTGGAATCTCGACCCGCTTGTACACGCCCGGACCCGGATATTCGTAGAAGCCCCTACCGCTCTTCATCCCGTGCCAGCCCTTCTCTATGTACTCCTTGATTATCGGCGGGCCGCGCACCACCGGACCCTCGACGTATTTCGGGTGCGTCTCGCTCAGCTCTTCGACGATGTCGTCCATCTCCCGCCCGATATCGATGCCCGTAAGGTCTGCAAGTTCAAAAGGTCCCATCGGGAAGCCTAGCTTGTAGCGGACGGCGGCGTCGATCTCCTTTGGTTCCGCCACGCCCCTTTGCAGGTCCCAGGCGCCCTCATAGAGGAAGCTGATAGCCATCCTGCTGGTGACGTAGCCCCAAACGTCCTTCTTGAGGACAATAGGGGTCTTTCCGAGCTTCTTTGAAAGTTCCACCGTGACGTTTATAGTCTCTTCGCTCGTCTTCTCGCCGGGCATGATTTCGATGAGCCGCATGAGCGGCGGCGGGTTGAACCAGTGCATGTCGATGACTTTCTCAGGGCGGCTTGTGACGTCGGCGAGGAGCGTAGCCGGGATCGTACTCGTGTTCGAGGCGAGAATCGCATGTTCGGGGGCGGCATCGTCCATCGCCATGAAGATCTCCTTTTTGAGGGGTAAGCTCTCGAAGACAGCCTCGATGACGTAGTCGGCGTCCTTGACCGCCTCTTTCAGATCCGTGGTCGGCTTTATCTTCCCAAGAGCCGCATTTTTCTGCTCCTCCGTTATTTTTTTCTTCTCAACAAGCTTGCTCAGGCTCGTGTTGATCAGCTTCATCGCCTGGTCGAGTGCTGCCCGACTGACGTCCATCAGCGCTACGTCGTAGCCCGCCATCGCTGCAACCTGCGCAATCCCGTGCCCCATCACGCCCGCCCCGATCTGGGCAATCTTCTTTATCTCCTCAACCTTCATGTTAGAACGTTGCATTCTCCCTTATAAAACCTTCTTCGAAATGCGACATGGTAGCTCCTTACCTCAGCTTCGCATCATTTTCGGAGAAGGGCAAGACGATACCTGAGCGAAGCGTCAAGTCCCGACATGAGAGCCGTTGCGGAACGCAGCTCCGCCCTAAGCTCTCTGGTAGAGCATACACTCCCTCCTGAACTCGCATTTCTTGCATTTCCACTTCTTCGGAGGACTAGGCTCCTCCCCCTCTTCAAGCCTCTTGAATCGCTGGAGGGTGCCCTCGGCGTTGTCGGAAGCAACGTCGTCCATCCAAGTTAAGACCCTGCCACCTTCCCGAACATATACCTGCACACGCTTCGTGCCCCTCCTGAAGAAATCGTAGAGGTCTGCCTGGGCGAAGGCTACCGGCTTTATAAAGCGCAAAAGGAAATCATTTCCGGTGGTCTTGAACTCGTAGACGAAGGAATCCGTGATGCCGTCCGGAACCCCGACAACCACGTAGCCCCTCCACGGGAAGTTCCAGCGTATCGTGGGATACCTCTCAGCTTTCGACCAGTGCAAGAGTTTCCCTGCTATCATAGGAGGCGCCTCGTCCGTCCCGACGGGTTCAGGTATGATTTCAAGTTCCCCCCTCTTTGCCAGAAGCCTCTCGATGTCATCCAAGGTTACCTCGTCGCCGACATCCAAGAGCTTCTCCTTGCTCGTCGGCACGGAATCCACATATCCCAGTTCGAGCGAGTATTTGATCCTGTCTTCCAGGTATGCGGAAAAGAACGAAAGCTCTCCCCTCTTGCTCGCCAGCAGGGATTTCACCGCGCACCAGCGGTAGCTTGCCACGTTCGCCACTCCTACGAACAACAGCTTGTCCCTCTCGATGCCTCTTCTCTCCTTCTCTAACAGGAGGAGCTCCTTTAGGGCTCTTTTGTTGTTCAGCAGCTCGTTCAAGCCGTTGAAGCTTGCGGCTCCCACGCAACCACTCTCGTCTGCTGGCAAGTTCGTGTCTTAATGCTTTCCGCTTTTGACGTGCGTTTCCACCGGCTCGATTCGCCTACGATGTGCGGGGTGGACGCGAAGCAAAAGCCATACCTTACTCGTCCTCGCATCAATCCAGCGTCACCACGATTTCCTTGACGACGCAGCCACGCCCTTTTACGATGCGCACATCAAAGCTGTTGCACCTTGGGCATTGGAGAATGGGCGGGCTGAAGTGATAAGCGAGGTCATCGGCGTAGCGTACGCCGCCTTCGTAGCCGCAGTGCTCGCATTTGATTTCAGCCTTGACGCCTTCGATTACGAGCTTCGAGCCTCTCAGCACGTCCGACTGCTCTGTCAGCACTTCAAACGCAAACCTTAACTGCTCCTCGCAGAGGAAGGACAGCTCGCCGACCTCCAGCCGCACCTCTTTGACCCTTGCGTTTCGTCGCCTCGCCTCATCCTCTACGACCCGTACGACCTCCGCCATCGTCGAGAACTCGTGCATTAGATTTATTTTCTCATAACGCTTAAATGGTACCAGTCACTACAGACTCACAGCCGAGACGCGGCGGGCCTCCGTGGGGTAGTGGATATCCTAGCGGCCTCCGGAGCCGCGGACCCGGGTTCGAATCCCGGCGGGGGCTTCTTTCTAAACACCGGGACCACGCAGGTGTCGGGATGAGGATCGCAGTTCTGCGTCGTGAGAAGTGCCAGCCGAAAAAATGCTCGCAGGAATGCCTGAAGTACTGCCCGATGGTCAGGACGGGTAAGGAGACTATAACATTCGATGACGACGGCAAGCCCATAATATCGGAGGAACTTTGTGAGGGGTGCGGGATTTGCATCAAAAAGTGTCCGTTCGGCGCGATTTCAATAGTGGGCTTGCCGGAGGAGTTAAAAGGCAGCGAAATTCACCGCTACGGCAAGAACGGCTTCGTCCTTTACGGGCTGCCGATCCCGAAGGAGGGGCGTGTTGTGGGCATCCTAGGTCAAAATGGCATTGGAAAGAGCACTGCCGTCAAAATACTCTCAGGCGTGCTGAAGCCTAATTTGGGGCGTGGGGATGAGGAGGCTAGTTGGGATGAGATTGTAAAGAGCTTTGCGGGCTCGGAGCTACAAGCTTACTTCGAGAAGCTTAGGGATGGGGGTATCAAAACCGCTTACAAGCCGCAATATGTGGATGCCATTCCCAAAGTCTTCGAAGGGAAGGTGCGCACGCTTTTAGAGCGGACCGACGAGACCGGTATGCTTGATGATGTCGTCAAAATGTTAGAGCTTGAGAACACGTTAAACAACGACATAAGGAACGTGAGCGGCGGCGAGCTTCAGAGGGTTGCGGTCGCGGCTTGTATTCTCAGGGACGCCGATTTCTACTTCCTCGATGAAATTACACCGTACCTTGACATCTACCAACGAGTGAACGTTTCAAAAGTCATTAAGGAGTTCTTGGCGGAGCGTCGTAAGGCGGTCGTAGTCGTGGAGCACGACCTTGCGATTCTCGACATGCTGGCAGACGTCATCCACATCGTCTACGGGAAGCCTGGCACCTACGGCGTGTTCACGCAGCCGAAGAGCGTGCGCGTAGGCATCAATGAGTACTTAAGGGGTTACCTGCCGCAGGAGAACGTCAGAATTCGGGACAAGCCGATAGAATTCGAAGTGCGTCCGCCGAAGGAGCGGCGGGAGCGGCGTGCCGTGCTCACGTTCAAAGCATTTACGAAAAGTTATGACGGGAGGTTTTCGCTACATGCGTACGGCGGCGAGTTCGAGCACGGCGAGGTCGTCGGCATCGTCGGCAGGAACGCCATCGGGAAGAGTACGTTCATAAAGGTGCTTGCTGGTGTCCTCAAGCCTGACGGCGATGAGCTTCCCCTCGAGGAAGGCGTTAAAGTTTCGTACAAGCCGCAGTACTTGCGTGGCGACCTTGAAACCACCGTTCACGACCTTCTCAGTTCGATAAAGCCACTGGATGCCGCCGAAATCCATGAAATCATCGAACCTCTTGGCATCAGCGAGCTTTTCGAGCTTAAGGTCTGCGAGCTGAGCGGCGGAGAACTTCAGAGCGTAGCGATTGCTGCATGCCTTCTCCAAGACGCTGACATCTACATGCTCGACGAGCCTTCCGCACATCTGGACGTGGAGCAGCGGGTCAGAGCGACGAAGGTGCTGCGGCGGTTCGCAGAGAAAAAGGAGGCGGTGATGCTCGTCGTCGATCACGATATTTACATGATCGACCTGCTTAGCGACCGGCTACTCGTGTTCACAGGCGTCCCCGGCGTCAGAGGCGAGGCTCGTGGTCCCTTTGAGATGCGCGAGGGCATGAACCTCTTCTTGAAAGATTTGGGAATAACCTTCCGGAGGGATGAAGCCTCGAAACGCCCAAGGGTGAACAAACTAGGCTCGAGACTCGACAAAGAGCAGAAAGAGCGTGGTGAGTACTACTATGCGAGCTCTGAATTTCAGGCTAGCTTATGATTGTGGCGAAGCAATCCGCAACGGGCGTGGCGATGTAGAGCGTCATTGCTGATTTCTCAGACATAAATTTAAATAGAGCGGAGATAAAAAGATGGAAGCCGTTTGGGGGCAGCGGGCATGTATTACGTGGGGGAAGCTTTAGTAGGGGAGGAACCGGAGGTTGCGCACATAGATTTGATTATAGGGGAGAAATATGGACCGGTGGGCACGGCATTTGCGAATGCATTGAGTCAGCTTTCAGCAGGACACACCCCACTGCTTGCGGTGATACGACCCAACTTGCCCGTGAAACCCTCGACGCTCGTCGTGCCGAAGGTTACAGTGCGCAACATGGAAGACGCTGAGAAAATATTTGGGCCGGCGCAGAGCGCTGTTGCGAAGGCAGTGGCGGACGCTGTTGAGGAGGGTATTATTCCTGAGGACAAGGCAGAGGAACTCGTGATCATAGTGAGCGTCTTCATACATCCTAAAGCAAGGGATTACAACAAGATATACAGGTATAATTACGGAGCGACGAAGCTTGCAATAAAGAGAGCTATGGAGGGCTTCCCGGATGTGAAGAAGGTTCTTTACGAAAAGGATAGAGCTCGCCACCCTCTCGTCGGGCTGAAGCAGACGAAGCTCTGGGACCCGCCGTATTTGCAGGTCGCGCTCGACATTCCCGACTGGGAGCGGATGCGGGCAGTCGTAGAGCAGCTGCCGAGGAGCGACCACCTCATCATTGAGGCAGGGACGCCTCTCATTAAGAAGTATGGGGTTACGATCGTCGAGAAAATAAAGGAGATAATGCCAGAGACCTTCGTAGTTGCCGACCTAAAGGTTCTTGACACTGGAAACATCGAGACGAGACTCGTAGCTGACGCTGGCGCGGATGCCGTTGTGATTTCGGCATTAGCGCCGCTTAAGACCATAGAAAAGGCATTGGAGGAGGCTAAGAAGACTGGGATCTGTGCGGTGATAGACACTTTGAACGTTTCCGATCCTGTGGAGTTTGCGGAAATTTTAAGCATGAACGGCTTGATCCCTGATGTGATAGAGCTGCATCGTGCCATAGATCTGGAGGCTAACGAGGCTCACGCGTGGGGGGTCATCCCAAAGATCAAGGAGAAGCTGCGAGGGACGCTCGTAGCGGTCGCAGGCGGCATACGGGAGGAGAACGCCGCCGAGGCGCTGAGAGCCGGCGCGGACATCCTCGTCGTCGGTAGAGGGATAACCAACGCAAAGGACGTAGAGGGGGCGTGTCGTCGCTTCTTGCGACTCATGAAGGAGGAAATAGACCAGTATCGGGTGATGACCGACTTTTAATCGGCAGGGGCAACTCGGCGGCGTTGCGGGACGCCGCCATCCTGCCGGATCTTCGGGGCGGCTTGAGGATGGGGCTCGCCGAGCGTCGCAGCGCCGACGCCCCGTAAGGCGCCGCCGAAGACGTGACTGCTGGCGTGAGGTGGAGACGCCCGAAGCTCGACGACAGCCGCCGCTGGCTGAGAAATTTATCTTCCCGTTGCTTGCAAGACCCTGGGGATACAGGGGAGGTGGGTGGGAAACACTTAAATACTTTGCCAGATAGGCTATATTTTGCAGCCCACTCCTTAGAGAGGGGTGGGATGCGGGGCTGTGCCGCCCCGAAGGGTCATACGCAGAGCTTAAGCTCCGGGCGAACACCCAACCTCGCAAGCTTCCACGCTGGAAGCCCCTTGCTAAGCGAGGGAGAGGTCGCTTGAAATCCTCTCGGCTCCGGATCAACTCGGTTGGAGCGGATTTTGTTGCGGCATGGCAGTTTTCACGGGGCTCAGCCGGCAAGGGCTTCGCAGCCTGCCGGGCGACGGCTCACGCAACCCACCCTCATCCTGAAGTCGGAAGCTACCGATGGAAGCCGGGAGCACGTGCTAGGAGCGCCAAGCTGAGGCGGGGGCACCCTGCGTAACTTGTAGAGACTCAGCCGGCTGTGTCCGAGTCGCAGGTGCGGCGGCATGGCATCGGCGGTGGGGCGGGAACGCTCGCATCTTCGAGACTTCCTCCCGGGACTTTATAAAAGCAAAAGTCGCTGCACGTCACGTCACGAATGCGACCTATTATTATTCCTGCAAGACGCAAGCTGATGAATATCGGCACCGGCACAGCAAACGTCACGAGCCTCAGGCGAGCGCGCACGCACCTCCGCCCCATCAGCCTCTCGTGACGGAAAGCCCTTCGACCCCTATTTCTCCTGCCGTCCGGCACACTCCGGCGTCCGACGCATAAACAACCTTCTCACGACAGCGACCTTTTTATACTATGAAAGAGAAAACCCCAATGGGGAGATGCATGAAGGACCTCCTTACTGACATAGTAGGGAGCACCATTAAGAGCTTAGTGGGGAGGAATGGGAATGTGATATCACTGACGTTGGATGACATGACTATCAACCTCGGTCCGGTAAGCTTCAAGCTTTCAGGTAAGATGAAGTTCGCAGTCGAAACTGAAAAGACCGAGAGAGGGGAGCAGTGACCGATACTTAGGTTTTTACCTCCACACCGGAGAGTTTCAACATGGGAGCTCAGTTGCGACGCCGCATGCGGCAGCAAGCGTCCTGAGGCATCAGGGCTTCATCGAGAAGCTCGCAAAACGTTTAGAAAGCGACCAACGCTAATTCCCGCCAGAAGCCTGAGAATGTGAATCGTGTTCTAAGCCACCGGGACGCCGCCCCCGGCGGCGTGCCCGCAGGACGGTCTCGCCATAGTGTGGTGCTGGCATGCATCGGTCTGCTCGAAGTGACCCTTCCAGATGCCTCCGCCCTTCTTCACACCCCCACGCGTCAAACCCATCCCGACCTGCGGCGAGAAGAGTGGCAACGTCTTTCCTTCGAGCTTGCGTCTCGGCAGCGTAAGCCTATGGTCTCTGGAAATCCAACTACAGAAGCCTCGGGGGCACAACCTGATTTTTCAGCAAATCATCGTACGTCTCTCTGCGTCTTATGACCTCAGCTTCTCCGTTGTTCACGAGGATTTCTGCGCATCTGGGTCTGCCGTTGTATTGCGATGACATGGCAAAACCGTAGGCGCCGGCGTCGAAGATCGCGATAATGTCGCCGCGCTCGACTTTGGGGAGGCGTCGGTCTTTTGCGAGGATGTCGCCGCTCTCGCATATCGGACCGACGATCGTGTACGTTCCGGCGGGGGGTTCGTCGATTTTGTTCGCGACCGCTACCTCATGGTAAGCATCGTAGAGCACCGGACGAATCAGGAGGTTGAAGCCAGCGTCAACGGCGACGAAGTGCTTCGCTGCTCTTTTGACGGCGTTCACCCTCGTGATGAGGATCGTGGTGTTCCCGACGATGTAGCGTCCCGGCTCTAGGATGAGCTTTGGGCGTCGCTTCAGCTTCGCGCCTTTGAACGCCGGTAATATTTGGGCGGCGAGGTCTTCGGGCGTTGGTGCGGGCTCGTCTTTTTTGTAGGGTATGCCGAGCCCGCCGCCGAGGTCCACGAACTCGAGCTCGATGCCGTGTTCGTTCAGGCTCTCCACGAGTGCCATCATTTTTTCGGTAGCCTCCTTGAAGACGCTGACGTCGAGGATCTGCGAGCCGATGTGGCAGTGGATGCCGCAGACCCGGATGCCACCCTCAATCTCCAACTGTTTCGCCTCCTTGTAAGCGTCGAGCACCTCCTCGTAGGGAATTCCAAACTTCGACTCTCTAAGCCCCGTTGCGATTTTCGGATGCGTTTCCGGGGAGATATCTGGATTCACTCTGAACGCGATCTCCACATCTCTTCCGAGACGCTTGGCAATTTCCGAGAGCGCATAAAGCTCATCGAAGGAATCGACGGAAACGCATACGCCTGAGAGCACCGCAAGCTCCAGTTCCTCATCGCTTTTTGAGTTCCCGTTAAACAGAATTTTCGACGCCGGTATTCCGGCGAGCCTTGCGAGGTAAAGCTCGCCGCCTGAGAAAACGTCGGCGCCGGCGCCCTCCTGAGCGAGAATTCTGAGGACCGCCAAATTTCCGTTAGCCTTGACCGCATAATAGATTTCGGAGTCTACGGACGAAAATGCGTTTTTGAAGCGACGGAAGTTCTCACGCAGCCGCTGCTCGTCCGTGACGTAAAGAGGCGTGCCGAAACGCTCCGCGAGCTCGACGACATCCACGCCACCGAACATCAGATGCTTGCCCATGGACTTTTATTCTTAGAAAACCTACTTCTTGCTAACGGTGGAGGGCGAAATGCAGCAGAAGTATATATTGCCCGTGATCCCCGGAATAAGCATACAAATAGTGCATGAAGTCCTAGAGCGGTTTGACGTAGAACTCGTTTATCTCGGCGAGGAGTACCGAGGGATGGCGTTCAGAGGCGATAGGGAGGAGCTCAAGCGTGTCAAGAAGTTCATTTACGAGAAGCAGAAGGAATACGTCAAGGAGCTTGAGAAGAAGTACGGAGTCGGCGAGGAAGCCGATAAGAAGTGGCGAGCATGGACCGAGTATTACGACAAGTACGTTCTGAGAAGGAGGCGTTAGGCTCAAGCCAGACGATTATGAGAATCTTCCGTAAGAAGATTCGGCTGAGGGAAGCGCTTGTAAAGATTTCAGAGCATGTCTCGCCGGTCGGCGTAGAGGAAGTACCGCTCGACAGAGCATTCGGCAGGGTTTTAGCAGAGGATGTGCGTGCAAGCGTGGACGTGCCACCGTTTGACCGCGCTGCAAGGGACGGATATGCCGTCCGAGCTTCCGACACTTTTAGAGCGACGCCGGAACGCCCGGTGCGGCTGCGTCTGAGCAGAAGCGGCGGCGTCTGCGAGGGCGAGTGCGTGCAGATACAAACTGGAGAGCCGCTACCTAAGGGCAGCGACGCCGTGCTTATGCTCGAATTCACGAGAAATCTTGGCGATGAGATAGAAGTGTTGAAGCCGGTGACGCCTGGGAAGAACGTTTCTTTTAGGGGGGAGGACGTACGGCGGGGCGACATCGTCTTGCGGAAGGGCCGGATATTGCGTCCGTATGACATCGGCATGCTCGCTGCAATCCGCCAGCGAACCGTCAAGGTTTACAAGAAGCCAGAAGTCGGAATAATTTCCACGGGCGACGAGATTCTCGATCCGTTAGCGGACGAGCCGCAGCCGCTTAAGGTTTTTGACTCGAATAGCTACGCTCTTGCGGCGCTCGTCGAGGAAGCGGGAGCGGCGCCGCTGCGCCTCGGCATCGTGCGGGATGCAGCGGGTGTGAGTGGGTTGAAGGATGCGATTTTGGACGGATTGATCGGAAGCGACGTGCTTTTAGTAAGCGGTGGGAGCTCTGTCGGCGAGCGTGATTTTCTTGCTGACGCCCTCACAGAGCTTGGAGAGATCCTGTTTCATGGCGTCGCTTTGCGACCTGGCGAGCCTGCAGGCTTCGCCCTCGTGAACGTCAACGGCGAGCGCAAGCCCGTCTTCATGCTTCCAGGCTTCCCGGTGGCGACGATTGCAGCTTTCGAGCTGCTCGTGCGCCCAGCACTCCATAGGATGCAAGGCATGACGCCTGTGGAGCGCCCCAGCGTGCTTGCGAGGGCGAAGCGTAAAATACCGTCGGAGCTCGGAAGGGTTGATTTTGTGCGGGTCAGGCTTGAGTTCGAGGCGGCGGAGGCGTACGCTACCCCGATACGGACGAGCGGGGCGGGCGTGCTCTCCTCCGTGACGAGGGCTGACGGCTTCCTATTGATTCCTGAGGAGAAAGAAGGGGTCGAACAAGGAGAATTGGTGAAGGTTTTCCTATTTTAGCGAGTCCAACGGATTCAGCCCCTGCTCCATGTCTTTGATGTAGGGCTTGAGCTTCCGCTCCATGTACTTAGTGAAGAATTTAATGGCAGCGACTTTTGGTGTCGCTAGCCGTGTCATCCTGAAGTATTCATCAATGAGCGTGTAAACCCATTTAAAATCGTGCTTCAGGCACGTGGCGAAGAGCATCCAGTGCTCTGGTAACATTTTTTTCATCGTGAAAAAGCTCTGGTCGGTCAAATTTCCGATAGGCACGAAGAACAGCGGCACTATCAAAGACTTATATGCACGAAGGTCTTCAACGAGCTCGATGGTCTTGAGGACGTCTTTCGCACCTTCCTTCGGCAAGCCCATGACGAGCGTCGAGCACGGCACCCAGTGGTTCTCTTTGAGAATTTCGTGCGCTTCAAGGACCACCTCTCGCCACTCTTCGGGTTTGAAGGGGCGCACTTTGCCCTGCATGTGCATTTCAACGAGCCTTTCTGAAGCAGTCTCGATACCGGTCTGCCCAGACGCCCAAGGGTTTTCTCTCGTGCCCACCTCTAGGATCTCGCTCAGCGCCCTCACGAGGGCGGGCTTCGCAACGACGGATGCGAGGGCAAAATGTGAAATTCCGATGTCTAGCGGGCGGTTCTCTTCAATGTAGAGCCGCTTCACCGCCTCAAAAAGCTCAATGACCGCTTGTTCGTTCGGGATGACGCCGTTTGCCTTATAACGGAGCACGTCCTCAGCGTGTAGCAAGACCCGTCCGACTTTCCGCAAGTTCAGCCGCACTTCCTCTAAGATGTGCTCAAGCGGTAGGCATCGGAACTTTAACATTGTCGGGTTGCAGAACTTACAGCCACGCCCACAGCCGCGGGCGATTTCAACAAGCCCGTTCACAGTCGCTCCTTTGATTTTTGGGAATTTTTCAAGCGGCACGACCTCGCCGTGCACGAATCTCGGCAGCTCCTCGCCGCTCACTGCCTTTTTAAAAAGCTCAGGCGCCACGAGCTCGCCCTCACCCACGAGCACGCAGTCTATATCGAATTTCATCCTGATACGTTCGTCCTCAAGCTGCCACGCCCCCGGACCGCCGACGATGACCTTAAGCTGGTGCTTTCGGATGACGGGATTCCGCATCAAGCGTCTAAAGGATATTGCGTTGAAAGGCTCCTTGCCGGCGAGGTTCGAGAACGTCGAGGATGCCGGACCCAATCCGAGAGGGTCGTTCGTCGAGACGCCGAGAACTTTTGTCCGCTCGTCCACAGCTCGATCCAGCATGTCGGGATGGACAACTACGACCTCATCTCGGGAAAAGCCGTTTTCGAGGAGTGCTGCCTCTATCCGGCGCAAGCCGCAGGGCGCAAACTTCACGGAAACGCCGTCGTCGTCCACGGGCGCCGGCGGGCAGAACACCTTCTCATAGATGTATTCGGGGATTGCAGCCGGGGCGCACGCCGCAAAGCCTAAGAACTCCCCCCCATGGTAGTTGGACATTAACGTTTTGTCAGCCGTCAATACTATTTCTGCCATGTTTCTCTCCTCTTGCCTCTGTCATTAATGATGCCAAAGTTCCTAATAAAGCTTTTTTGAGCACGAAGAACCTCCTGCACAATATCTGTTCGAGTAGGAAGCGGGGGCGTAGGTAAAAACTCAAGTACGCTTTGCGAAGCCATTTTTTCAGCTGCTCTGCGGTCATCCCGGGGATGCTCATTACAGGCTCCAACGTCGTGTATCTCGCCCAGTTCCTCGTGAGCAGCAGCCCCCTTTTCAGGGCAAGCTCGAAGAGCTTCGTTCCCGGAAACGGCGTGCACAGCGTGAACTGCGCATACGTAGGTTTTAGCTTCTTTGCGAGCCTTATCGTGCTTTTTATCGTGCTCACGGTCTCGCCGGGGACGCCGATGATGAAAGATGCGAGGACGTTCAGTCCCGCCTCCTTCAAGGTTTTGACGGCGCGCTCAGCCTTTTCGAGCGTGGTGTTCTTCCCGATGATGTCGAGGATCCGCTGCGAGCCCGACTCCACGCCGACGTAAACGCTGTGGCACCCCGCTTTTTTCAGCTTCTCCGCAAGCTTCTTGCTTACCGTGTTTACATGGGAGGAACAGCTCCATGAAATCTCCAAACGCTCCCTTATCATCAGGTCGCATATCCTCTCAGCACGCTTCTTACTGAGAGTGAAGGTGTCATCCAAGAACTCTATTTCTCGGACGCCATATTCGTCCCTAAGCAATCTGAGCTCATCAATGACGTTCTCCGGCGAGCGAGCTCGCCATTTCTTGCCAAATAGCGTTGATGATGCACAGAAAATGCATTTGAACGGACAACCACGGCTCGTCATCACGTTACCGAACCTGTGTCCGGAAATTTCGTATTTTTTCATGGGTAGCAGGTCGTACGCAGGAAACGGGAGCTCATCGAGATTTTTCATGAGCGGGCGTGGCTCATTGCTTCTTATTTTAGATTTGTGCCTGAACGTTATCCCGCCGACGCCCTTCAGCGGCAGCCCCCGCTCCCAAGCGCTCAAAAGCTCTTTAAGCGTGAGTTCGCCCTCCCCTCTAACGACGACGTCGATCGCTTCGCACTCTGCGAGCGTCTCCTCTGCGGTGAACGTCACGTGCGGACCGCCCACGACGGTCTTGACCTCGGGGTTAAGCTTCTTCGCCAGTCTTGCGACGGCGTAGGCGTCGTAGATTGCGGGCGTCGTCGCGGTCACGCCGACGACGTCAGGCTCGTACTTCCTAAACTCACGGCGAAGGTCATCTAGGGTGTAGTCCAGCGTCAGAGCATCCACCACCCTCACGTCGTGCTCATCCCTGAGGGTCGCCGCCAGATAAGCCAAGCCGAGGGGCACGCCGGTTGCGCCGAGCACGGACTTCACGGCGGACGCCGAATTCGGCTGGACGAGCACGACCCGCATATTCTCACCTATTAAGTATGCAGCCGGGGTCGCCGGCGAGGTAGTCACCGGTGTAGCCGTAAGCACGGGCACGGCACCCTCCGCAGTAATAGCGGAACTTGCAGACGCCGCAGTGTCCTTTAAGTTTCGAGCGGTCTCTGAGGTCGTTCAAAACCTCGTTACTCGCCCAGAACTCCTCGAAATCCACCTTCATGATGTTTCCGAGCGGGAGTTTGAAGAAGACGCACGGCATGATCGTGCCGTCGGGCTCGACAGCTACGTAGCAGCGTCCGGCGCCGCAGCCGCCGATGAACTCCGCAAGCCCTTGCAATTTACCGGAGAGCCGAGGGTTATAGAAGTGCGTCGGGACGACGATCTCTTCTTCATCGCCTTTAAGCCTTTGGAGGGCGACTCTTGCAAACTGTGGCGCCGTCGTTAATACATCCAAGCTGCTGCCCCGGGCTTGCAGCTCATCCCTTTTATCAAGAAGCGTGTTCAGGAGCGTCTCTCGCTCCTCGGGGCTGAGGTCGTATTCCACGATCTCGACGCCACGCCCCGAAGGCACAAAGTTAAAGCCCATGAACCAGCGCACGCCGAGCTCGTCGCAAAGTTCTATGATTTTGGGCACCTCCTCGATGTTGAACCTCGTGATCGTCGTGGAGACATCTACGAAGATGTCGTCGCCGGCGGCGACCACGTTCTTAATGCCCTCAAGCGTCTTTTCAAACGCGCCGCTCACGCCCCTGAACGCATCGTGCGTCTCCGCGCTGGCGCCGTCGAGACTTATCTGGACGAACTTCACGCCGGCATCGCGCATGCGAGCGGCAACATCTTCGCTGATGAGCGTGCCGTTCGTGGCGACGCCCACATACATGCCTTTATCCGCCGCATAGCTTGCAATATCAAAGAAATCTTTACGCATCAGCGGCTCGCCCCCAGAGAATGCGAGGATAGGAACGTCGGCGTCTGCAAGTTTGTCCACGACGAGCATCGCGTCTCTGGTGCTCAGCTCTTTTGAGGCTCGAGGGTGGGCGGCGGCGTAGCAGTGCTTACACCGCAAGTTGCACTTGTATGTGAAGTCCCAGACGACGAGGAACGGCGAGCCCGGGACGAAGGGGCGGCGCACGCCGAACTTCTCGATGCCCTTGAGGACGCAAATCAAGCCTTTGCGCCAGTGCTTGTCTTTAAAGCGCTCGCGCACGGCGTCCTCGTCCATGCCGAGCGCCTTGCCGCCCCTCCTCAAAATCCTAGCGATTACCGAGGCGGCGGCTCTGCACTTCACGCAGGCGCTCTCCCGCTCGCCGACATACAGATCGAGGGCGACATTCAGCCTCTTGCCACACTCGCACTCTGCATCCAGCAACCTCAACAAAGACCTGACGAGCGGGTTTCCGACCACAAATTCCAGAAGCTCAGCATCCTCGGCTCGCATCCCCCCCTCCTATATTTCGAAACATCTTGAAACATTTGAGGTCTTCACTAATAAAGCTTTCGCGCCGCACATGCTCGGCACGTATCTGAACGCTTTTGCGGAGTTCGTGGCTATGCAGGAGAAGCGCTCGAACGCCGGTGAGACCACCATGCACGTATCGCAGACAACTCTTACGCCGAGCCGCTTTAACTCTTTTATTGCCGCGTTCTCACGCTCTGCGAGCCGTCTTGCGACGAATACGAACGTCTCGTGCCTGAGTTTAGCGCCACGCAGGAGCTTACAGAGCCGTCGCAGCTCCTGCGAGGAGCAGTGGGGGCAGCCGAAGGTGAGGACGGCGTCTTCGGGAATTGAAGAGTCAAAAAACTCTCTTAGGTCTTTTTCTTCTATCTCCACAACTTCCGAAGGCATCTCGTATGAAAGAGCTTCGGGGGTTATGCCTTTTTCGCCCCTGATCGCATGGAACATGCCGACGCTGCCCGTTGCGCCGAGCGCTGCTGAAAACGCCTTTAGCTCGTCCGCGCTTGGCGACGTCTTCAGCTTGAGGAGCGGAATCTTATCGCCTGCGATTTTTCCGACAAGGTAGCCAAGCGCCCCATACTCGGCGGCGTCGGAAAGTTTGCATTTGATGTCGAAGAGGATGCTCGGCGCCCGCTCTTCATCGAGATGAAGACCATATAGCGGCGTTTTCCCAACGAGCGCTGCCGCGAGGGCGGACGGTGCGCCCTCAAGGTTTGTTCTAGCTCCTAGAACGGAATTTATGTAGATTACGGCGGAGGACTCCGCCCAAGAGACGTGCTCACCTCGCTTCGGAGCATATCCAATTAGATATGGGGTGCATGTACACTCTGGGAGCACGCCGAGCTTCTCATAAGCTTTGAGGACCTCCATTTGCTTAAACGCAAATTCTTCCGAGATGCCCAACTCCTGCCAGTGTTCCCTGTCCATTCCGATGGGATTGAGCGTCGTTTTCACTTTTACTTTTGCGTCGAGACTCTCGACGAACTCGTATGCGTCTCCGATCGTCTTATACGAAGCTCCTGAAATGTGCGCGCTCCTTATTGGAATCAAACGAGGCGCTTCGTTTATATCGCCGAGCGCAACAAGGATTTCCATTGCTTTCCTTAGGCTTTCACCTGCTTCTCCGTTGTAGATCCGCTCCTCCTCTTTTGTTAGGTACATCATGCGAAATTTGGAGGCGGAACGGATAAGCATGCCGTTCGGGCGTTATGCCAACTCGATGCTGGAAGCGAGGTATTGCTTATTAAGCTAACGGATGCGTCGACTGCAGAAGTATATAAGGTCGGACAAACCAACGAAAAGCTATGCGTTACGACGTGGTCATTCTTGACATGGATGGCACGATTCTCGATTCACGGGGCAGTGGCGACATCGAATACAAATGGGCGTACAATGCCTTCGAGCGGACGCTTGCGAGGTTTGGCATCAGGCTGACTATAGATCAGATAAATGAGTATTTTCTCAAGCCATTGATTCTCAGGGGTAGGCAGGGCGTTTTGGAATTTTGCAAGCGTTTCGGGCTCGACTGCGAGCTTTTCTGGAGTTTCAGGGAGCAGGATGTCATCGAGGCGAAGATCGAGGCTATGAAGAGGGGTGAGATAAAGCTTGTGAGGGATGCGAAAAAGGTAATTTCGTACCTAAGTAGAAAATACGAGCTTGCGGTTGTCAGCGACTCGCAGCAGGAGTGTGTGGACTTTGCAATGCAGTACTTCAGGCTGACACCGTTCTTCAAGTTCTGGTACGGGCGGGGTTCTCGTCTCGAAGATCTGGATTTCAGGAAACCTAACCCGTATTATATCAACCTTGTACTGCACAAGCTGCACACGAAGAACGCCATACTTGTGGACGACAGCCAGCTTGGCGTCCTCGCCGCGAAACGTGCAGGCATCGCTTCCGTTCTCATTTGGAAAGAGCCTGTAAAGATAAAATACGAACCGACGCACGTCATCCGAGACTTGGCGGAACTGGAGACCATTCTTTAAGCGTACGCTTTCTTTTTACTCTTCTAACGCCGCACGCAGCATCTGCTTTAGGACGATACGGGCGCTTATTAAACATGTGTTAGCTGCCCGCAGCTCTACATTTACCGCGCGGAGCGTCTTCAAGTCGTCTTTGTTGGCGCTTGCGAATCTCGTCGCTCCCGCCTCGTAGCTTTAAGCATGTACTCCTTCGCAGCCTCCTTCAGTTCCTCAGCTTCAGAGGTATTGCCATTTCTGCGGCTCGAAGTTGCCACGACCACGGAGAATAGCTATGCCCTCGCCGCTAGCTAAGGGCGTGCCGTTTCGAACTTTTGCGAGGATGAACACGTCCGTGCCTTCGACGTGTGCGGTGCCATTGCCCTTGTGACCTCCTCCTCGCTTAGCAAGAGGCTTCTACCGGAAGCCTCGGGAGGTTAGGGAGTGTGCAGCACAAGCTGCGCCCCCCTTCGGGCTGAGCACGCAGCCCTGACCGCAGGATATACCCACGGCCTCGTTGCAGACTTATATTCAGAGTATAAAAATTAACTACCTCCTACCAGCCCCCCATCCACCTCCCCTAATTCATCTCCGTCCTGTCGGACGGAGCCTTCTTAGCGACCGAAGGTAAATTTTCACGCAGCCGAACGTCCAGACGTTGCCGTCGCCTTCGACGCTTATCTGGAAGTTCTCTCCGGCGACGAGCAGCATCCCGACGCCCTTTAAGGTGACGTTGCCGGTGCCGAATAGCATGGCGGCGCGCCGCTGCCCTCGGCATAGAGCGTGCCGTTGCCGACCATTACTCTCTTAGCACCGAGAGGTTCGGGACCAGGGGGCGTCGGCCTCTCGTGGATGCCATTACTGACCGCCACGGCGGGCGCAGCGAACGCCACGAGCGTGCAGAGCGTCAATGCTATGATCCCCACAGCGAACGGTTTGAGAGCTTAGCGACGGCGGCGCTGTAACGCCGTCCATCCTAAAGCCCTTGTAGGACCGTAATTTTAGGAGCGAAATAACGACTCTTTCGAGTTTTGACAGAATAAAGCTTTACAAAAGTTTTTGCACTCAAAGCTTTACAGCACCTTTTTTACCTTGTCGCTGCCGTTATTGTTTTTGCTGCTTTTCCAGACAGCGGCAGCGAGCGTGGTTCACGGGACAATATGAGTGGTCGAGCCTTTGAGCGATGTCATCGTCGAGGTCAATTCCACGCCGATACAGCGGATGGTGGTGAAAAACGCAGAATACTCATTCAACCTGCCCGCTGGTATCAGATTCGGGCGACGTATTACGTAGACGAAACTCTAGTTTACTATACCGAGGAGAACATCACCGTGCCTGAAGAAGGAGATTTCGTTCTTGATTTGATAATGTTGCCTGTTATCGAAGAGGGACGAGGTGCCGGAGTTCGACGAAGACATTTTCGGCGAAGGGACGTTTCCGAGTTCAGTTGTCGTGGCGGCGGCGCTCGGTGGCGTCCTTGCTGCGGCGTTGCCTTCTAGGGCGGCTTGGGAGGCGGGAGGAGAAGGGGACAAAGGTTGAAAAAGTGGAGAGAGTGGAGATGGAGGGGTGGAGAGAGCTACCGAGCGACTTGCGGCTTGTGCTTTCAATAATCGAGAAGGAGGGAGGGCGAATCACGCTTCGGAGGCGAAGGTCAGCCTGATGCTTGCGGATTTGGAGGACAGAGGTCTAATCAGGAAGATCAAAGTCGGCAGAGGTAATATAATTGTCTTCGAAAGGCGTCGCAAAGAGTAATTGTGATTGTCAGCCTTTTGTGCCAAGCTCGTCATAAACTAAAATATAACGCCTCGCTCCTTCATGAACTCCCGGAGGACGACAGTGGCGTAGCCTCCTTTCGGTAGCGAGAAATGGAGTCGCACTTTCGTCTTGTCTTCGTGCAGCTCATCTTTGCTTACTTCGAACTTCAAATCCCGAACGGGCATGAGGATCTCACGTCGCCAGCCGCGGGATGCGAGCTCTGGGACCGCCTTTATTTTAAAATCTTCAAGAGCTACGCCTTCCTTATCTAATACTCGCCGCTCGATTTCGCCCTGCAAGCCGTCTGCAAGCTCCGTCTCATAACCGAAAAGTGGGGCGGTGACGAAAGCGCGTTGCCGTTTTACGAGACGATTCACGCCTTCCAGCTTACTTTCAGTGACTTTTTCTGTCTTGTTGACGTCCGGGGAGCCGTCTGCGCCGCGATAACAGACGATGTCTCCGACAAGTGCTTCTGCGAACGGCACGCCGAGCTCGGCGCACGCCTCAAGGCGGTAGCTGAGCGTTAAATTGAACAGATAAGACTGGTAAGCGTGCACGAACATCCTGCGCAAGCTCGCAGGTAACGAGCGTAGCGCTCCGAGGAAGTCATTGGAATCCTTGACGAGGACGTTAAGTATCGCTTTCTCATAACGCAGGAACGGCGGCATTTGTTTCAGGCTCTCTTTGAACTTCCCTTCGGCGCAGAGGCGTCTTGCGTTTTTAGCGGCGTCACTTTCTCCAGGGAAGATTTCCGAGAGGTATGTTAGGACTGCTGCCTGCAGGTCGCCGCGTACGAGGTGCTTGCCTACGATGTGGGTGATAGGGCGGCTCGTGCCAAAGCGTTGCACGCCAAAAAAGTTAGGGACGCCGCCTGCTTCTGAAATCTTGGAGGCTATTGCCTTCACCTTAGCTTCAACCTCGTCAGGAGCGTCGCTCACGTCTCGGATCACGACGTCGAACTCATTTCCGCGTAGGTCCCCCAGCGCCACCGGCTTCTTAGAGCGCCCTAAGACTTCGATTTCGACTCTTGGGAGTCTTACTTTTTTGATGTCATCTTCAGAGATGCCCCACACGCTCATTTTTTGCGTCGTCACTGCGAACTTATCCTTAGTGCCGGCGAAGCCTATTCGCTTCGTCCCGATCCTGAGTGCGGATGCGAGCTCTTTCACCAGCTGCAAAGTGTCCCAGTTCTCCTTCGTCACCCGCAGGATCAGGTAGCCGCCCTCGTCGGACGCCGTCCAGTCGGTTATTTCTTTGACGTGAAAATCCAAAGGCACCGTTTTTATCCTACCGCCTATGCCATTTTCAGCTGTGAAGTAAAATTTTATACCAAGCTTTTTTTCCACCTCAGGTGCGCTTTTCAGCTTGCCTTTCATTTTCGCTCAGCTGCCCTCGCCGCCCTCTTCATCCTCCACGTCCCAAAGTTTCATTTCTATTCTCACAGCGTCAAGAAGCCCGTGGGCGTAATTTATGCAACCGAATGCCGTCAGCACGTCGCCACGCTCCAAATAAAAGCGAGCGTCTTCACAATAACGCGTGGCAAGTTCTATTATCGTCTTTTGTTCCGCCTTTAATTCGGAGCTTGATGCGGAGAGCAGCTTCCTTAGATTCTTTTCGAACATGACGATATCGTTTTTAGTTCTCCGCACGCCGCTTTCATTCATCAATGCTTGTTTGAGCTGAGACTTAAAAGCACTTTCAAGCGAACCTAAGGGCGTGCTCATGCAGAAGGCGACCGAGCTTTATGCGTCCTTCGAAGACTTCCTCCGCAGGGCCTGTCAGATAGGCGCCGTTCTCGGCATCGCCTAGGACTTCGACTGTGAGGTCGCCGCCTTGCGTATGCACGAGTATTGGGCGTCGTGTGTCCACGAGGTGAAGTTTTGCAAGTGTGAGCGCCGACGCCGTCGAGCCAGTTCCGCAGGATAGCGTCTCACCGACGCCCCGCTCGTAGGTGCGCACGCTTATTTCGTTTTCGCCGTCTATCACGACGAAGTTCACATTCGTCCTGTTCGGGAAGGCTTTGTGACATTCTATCGCCCGTCCTAGTCCGGCAACGTCGACCTCATCGAAGCTGCGGACTATCAGGACGGCGTGCGGGTTGCCGATGCTCAGTGCTGTCAGCTTGAAATGCCCGTAGCCCTCCACATGGAAATCTTCGTTGAGCATTTGGAAAGAGGGGCGTCCCATGAAGACCCGGACGGCTCCGTCTTCCAAGACTTCCGGTGTGATGACGCCGCCCAGCGTCTCGACGTCGAACCTCCGCCTGCGCACGATGCCCCGCTCGTAGACGTATCTTGCGAAGCAGCGGATGCCGTTCCCGCTCATCTCCGCCTCGGAGCCGTCGGCGTTGAATACGCGCATGCGCACGTCGCAGCGTTCGGAGCGGCACACGAAGAGAACCCCGTCGGCACCGACCGAGAAGCGGCGGACGCAGAGCCGCCGGACTAGTTCGCCTTTCCTTTCTTCGGGTATCCTCTCGCCGCGGTCATCTATGAGGATGAAGTCGTTGCCTGCTCCGTGCATTTTGACAAAGTTCAGCACGTCCATGTAGCTTCACCGTTTGCGTCCTGACGATCCTCTACTGGGCACGCCTATTCTTGTTGTTTAACCCGCTCGCCTTCGCCGTAGAACAGCGCTAAAGCCCGCATTGGACAGGCGTTTATGCAGACGCCACACTGCACGCATTTGCCTTCGTCGAGGGTGACTCGCCAGTCGGCGTCGAAGCGGAATACGCCTTTCGGGCATATAGAGACGCAGGCGCCGCAGTGCACGCATCGCGTTTCGTCCCAGACGATCAGCTTTTTTAGAATTCGCACCTCGACGCCCCGCTCCTTAAAGAGCTCAACGACTCGCCTCGCCTTGTCATCCGGAACGTCGACAACCACTTCTGCGTGGACGGCGTCTACGTATGCTCGGTCTATGTTTATTTTTGCGCCGGTTTCGAGGATGATCTCGGCGGTGTACGGGCGCTCGTGCAGATGTGATGGGAACCTTAAAAGCAGCTTCATCCCACTCACCTGCCAACGAGCTTACTTATCTGGTCGCTAGTCACCATCCCCAAGACGTGTCCTTCGTCGTCGACGACGGGCATTGCGGAAATGTCGAACTGCTCAAATTTGCGTACGACGATGTCCACAGGTTCGTCCGGCTTTGCAGTTACCACTCTTCTCGTCATGATCTTATCAAGAGTGTTGTACTTAAAAGCGACAGCGAGGGAGATGTCCCAGGCGGTGACGATGCCCACGAGCTTGTTCTTCGCATCCACCACCGGTATGTGCGTGAATTTGCCCTTGACGATCGCCTTCGCCACGTCTTCCAAGCTCGCATCCTCCCGCACCACCTTGAACTCTCTGGACATGACGTCCCTGACCAAGGGCAGCTCTCTCGTCTGCTTCATGGGCTTCGTCTCGCCTACGGTTGGCAACCTCGCCACCGGTTCTGTTAGCAGGAACTCGCCGCGCTCTATCTGCCGCTTCAGCTCCTCCGCGACCCGCCTCGCCATGTAGAAGCTCGAAAGCGGCGCCGTCGGCACTTCTCTCCCTTCGATCTCTATGCTCCCCGACTTCAACTCCGCATACGTCACCATTCTGACCACGGGGCGATCTCTTCTCGGAACCCCGTAGTCGATGACTTCAGTGACGATTTCGGCGTCGGAGACGCCGGTGCGTTTTGCAATTTCCTCGTTTAATATGGGTATTGGGACACTTATGCCCAAATAGAGCGTGACGCCGTATTTGTAGAAAACTGCAGCTCTCAAAAACTCCCTCTTCATCTCCTTTAAGTCCCCTATCACCATAAGGGTGCCTTTCCCCTTCACAGGTTCGTGCTGGGTGCCGGCGCCGATGATGTACCCGTGGGCGCCGCCGATGAGAATGCGGGTGCCCACGCCGATCGTCTCGTACTCCGGGTCGTTGCACAGGGGCGAGAGCGCCCCGGCGCCGCAGAACGTCGCGTTCCCGTAGTTGGGGAGCAGCGTGCCCATGTATGTATAGAGTGTGCGGTCTGAGGAGTTCGTCGCCGCGTTATACCGCTGGTAGGCGTTTCGGGGGTTGACCATGACGGCTTGGTTGAGGTCGGCGAGGGTGATTTCGGTCTCGATGCTCTTCCGGGGGTAGCAGTCGGTGCCGTGCGCGACCGCCCGCAGCTCTATCTCCTCGCCGGCGACCAGCTCCTCGATGACGTGGGCGCCGCCGTATTCGGGGTTGCGTTCTGAGGGCTGCGTCGCCCCGAGGTACGCGTCGACCGCCGCGATTCCGGCGTAGGCTTCGACGCCGTTCAGCCAGACCCGCCGCATTTTGATCGGGGGGTCGGCGTGCCCGAAGTTCAGAAACACGCCGCTCGAACACATAGCGCCGAACGTCCCCGTCGTCACCACGTCCACCTCGCGGGCTGCCCTCTCCGCGCCGAGCTCACGGACGAGCGCCGCCATCTCGTCCGCGGTCACCACCGAAACGCTGCCGTCTTTTATTTTCTCGTTAATTTCGGCGATGCTCTTTTTGACTTTGAAGTCCATGCCTCTGCTTTTGTCACCTCCAACCTTAAATGTTACACCCGGTCGAACCTGAGACGCAATGCTTTTAAAGGGTTAAGGGGAAAGGGGGGAGAGGGGTGTTGGGATGAATGCTTACGAGCGTGTGATGGCGGTCTTGGAGGGGCGTAAGGACGAGATCGACAGGCTGCCGTGCGTGAACACGGTTTCGACGGCGACAAGGGAGTTCATGGAGGCGACCGGTGCATTCTTCCCGGATGCGCATAAGGACGCTGAGAAGATGGCGAAGCTCGGCGCCGCTGCGCACAGGATCTGCGGCTTGGACAACGTGTCGATCCCGTTTGACATGACGATCGAGGCTGAGGTCTTCGGCGCACCCATTGATTTTAAGGAGCGGGCTGCGAAGAAGGGGCGTTTCCTGTGGCCGATGAGCAAGCGTTTCATCCTTGATGATCCTGCGCACTTCTTCGTGCCTGACGGTTTTCCGAGGTTAAAACGTGTGGAAGTCGTCGAGAAAGCTATAAAAATGCTGAAGGAGGAGTTCGGCGGGAAGGTGCCGGTGAACGTCTTCATGGTGCCGCCGTTCACGAGCCTCAGCAGTTATCTCGTGGACACTGTGAAGTTCATGATGTGGACGAGAAGCGAGCCGCAGAAGGTGCATGAGTTCATGAAGGCGGCGACGCCCAAGTACATCGAGATTGCGAAGGTTTACGAGGAGGCGGGCGCCGACATAATAACGTTCCACGAGATGGGCGGCTCCATGGACAACGTCTCGCCGGATGCGTGGCGGGAGTTTGTGGGTCCCTACCTCAAAGAGCTTATCGGCTCGATAAAGGGGTGCAAGACCGTCCTTAACATCTGCGGCAGGACCGAGATGATCATCGAGGACATGGTGAAGGTCGGCGCTGACGCGATAGTCTTCGACGAGCGTACGAGGGTTAGTGTTGCAAGAGAGAAGGCAGATTCTGTGAAGAAGGGCTATCCGATCATCGGGAACATCCCGGCGAAGCAGGTCATACATGCCGGCGACGCCGAGCTGATAAGGAAGTTCGTGAAGAGAGCCATCGACGAGGGCGTGGACATGGTTTCACCGGGCTGCGACTTCTGGATCGAGACGCCCGCCGAGAAGATAAAGATATTCGTGAGCGCCGTCGAGGAGTTCGGCAAGAGACAGTAATTTATGAAGCTCCAATACGACTGCATACCCTGCCTTTTCGACAGGGCGAAATTCGAGTGCGACCTTGCGTTTGGGAAGGGGAACGAAGAAGCCAAGAAGAGGGCGCTGAGGGAACTTCTCGTGTTTTTGCTGGAGCATTACGAGGACGCCCCGCCGTCGCTCGTCGGCACGCAGCGCGAGCGCATCATACAGAAATTCAGCCGTAGGGACGTGTTTTCTGAGATAAAGGAGAGGAGTTACCGAACTGCGCTCGAGATCCTGCCGGCGGCTGTGGAGTTTTACAAGAGCAGCGAGGACAAGCTCGAAGCCCTGATGAGGATAGCGGCGGCGGCGAACTCCATGGAGTACGGTGTCAAAGATCACCGCTTCGACGACGAGACTTTCAAAAGAGAGTTTCGCAGCGTGCTTTCCGAGAAGCTGAATTCGAACCTTGTGGAGATAAGGGGGGCGTTCGAGCGTTACGACAGGGTTTTGTACCTGACGGACAACGCCGGCGAGATAATATTTGACGTTTTCGTGGCGAACGCCCTTGAGGGCATGGGGAAGCGTGTGGTGCTCTCGCCGAAGAGCGCGCCGGTGCTGAACGATGCGACCGCGGACGAGCTTCGCAGCTACGAGGCGGAGCTGCGGCGACGTGGGCTGAAAATCCCGGAGGTCGTGCCGAGCGGCGCGTGCATCGGCGTCTGCTTGGAGGAGGCGGATGAGGCGTTCCTGAAAATTTTCTGGGACGACAGCTTTTTGATACTTGCGAAGGGCATGGGCAACTACGAGGCGCTCTCGGAGTTTGATGAGAAGCTTGAAGGCAGGCTGATATACGTTTTCAGGGCGAAGTGCGAGCCCGTCGCAAGGAGCGTCGGCGTGCGGCGGGGCGAGCTCGTGGCGAGGCTCGTCTAGTTCATGCTACGCCGCCAAAACCGGGCGTCCTTGAGATGCTGACGTTTGTGGGGCTCGGCTTGCACGACGAAGCCGACATCACGCTGAAGGGTTTGAGGGCGGTGCGTGAGGCTGATGTCGTCTTTGCGGAGTTCTACACGTCGAGGCTCGCAGGCACGACGCTTGAGAGGCTGGAGGCGGCGTTGGGCAGGAGGATAAGGGTGCTCACGAGGGAGGATGTGGAGAAGCGGGCGGAGGAGGTGATTCTGAGGGAGGCGAGGGAGAAGAAGGTTGTACTGCTGTGCGGCGGCGACCCGATGGCGGCGACGACGCACATAGATCTAAGGCTGCGAGCTATCGACATGGGTATCGAGACGAGAGTGATACACGCGCCGTCGATATACTCGGCGGCGCCCGGGATTTGCGGCTTGCAGAGCTACAAGTTCGGGAAGTCCGCGACGATAGCTCCGCCCTACAGGGGACGCATCCCCGAGACGCCTTACGACACGATAATGCTCAACAGGAAGCACGGGCTGCACACGCTGCTCCTCCTCGACGTTTCGATGACGATTCGTGAGGGCATAGAGCTGCTCCTCGGCATCGAAGCGCAGAAGCGGCGGCGGGGCGAGGCGACCTGTAATATCGGGCGCATTCCGTTCGTGGGCATCGCAAGAGCGGGAGCGGAGAAGCCGATAGTGCGGGCGGATCTGCCTGCGGCGCTTAAGGAGTACGACTTCGGAGAGCCGCCGCACACGCTCGTTGCGGTCGGCGATCTCCATTTCGTCGAGAAGGAAGCTTTGATGAGGCTTGCGGGGGCGCCCCCGGAGATACTTGGGCCTTGATGGTAGTTAGCGGCATGGAACGCCGCTCGCGTTATGGATAGTGAGGATGGGCTATGAGCGTTTTTAAGCGTCCTCGCTCAAAACGAACTCAAATCACCTGCACATCAACATGCACATCAAATTTTAAACTGCACTATTGTTGGTCTTTGATCTTTCAATCCCACCTTGGTCTGATTTCTTCTCCTCAGGTGCGACCCGAATGATGTCGCCTATTTCTACCTTTCAATCCCACCTTGGTCTGATTTCTTCTTGCGAGTCCACGAGCGCTTGAACGAGTTCCGCAGGCTTTCAATCCCACCTTGGTCTGATTTCTTCGAGAACTACGTGCCGGCGTGGCTCGCTCTTGCGAACGCTTTCAATCCCACCTTGGTCTGATTTCTTCTTCTCCATCAGCTTCAAGGTCGAGGAGGACGAGCTCCTTTCAATCCCACCTTGGTCTGATTTCTTCGTCACTCCAGTTGCGAATTCCCCACGCGTGGAGCGGCTTTCAATCCCACCTTGGTCTGATTTCTTCCAAGCGCTATCGAGGACACAGAATCCCTTTGCCAGACTTTCAATCCCACCTTGGTCTGATTTCTTCTCGTTTACAGAGTTGCGAAGATCGAAGCGTGCTTGACTTTCAATCCCACCTTGGTCTGATTTCTTCGCGAAACGCTCAAGGAGGTCGCAAAGAAGTTCGGCGCTTTCAATCCCACCTTGGTCTGATTTCTTCGAAACGTGGAGAGGGCGTGCCACGTCAGGGCTGCGTCTTTCAATCCCACCTTGGTCTGATTTCTTCGGAATTACGAGGTTTCGGACTTGCTCGTCGGCATTCAAGCTTTCAATCCCACCTTGGTCTGATTTCTTCTCGCTCAGCGGCACGACGACACATCCGTCGTTCTCCCTGCTTTCAATCCCACCTTGGTCTGATTTCTTCGCATCGTCGGCGTGCACAGAGTGCCGTATCTGAACTTCTTTCAATCCCACCTTGGTCTGATTTCTTCCGTGATGGAGGACTACGAAAATGCAAGAATGCTCCCTTTCAATCCCACCTTGGTCTGATTTCTTCTACGATAGGGAGATGAAATCTCACCTACCATGACATTCTTTCAATCCCACCTTGGTCTGATTTCTTCTTATTCGTAAACATATCCTTCTTTGACCGCTACTTTGCTTTCAATCCCACCTTGGTCTGATTTCTTCACTTTGACCCAACCCCTAAATCAACTGCACTTGACACTTTCAATCCCACCTTGGTCTGATTTCTTCATGATTGCATCCTCCGCCTGTCTTTCAGCATGATCACTTTCAATCCCACCTTGGTCTGATTTCTTCGAGGTGAGTGTGTTGGACAAGCTTGTCATCATTCTCTTTCAATCCCACCTTGGTCTGATTTCTTCGAGTTCCTTCTGGGTAGGGTGAAAGCCGTAAAACACCCTTTCAATCCCACCTTGGTCTGATTTCTTCGGCGACTGGAGCCTCGTCGAAGTTCAGGAGCAGGTCGCTTTCAATCCCACCTTGGTCTGATTTCTTCTGGCGGAGCTGGCGGCAGTATGCTTCTATAACGTCCTTTCAATCCCACCTTGGTCTGATTTCTTCAAGGCTATCCCGAAGATGCCGAGCAGGATTCTTGCCGCTTTCAATCCCACCTTGGTCTGATTTCTTCTGGCTCGCCGACATGCCGCCAAGTGATAACCGATGCCTTTCAATCCCACCTTGGTCTGATTTCTTCCGGACCGAAACGCTCATGCTGATGCTTGACCGCACCTTTCAATCCCACCTTGGTCTGATTTCTTCAAGCTTTACTAACGTATCTGCCGACACTAACCGACTCTTTCAATCCCACCTTGGTCTGATTTCTTCCTGCAAACAAGCAAGGCAGACACGATGTAGTTGCACCTTTCAATCCCACCTTGGTCTGATTTCTTCTCTTGTTGCGGTTTTACTGCTTTTCTCTCTAATCGTCTTTCAATCCCACCTTGGTCTGATTTCTTCGGACAAGCGGGTGCTTGCGTTCCTGCTGGCTCACGACTTTCAATCCCACCTTGGTCTGATTTCTTCACAAAATAAGAGAGAACTTGTGGCGGTTAGACGAGAAAGCTTTCAATCCCACCTTGGTCTGATTTCTTCCCTCACAACCCTCGAAACCGTCAATCTAATTACGCTCTTTCAATCCCACCTTGGTCTGATTTCTTCAGGCGCGTTTCTTTTGCTCGTGCTTGGTTTGCGGTTATGCGGGGGCTCCATATAAAGCTTTTCACTCGCATCGTCGGTTCCCGCCCCCATATATAAAGAACCTAGACTCTCTTCGCACGGCTTTCTCTGCGTTTACGGGCGTCACACCGAGTTTTCCACGACTTCAGCGAGTTCGTGGGGGGGAGCGTCCGGTGCGACTCCGCCCGCCAGCCTTAAACCGTCGCTCTGGGCATTTTTCACACCGCCCCGCAAGTTCGTATTACCGGCGTGACGATCCCAGATGCCATCTTGGCGGGTTTCCCGCAAATTCGCCGGTTTTGCGTCCGCCCCTTTGATAAACAGTAGTTTTACGCGGGGATTAAAGTATGAGGTTTCGTCGTCGGTATTGCAGAGCTCATGAGAGGGGCAAGAAACACATTTCCAGCTTAGACTTCTACTTCGGCGGTGATCCGCATAAGGATGAAAATCTGGGGAAGTGGAAAACAGACCAAGGTTAGCTCCCTAGCTGTAGACTGCCAAAGCGACGGGACGTTGCGCTGAAGAGCGGCTCTTGCCACACCTGTCCTGAGGACTTTACGCCCCCTCAACGCTGATAGTTTCAGGCGTCACCATCCACAGCAGCGACCATTTCCCCTCTTCGCCTCGCTCCAAGCAAACGACGCCTGCTATTTTAAACTTTATTGGCTCTACGTCGTCCTTTCCGGTAAGAAGGAGCTTGCGAGCTTGCTGAGGTGCGGGAGGTGTCCCACGAGCATTATATCCTCGTCGGCATTTCGCAACCGTCCAGCCCAGACCTTCAGGTCAGCTAGGGCTCCAGTGTATCGGTTTGCTCCACGCCTTTCGGAGGCTTTAGCGCGTCAGCCATGATTTCAGCGGTCTGTACTGCTCTCAATTTCCCACTGTGCAAAATCCGCTCGACACGAACAAATTTTGAAACGTAATTAGCTACCTTCTTTGCATCTTCCTTCCCTTTGTCGGTCAGCGGGCGGGCAGGGTCTTCCGCCCCGCTCCTCGCCTCCCCATGTTGAGCCGAATACACCCGCACCATGGTTTTAGATCGGTTCAGCAGCCATTTATCGCTTGAGTGAGTCAAGAACACGCTCGTAAAGCTTCAAGAACTCAGCTCTCCACTCTTCCAGCTCTGAAGCGAAAGGCACCCCCTTCGAATACAGCCTTGCGATTTCAGGGTCGAGAGGTATTTTCATCAGGATTTCAATGTCTTCCTGCGTGCAGAATTCCTCTATTAGGGCATCACCCTCACCGCTCTTGTTAAGAACGACGGCAAACGGGATTCCCAGCTTATTTAGCGTATCTACCGCCAGCTTCAGGTCATATAAGCCGAAAGGCGTCGGCTCTGTGACAAGGATGCAGAAATCACTGCCGAGGACTGAGAAGATCATGGGGCATGCCGTGCCGGGCGGGGCGTCCACGATTATGGCGTGCTGAACGGACGCCGCCTTCCGCACAGCCTTTATTACAGGCACGGGCATAGGCTCACCGACGTTAAGTTCGCCGTAGGCGACGAAAATCTCTCCGCCATTGACGTGAGCAAGCCCCTTCTTCACGACACCCACCGCCCGCTCGTCCTCGATGATTGCGTTCCGCTCGCATACGATGGCGCAGCCGCCGCAGCCGTGGCAGAGCTGTGGGAAGACGAGGACGTCGCCGCTCACGTTGCGCTCTGGCACGGGACGCACCACGAAAAGCGCATTGAACTCGCAAAACTTTGAGCATGCGCCGCAGAAGTCGCAACGTTCCTTTAAAATCCTCGGCGTCTTTATGCAGACTGTTTTGGTCTCAATAATTTCGGGCTTTAAGAAAAGGGCAACATTCGGCTCTTCTACGTCACAGTCAAGTAACGCAACGTTCTCGCCGGCTGAAGAAAGCGAGAGTGCAAGATTAACAGCGACCGTAGTTTTCCCAGTACCTCCCTTCCCGCTCGCCACTGAGATTATCATCAGAAGTGCCAGAAGTGGCGCTCATTCCCGTGTCCGTGCCCATGCCTATGCTCCCTGCAGGTGTCCATTTCAGAAGCTTCCTTAAGCATTCTGGTTTGGAAGTCCCGTATGGCGTCCCTGACGGTGCCACTTGCGCCGACATAAACCTCGATGCCAAATTGTCGGAACATCGCAAGTGCTTTCGGACCTAAACCTTTACATAAGACTACAGAGACGCCTTTCTCTGCTAGAATCTCGGGCGGGTATCCGGAGCCGCCGAAATGCTCGCTGTAATTTTGCAGGACTTCCACGTCGCCTGTTTCTAGATCCACAATGGTGAACGTCGGCGCCCTGCCGAAGTGCTCGCAGACGAGGTCGTCGAGTCCCCCTCTGTATGTAGGGACTGCGACTCTGAACTTCGGGCGGTACGCTCTCGCCATAAGCTCTTGCAATTTCCTTTTGCGAATTGCCTCAAGTTCGTCCATAGCTCTAAAATAAGAAGGGGGAAAATAAAAAAAAGTTACTTTTGAAGCTCTTCAAGTCGCTTCTTTATCTGCGACAGCGCTTCTTCAAGGGATTTCGCCTGCGCCTCGAGCATTGCGATTTCTTGCTCCCTGCTCATCGGCGGTGGTGACCAGAGCGGCTGCGGTGGCGTTGCGGTCGGTGGTGTTGCCGTTGCGGTTGGTGGTGTTGTCGGGGGCGTCGTAGGCGCTGGGAACTGCGTCTGCAGGTAAGAGAGAAACTGCGGAAGCTGTCCAGTTTGCAGGATGTAGCCTGCCGCTGGCGGAAGTCCTGTTGGGCTTCTGCCGAGCCAGCCCGGCGAGAAGCCAAACCGCAGCCAGCCTGGAAGTCCAGTCAGTCTAAACATCCATCTCCAGCCGTAGCCCATCCGCATCACCTCCTTTCAGTTTAGTTTATCTTGCTTGGCTTACCAGTACCACCATGGCGTCCACATCCACGCCCACGGCAGGCGGTACGGGTAGTACGCCGCCCACCAGCGCCAGCCGTAGTAGTAGGGCGTCCACCAGTACGCCCACCAGGGCCACCAGTAGGGCATCCACCACGGGAAGAGGAACCAGCCGAGGGGTCCGAGCCCGAACGGCACCTCCACCACCTCCCTACTCTTTTAACTCCTTAAGCCTCCTCTCGATCTCCTCCAGTCTCGCTTCGAGCGCTGCCTTCTCGCTTTCCAGCATTCGTATCTCGTCCTCCTTGCTCAACGCCCCTGGGGGACCCCACGTCCACAGCCACGTCCACGGCTGCCACCACGGCTGCCACCACGACGAGAACCACCACGGCGATGCCCACCACCATGGAAGCCACGGTGGCATTTTTAACCACCTCCTACACCGCCCTAACCATGGGGGTTCCGCACTTCGGGCAGGTCATCTGCCGGCACGGCACGCCACGCTGGTGCGGGATGCGATGCCCACAGTTCGGGCACTCGCACTCGCCGCTGGGTCCACGACCCATACCGCCCCAGCCTCCGCCGCCTCTGCCAGCACCCCTGCCCATGCCTGCGCCACGTCCTGCCATGTTACCACCTCCAGTCTACAATACGGCGTCCCCGTCCTTTTCGCCTTACGGCTGCGAAGGCTGCAGTCGCATCTCGCATCCAGCGGCGCGGCGCCGGCATCAGACCTGCCCACATGCCGCCATATTGCCCGCGCCTCCTGCACCTGCCTCTTCCCATATTTCCTCGCATCCCTTTCACATTACCACCACCAGTAGGTCCACCACGCTGAGGGCATCCACGGCGTTATCGGACCGTAAATGCCGGTCCACCACCAGCGCGGCAACCACGGGAACCACCGGCAGAACGGGAATGGGTTGCCACGCCAGCCCCAACCTCGCCACCAACCTCTACCCCATGGGGGCATGACACCACCTCCTTAGCTCTTTAACCTTCTTATCATGTCCTTAACTTCTTTCAACTCTTTTTCAAGCCTCTCAATCCGCTCTCTCAGCTCTTGCATGTCAGTTTGCGGCGGCTCGCCGCTCGCCATCGCGGTGGCGCGCCATCCCCCTCTGCGCCAGCCCTTGCCGCCCCCTCCAAAGCCTGGACCGAAAGCTGGCGGCACCGGCGACGTGAGTGGTGGCATCCAAGTTTGTGGCGGTGTGGGCGGCTGAGCTGATGGCGTTTTTATCGTCGCTGATTGCGGCATTGAAGGCGGCGACGCGCCGAAGCTCATGCCGAAGTGCGGGGCGACTGTGGCACCGCCCGCCTCCCTGAGCTCGCCACGCTTGAACATCTCGACGGCGTCCTTGACGGTGCCGTGCGCGCCTGTAAAAACTCTTATGCCCGCCGCTGAGAGCGTTTGAAAGGCGTTGGGTCCGACATTTCCGGTGATGACAGCTTCGACGCCGAGACTCACTACGGTCTGCGCAGCCTGAATGCCGGCGCCGCCGGGGGCGTCGGCGCTCTCGTTACGGACGGCTTCAAACTCCATGGTCTCAGAGTCCACAATCACGAAATACTGGCAGCGTCCGAACCTTGGATCGACTTGCGCGTCCAGACCATCCGAAGTTGCGGTCACGCACACCCTCACGTTTCCCCCCACTAATGAATATAAATTCATAACATAAAAAGGTGACGCAAGGCGATGCTTGTGTTGCATACAAGCTTTTATGCCAGACCTTGCGCGCGCCTCGATGGCGGTCCCTTGCCGGGGCTGCATGAGAACAGCAGCTCTTGTCGTGCCGCTCGCCGTGCCAGCTCTGATCTTCTTTGGCATCGCCGCTGCGGGATTATATATTCTCATTCAAACCGTCGTGGACGCAGCGGCGCCCGACGGTAGATGGTCGTCGGGGACGGCATTTATACGAGAAGGTCCAGAAAACCGCATTGTCCAAGCTGTGAGCCCTGAAGACGTCTCAGCAGACCTCGTGACCACTACAGTTAGTCCAAGAGGGGGTGCTGAAAAGAGAAAAGGGAAGACGTCTCAGCAGACCTCGTGACCACTACGGCTTCACCGTGAAAGGCACCTCCTTGCTTGGTCTTTCTGACCTGCCTCCGCCTAGGCGAGGTTCCCGACACGGGACGGGCGGGCTTGCGGAGACGCATCGGCTCGGTCAGGAGCCGTCCGGTCAGCATTTAGCTGACCGAATCATCGAAAAATTAGGAGAGGGAATAAAATGTTTCGGGGGCTTCCTCCCCCTAGAGGCTTCCAGCCCGCAAGGAGTGTGACCTCCTCCCTCGCTCAGCAAGGGGCTTCCCGGGGGAGGTTGGGAGGTGTGCCGTGCCTCCGGCTCGGCACGCAGCCCCGCCGAAGGATATACCCACGGCTCGTTCCGAACTCACATTATCTTCGGAAAATTAACTGCCTCCAACCCCCTAATCATCCCGCCCCCTCAGGACGAGCCCTCTTAGCGACTGAAGGTAAATCGATAGCTAGCCCCACAAAATGAACGAGGGCTAACCCGCATCTCTTAAGAATTATCGTCTCCCGCACAAGCCTCTGGTCGAAATCTTAACGGGCAAGGAAGCAGGCGACTTCAATGCTTATTTAGCATCACGTTGAGCAGCGGCGGTGTCGCAGACCGGTAATATCCCAGCGAATCCCCTATTGACGACACCATTGACGCCTCCCCGCAGGCTTCGAAAGTACCGCCCCTCCATTGCGGCTCCCTGCCTCCAGAGCTCATTTGGAGCAGAGTAGTGTATTACCTTTACAAAATGTCGCTACGAAAGCTCCCCACTTCAGTAGGGAGATGAAGTAGGGGTGGGTGGGAAAAGTTTTATACTTAAAACCTGAGGCGGGGAGGCTTAAAGTGAAGCCCCGCCTCCGGTCGGGAGAGGCTCACGATCCAGAGGCGCTCCGATTCATAAATGAAAACGCAGGTACTGACGATTGGTGGCCATAGGCGTCTTCAGCGCTTATTTTATTATCCCAAGCTCCAGCCTCGCCTCCAACCTTCCTCAGAACACCTTAAGTTACACTCTTAGTGTCGCTTCCAAGCACTCCCACACCCTTTTCATCTCAATGGCAGCTGGCGAGCGTGGCGAGCATTCCACGACCGGCTTCCCCATCGCCAGCGCCCGCATCACCGCCACGTCGTACGGAACCCTGCCGACCACCTCCACGCCCTCCGCCTCGCAGAACCTTTCCATCTCGACCGCCATTTCCGCATTCAAGTCGTATCTGTTTATGCAGACGAATGGGCGTACGTTGAAGTGTCGAGCCAGCCGGAGTACACGCTCCAAGTCGTGAAGCCCGCTGACCGTAGGCTCCGTCACGATCAATGCGGCGTCGACGCCGCTGAGTGTGGAGATGACTGGACACCCGATGCCCGGCGGCCCATCTATTAGTATCAAGCGGCAAGCCTCCCGCTCTGCGACGCTCAATGCGTTTTGCCGCACCACCGTCACGAGCTTTCCGGAATTCTCCTCCGCCGCATTTAGAACGGCGTGCGACAAGAAACCGTACTTCGTCCTTGAGAGGAACACATAACCCGAAACCTTTTCTTGCAGCGTTATTGCTTTTTCAGGGCACACGACAACGCAGACGCCGCACCCCTCACATAAAATTTCGTCCACCTCTCCCTTCTCTATCGCATCAAATCTACAAAACTCCTCACATCTCCCGCAGGCGGTGCATTTTTCTCCGTCCACCACCGCCACCTTTGCGCCCCGAAACTCCTCCCGTCTTAGAACTTCGGGCTTCAGAATGAGATGCAAGTCCGGGGCGTCAACGTCGCAGTCTGCCAGCACTTTGCGCTCAGCCAACGCTGCAAACACCGCTACTATTGAAGTTTTGCCGGTGCCGCCCTTCCCGCTGACCACCGCAAGCTGCCGTATGCTCATCTGAATTTATTTGTTGTCAGTCTTAATAAGAGGCGATGAAAATTGTGGTGACCGGCGGTGCAGGCTTCATTGGATCGCATGTCGTAGATCGACTTATGGCGAGTGGTGCCGATGTCGTGGTTCTGGACAATCTGAGCTCAGGGAGCTTGAAGTTCATAGAGCCGCATCTCCGAAGGGAGAATTTCGAGTTTCACAAGGTGGATCTGGCGACTTCCGCCTCCGACATCACGCCCCTCTTAGATGGTGCGGACGAGGTCTGGCATTTGGCAGCAAACCCTGACGTGCGTGTCGGCGTCGAGCGTCCCGAGGTGCACTTCAAGCATAACATCGTTGCGACTTACAACGTGCTGGAGGCGATGCGTCGGAACGATGTCCGTCGCATCGTCTTTACGAGCACCTCCACGGTCTACGGCGAAGCTACACAGCTCCCGACGCCTGAGGACTACGGACCGCTTATACCTATCTCTCTTTACGGCGCTTCGAAGCTCGCATGCGAAGCCCTGATTTCGGCGTACGCTCACACCTTCGACATGCAGGCGTGGATATATCGTTTTGCGAACGTTGTAGGGCGTCGGAGCACGCATGGCGTCATTTTCGATTTTATCAAAAAGCTGCAAGCAAACCCGAGGGAGTTAGAAATTCTAGGCGATGGCAACCAGACAAAATCCTATATTTACATCGACGACTGCGTCGAAGCCATGTTTTTCGGACTTAAAGCCTCTGAGGTCGTGAACGTCCTGAACATCGGCACTGAAGACCAAGTGACGGTGCGGCGGATCGCTGAAATCGTGTGCGAAGAACTGGGGCTTGTCGGTGGTAAGATGCCAGAGTTCCGGTTCACGGGCGGGCGGCGTGGCTGGCGAGGTGATGTTCCCCTCATGCTTTTGGACATCTCAAAGTTGAAGAACTTGGGCTGGCGTCCAAGGCATAATTCGGAAGAGGCGGTGCGGCGGGCGACAAGGGACCTTCTTGAGGAGTTGAAACTCCAGCGGCGTTAACAAACATTTACTCTGTCGTCCCAGCCTCTTTCAGAAGTGGACGTCGTATGTCCGCCCGTTGGCTTCCAGCACGAGCTTTACTTTCGTGGGAAATGTCGTGTCCTCAGGTACGTGTATTGTTTCCTGCTCCTCGTGCACCTCCCCCCTTTTCAGCTCAAATTCTTTTTCCTTCACGAGTACGCTCCCCAAATATCTTTAGTTTGTTTCGTAGGCTTGTTCTCAAAGCACTGCACGCCATAGACAAAGGACACGTTGTCTCCCGCCTTAACATAATTGGAGTACGACTCGGGGCGTAAGTAAAGGGCGGAGTAGGATTCCTGATAGGTCGCCCAGATAAGATAAGCAGCGACAGCAACCCCTATTATGCAGGCGATGAGCATGCTTGATGAGTACATCCATTTCGCTCTCCTCGTTGCCTGTGGCTGTTGTGCTCTTCATATGGCTTAGGTCTTAGTACCGAATAATAAAACGCGCAGCCACCGAGTTCAGAGGTTCTACACCCCGCTGCATGCAAGTGAAAAAGTAGGGTGGGGTGTGGCTCAGGACGAACCGCTCCCCTCCGCCGTCACGACGCCCTGCCCACACCGTATGGCTCGCTTCAATTCTCAGCTCCGCTCACATATAAAACCTTTTCCACTCCCCGATCCCCTCAAGGGGCTTTCTTAGCGACTTTCTGTAAAAGTTTTTGGCTTCCGATGACATTTTGATGACGTATCGGAAGCCGTCAATCTCCATCACTCCGTTCGGAGCGACCTCATAGAAGGCATTGGGGCAGGCGGGAGCCCATCTGAGATCCGCCCACGCACGCCCATCAGCCCCTCGCCTCGCGCCCCTCCTCTCCTGTCGTCCTACCCGCCTCACCGACTCATGCGAAGGTCATCAAAACTCGGAGCTGTCGGCGAGCCCCTAATAGAGAGTTATATACTTGGATATCTTGTCTGTGGAATCCACAACCCCGTACACTTCGAACCCTTCGCTTATTAGCACCTGCAAAGCCGTAGAGATTCCCCCTTCAAAGGATATTTGAACCGAGGCATAGTTTTGGACCATCTCTCTGAAACCAGGCATGTTCTTAAGCAGCTCGTAGAGTTTCAGCCATCGTTGTTCGTCCAACTTGCCTTCTAGGATTATAACCTTGCCCACAAGACCACCAGAGTTTATTTGGCGACCTCCTCGTAAATACTTATCGTGTCTCTCGCTACTTTATCCCATGTAAACTGCGACAAAACTCTATTTCTCGCGTTCTGTCCCATCTTCCTCCGCAATTCTTCATCCTTCAGGATTAAAACGACGAACTTCGCAATGTCGTTCGGATCGTCTGGATTTATGTGCGCACCGCAGATGCCGTCACCGCTCGGGATGACCTGCTCTCTAAGCCCCGACGTGCCCCTGGCGCCGACGACCACGGGCTTGGCCATCGCCATCGCCTCCGTGCACACTATGCCGAACGGCTCATTGATGGGAAGACGGCGACATCGCACGCCGCATAAAAGAGAATCCTTTCCGCCTCACTCACGTATCTGTTTACTAGTATGACTCTGTTTGCTAGTTGCAGGCTTGAAATAAGGTGCCTCAGCAGGCCTTCTTGCTCGCCCACGCCGAGGATTACGAGCTTTGCGTTTGGCACCTCTTCAAGTATCATGGGCATTGCTCGCATGAGTGAGTCGGCGCCCTTTACCCAGGTGAGCCTGCCGACGAAAAGTATCATGAACTCATCGTCGCCGATGCCAAGATGTGCTCTCAAGCCGGCTACTTCGTCTTTTTTCACCCGCGTGGGGTTGTATTTCTCAGGATCGATGCCGTTGTAAACAACTCTTATCTTCGACTCATCATAGCCCAGCCTGACGAGCTCGTCCCGCATAGCATAGCTGACTGTGATGATGATCGTTGCGAACTCACCTGCGAGCTTTTCTATGGCTTTTATTGTTGAGGAGCCGTCGCCCGCCCTGCCTTGCTCTGTCGAGTGGACGTGGAAGATAAAAGGCTTTTTCAGAATCTCAGAGGCGATCATGCCTGCAGGCGCCGAGAGCCAGTCATGCGAGACTATCACGTCGAAACTCCGTTTTTCTTGCTCTACGAGCACGTTCACGAGCTTTGATGCCGAGAGAATGTTGTAGCAGAGCGTCTCTGCGAAGAACCGTCGCCCTTCGGGAGGCAACTTCGGACATCCTCGGGAACGATGAACGGTAAAATTTCGGCAAGATCCACAAGAATAGGCCTGTGGACCTCGATGCCGTCCCAAACGTCCCTTGTCGGCGCCCTGCCGACGTTCCGTGAAAAAACGGTGACATCGTGTCCCAGCCTCACAAGCTTCCTCGTCATCTCCATAGCATAAGTCCCCAAGCCGCCCCTGAAGTGGGAATTCATCTACGAAGTGTGCTATTTTCATCTACCTCACACTAAACTATTGACTTGGTTTAGTTTAATGTAGGGGGATGTGTGGCGACAGCAAGCTTCCACGGGTACTCTTTGCGGGCACCGCTTCGGGGGTTGGGAAGACGCTTATTTGTGCGGGCTTGATCCTAGCGTTGCGGCGGCGTGGTTACCGCGTTCAGCCGTTCAAAGTAGGTCCTGATTACATAGATCCTGGATACCATACAAAAGCGGCAGGCGTGCCTTGTCGTAACCTCGACAGTTTCCTGATGAATGAGGCAACCATCACAGAGATCTTCGTGAAACACGCAGCGAACGCCGATATATCGATTATCGAGGGTGTTAGAGGCCTTTATGAAGGTATCTCAGTGGACAGTGATGAAGGAAGCACTGCGCACATCGCTAAAATCCTGAAAACGCCTGTAATTTTGATCATTAACGCGAGGAGTATAACGAAAAGTGCCGCCGCTATCGTTTTAGGTTTCAAGAGCCTTGACCCAAATATTAAAATAGGAGGCGTGATCCTAAACAGCGTTTTCAATGAGGAACATCGCCGCAAGCTGGCAAGAGCGATCGAAAATTATGCAAAGGTGCCCGTTCTGGGAGCACTCCCGAGGAGTGATGCATTAAGTGTCGGAGAGAGGCATTTGGGCTTGCTTACAGCTCTGGAGAACGTCATTGACCTGCGGCGTGTTGCGGACTTCGTAGAAGAACATATAGCTGTCGAAAAGATCGTGGAGCTTGCAGAGGTGGCGCCGCCGCTCTCGTCATCGGGCAATATCCACTCGTTACGAGCTTCGTCGACGTGCAACGGAGTACGGCTGGCAGTTGCCTACGACAATGCGTTTAACTTTTATTATCAGGACTCGCTCGACGTGCTGAGAAGCTTAGGCTGCCGCATCCTCTTTTTCAGCCCGATGCAGGATGCGGCGTTGCCGGAGTGCGACGGTCTTTATCTCGGCGGCGGCTATCCTGAGGTCTTTGCGGCGGAGCTTTCTAAGAATAAAAGCATGCTACGGAGCGTTAAAAGGGCGGCGGAGGATGAAATGCCGGTGTATGCGGAGTGCGGCGGCTTGATATATCTCTCAAGGGCATTTGAGGGGGAGGGGCGTTTCGAATTTGTCGGCTTCCTTCCGTGCGAGGTGCGGATGCGGCGTCGCCACATAGGTTACACCGTGAACCAGATAATCTCAAGGACTATTTTAGGTGACAGTGGCATCCTGCGGGGGCACGAATTCCATTACACTGAGTGTGAGGTGTCTGACGACGTGCAGTTTGCATACAAAATGCTAAGAGGTAGCGGTATGGTCTCAAGGGGTGGAGAAAATTACGATGGGATCGTTCAAGGCGCGACGCTTGCCGCGTACACGCATCTTCATTTCGCAGCATGTCGCAAGGCTGCCGAAAACTTCGTTGCACGCTTGAGGTCATTTAGTAAGAAGTAACCTCCTGAGGGGCTTCCACGTGAAGCTGGGGGGCGTGCGGCACGAAGCTGCGCTCCCCTCCGGCGTCACGACGCCCTGCCCACACCGTATAGCTCGCTTCAATTCTCAGCTCCGCTCACATATAAAACCTTTTCACTCCCCAATCCCCTCAAGGGGTTTTCTTAGCGACTTTCTGTAAGCCTGCGTTGTGATCGAATCGACAGCTGCCGCCTGTAGCAACGTCCATGCCGTAGAGCTTTTTACCTTCAGTCGCTAAGAAGGCTCCGCCCGTAAGGGCGGAGATGAATTAGGGGAGGAGGGTGGGGGCTGGTAGGAGGTAGTTAGTTTTTTATACTCTGAAGACAATGTAGACCCGAAGTGAGGCCGTGGGTATACCCTGCGGTCAGGGGCTGCGTGCTCAGCCCGAAGGGGAGTGCAGGTTCATCCTGCACGCTCCCCAACCTCCCATGCTTCCGGTGGGAGCCCCTTGCTGAGCGAGGGGAGGAGATCACCTTCCACTCTTAAACGGTGAAGCATGGATTTCCGAGGGCACTGCCTCATCGCAACGCTCACTTTTGGACCGTTCGCCCTAGCTGCTATTTTGTTCTCATTAAAACCCTCCACGCTGATCCTCTCGTTTCTGGCATGCATTGTCGGCGCAAACTTGCCCGACCTCGATATAAAAACGTCAAAGCCGCATAGGTATGCCGTCCGGATAACCACCACCGCAACCATAGTCTTCCTCGCCATGCTTGCGGCATCAACGGCACTGTGTTCAAATGCCAAAAGTTTGTTCCTTAAACTCACCGTAATTTCTGCTGTGGCGCTGCTCGCAGTACTCTTCATAAGTAGGTTGCCACATCGCGGTCCAACGCACGGTGTCCTTGGCATCTTAGCTTATGGCTTCCTCCTCCTGCTGGTAGCGTTCCTTTTTGAGTTGCCGCCGTCGGCTGCTCTTCTCATAACGCTTGCTGGCATCACAGGTTACACCTCTCATATCCTCGCCGACGAAGCCTCAACGTTTTTCAAGAAGAAAAAGAAACGAAGGAAGAGAAGGAAATGAGCTTGTGGATCGAAAAATACAGACCACGGACGCTTTCCGGGATTGTAGGGCAAGACGCCGCCGTGAGGGTTGGCACGAGATTTTTAGAAAGTGGAAGCATACCCAACCTTTTACTTTGGGGCCCGAGAGGTGTAGGGAAGTTCTCGTTCGCAAGAGCTTTGGCTTTGGAGCTTCACGGCGACCTTGAGAATTTTATCAGTCTCGACGCCTCCAACATTTTCGAGATCGGCAAAAAATATTTGGCGGAGGAGAGGCGCTTCCGTCTGTTCTATGAAGAGCGTGCTTCGGTCATTGACACTTTCAAGCGAATCATCCGGGAGTTCACGGCGCTCGCCCCGATAAATGCCGACTTCAAAATCATTTTCTTCAGCAATGCAGAAGCGCTGACGCTCGATGCTCAGCACGCGCTCCGCAGAACCATGGAAAGATATAGCAAGACTTGTAGGTTTGTTTTCTCGACGACGAAGCCCGCAAAAATCATCATGCCGCTGCGTTCGAGATGTCTCATGCTGCACTTTCGGAAACTGAGCGACGAACACGTCGAAAGCATAGTGAGAAGGGTGGCAAGTGGCGAGCGTTTGAAGCTTTCAGCTGATGCATTGAGACTGATAAAAGCGAGGGCTGATGGAAATGCATTTGTAGCAATAAGCCTACTGCAGGCAGCAGCCGCGCTCTCAGCGGCTCCTGCGGGCGGAGAACGACAGTATGTAAGCGGCGATGCCGTGCGTCTTGCAATAGAAAAGAGCTACGGGGCGGACGCTGCTGAGATCGAAGCGCTGCTTTCGCATGCGCTCGAAGGCAAGCACGAAGCATTACGAAAAAAATTCCGCTCCCTCCTTGACAATAGGGGCGTGAGCTGTCGGGAGTTGCTTGAGTGCTTGCAGGACGCCGTGAAGAGAAGAGCGGCTGCGGGGCGCATACCCGTGGAAAAAGCTACTCATATCCTCCTGAAGATAAGTGATGTAGACGCTCGCCTCTGTGAATGCTTAAATGCTGAAATCCACGTCGAAGAAGCCTTAGCAAGTTTTTCAGCGCTGTGACGCTCGCCTTTGGCGAGGGCTCCGCAAGGGGCACCTCGCCCCCGCCGCCTCTCAGCGGTCGGCGTCATCGGGCGTCAGCCTCTGATAGGAGGTCAGCTTCTCCTCGATGAATCGAGAAGCTTGCCTCACAATGTCCCGCCGGGACGTTCATCAGCCAATCAGGACGGCTGACTTCGCCCCTCATCGGGCTGGAAAGCTGGCAAAGCCGCTCCAGCCCACGAGAACAAACGCATTCAACATTATAAATAATTTCCGCCAATTCCTCCCATGGTTAAACCATGGGCTTCCTTGGCGGTGGGGGTGTGAACTACCCTTCGCTTCGCAAGGGGCTGCGTGGGGAGTTTGGTCGTCGCCTGCCCGCAGGCGGTCACGCCGCCACTACCCGTTATCCTCACGGCTCACGGGCTACTTCAACCAGCCCCTACGGCTGCCCAGCCTTACGGCTGTTACGTCGTTACACCATACAACTTCAAAGTATTTAACTTACCACCCCCTCCCCTGTATCCCCATTATGGGGTCTTGCAAGCAACGGGATGATAAAGAACGTTTCGGAGAAGTAGACTGAACTACTTCACTCTGCAGACGCCGGTGTTATGGCTCTGCGCAGACCAGGTTTAATTGCCGGTTCGCACCTTGCGGCGGCATGGAGAAAAGAAAAGGGAATAATGTCCGAAGGGAGTCAGGAGCCGCCTTTTATTTCTCTGATTTTCTCGGTGAGGGCGGGCACCACCTTGAAGAGGTCGTCGACGATGCCGTAATCGGCGACGGTGAATATTGGCGCCTTCGGGTCTTTGTTGACGGCGACGATCGTCTCTGAAGCGCTCATTCCGGCGACGTGCTGGAACGCCCCGCTTATGCCGAGCGCCAAGTACAATTTCGGCTTTACGGTCTTCCCGGACGTGCCGACCTGCCGGTCTTTGGGCAGCCAGCCCTTGTCTACGATCGGGCGTGAGCACGCTATGACGGCGCCGAGCTCGTTCGCAAGCTCTTCTATCATGCTGCGCACTTTCTCGTCGCTGTAGTCGCCGACGCCACGCCCGATGGCGACGATGCGTTCCGCTTGCGTTATATCCACCTCGCCGACCACCGCCTCCACGTATTCTAAGAAGCGTTTCGTCGTTACCTCCTCGGTGAGCGGCGATGGCACTTTCTCAACTTCAGCACTCAACCCAAGCTCCTCAGCCTTAAAAGCGGCGGAACGGATCGTCGCCATGTAAGGCGACTTTTTGAACGAGAAGCGTGCGTTCACCTTGCCGCCGTACATCTGGCGAATTGCGATCAATGCGCCGTCTTTGACCTCAAAGCCTATACAGTCCGTCGCTAACGGAATTCCGAGCTCCGCAGCCAATGCCGGGGCTAAGTCCATGCCGAAGGACGTGTGCCCGATGAGCGTGAGTACTGGATTTCGCTCTTTTATCAGGTGCGACAAAACCTTCTGGTAGGCTTCGGCGTTGAAGTTCTCAAGCTTGTCGTCCTCGACGACGAGAATCTTGTCAGCCCAGCTCTTGAGCTGCTCCACGAAGTTGTCAACGTTTTTGCCAAGGAGCACCGCGGTGACGCTGGCGTCAAGACTTTTTGCCACGTCCCTACAGCCGCTTAGCATCTCGAACGTAATGTCTCGAATCTCACCACGCCGATGTTCTACCAGAACAAAAACCTCAGCCATCGTCTTCACCCCCTCACTTCGGAATCAATCCCTTTTCGTCAAGGATGCTTGCAAGCCTCGCTGCTGTTTCCTCAGGCGCGCCGGTAAGAATTTCTGCCATTTTCTCGACCGGCGGGACGTAAAGCTCTTCAAGCTTGAGCAGCGAGCCTTTCTCGCCGACCTCGTCGGGGCTGAGCCCGACGTCGCTCAGATTGAGCACCTTCAGCTCCTTCTTCTTCGCCTTCCGTATGCCCATGATGGAAACGTATCTCGGCTCGTTTATTCCGGTCTGCACTGCTAGCACCGCTGGTAGTTGGATCTCAAGAACCTCCTCGAGCCCGCCTTCAAGCTCCCTGTGGATCTTAGCCTTTCCGTCTTGAATTTCGACCTTCGTGACGAGCGCCGCATGCGGAATTCCAAGAGTCTCGGCGAGCGTCTGCCCGACCTGGGCGAAGCCGTCGTCGCCCGCCTGCGTCCCTGTGAAGATGATGTCGTAGTCCGGCATCTCCTTCTTTATCACGGCGCCGAGCGCCTTTGCGAGGGCGTAAGCGTCGGAGCCTTCGAGCGCCGGGTCCTCGACACGGACGGCACGGTCGGCGCCCTTCGCCAAGCAGCGGCGCAGCGTGTCCTCCGAATCCTTCCCGCCTATCGTGATCGCAACGACCTCGCCCCCGTACTTCTCTTTTGTCAGGATAGCCTCCTCTAGCGCATACTCGTCCCACTCGTTTATTCCGAATGCCAGCCCCTCCTTCTTTATTCCCTTCTTGTCAGGCGTGATGACAACATCCGCTTCGGCGGTGTCCGGTACATGTTTCACGCATACTACTATCTTCATGACATCACCCCTCAATCGCCTCAATAAGCAGCTCAGATATGTCTTTCACTTCAATCTTGCCCTCATAGCCTGTCGTCTTCACGGCGTCCTCAAATGTGAGCAGGCAGAACGGACATGCGACCGCTATGACCTCTGCGCCGAGCGCAGCCGCCTCCTTCACACGCATCTCCGCCGTTCTCTCGCCTGTCGCCGTAGCCTCCGCCCACATGCGCCCGCCGCCGCCTTCACAGCAGACGCTCCGCATCTTTTCCCTATCGTATTCCAGAAGTTCGACGCCGGGGATGCTCGAAAGCAGCTTCCGCGGCTCCTCGAACACCTTATTTTGCTTGCCGAGGAAGCACGGGTCTTGGTAAATCACCTTCTTCTTCAGCTCCTTCGTGAGCTTCAGCTTGCCCTCATCCAATTTATCACAAAGTAGCTGCGTGTAATGGAAAACCTCAGCTTTTAACCCTTCATATTCGTTTTTAAAGACGTTATAGCAGTGAGGCGACGTCGTAACAATACGCTCGACACCGTAATTCTCAAACATTTCGATGTTGTCCTCCATGAGCATCTCGAACAAACCGATCTCGCCCATCCGCCGGATCTCATTGCCGCAGCACTTCTCTTCGTTGCCGAGAATTGCGAAGTCCACACCGGCTGCGTCGAAAAGGCGGACAAGCGACCTTGCGACGCTCTGCACCCTCGGGTCATAAGCGGGCGTGCAACCTACGTAATATAGATACTCTGCGCCTTCAGAAGCCTTTTTTATGGAAAGTTCTGCCGCCCACTCCACTCGCTTCGACGGCGCCCGTCCCCACGGGTTCCCGTTTTTAAAGGTGCTTTCAAGGGCTTCTTGGACGGTCGATGGCACCTTCGCCTCTTCGATTAGGATGCTGCGCATCCCTATGATCACTTCTACTGGCTGTAGGTCACGAGGACAGCGGAGCCGGCACGTTGCGCACGTCGTACAGTCCCATAGGAAGTCTTTGTCCATGACCGCTTCGTTTTCTAAGAGCAACGCCTCCCTGACAAGCTTCCTAGGATTTAACTGCGAGCGCATCGAGAGGGGGCAGCTTCCTGTACACTTGCCACACTGGAGGCATACGAAGAGGTCATATTTCTCCCCAAAGCTCTCTCCCTCTACGGTCTCCATACTATCCCCCTTATCGCTTGTGAGAGTCGAGAACCTATGGCTTTTAAATGTTCATCAGGCTAAGGATATAAAAAATTTCCTAAATTTAACGGAGTTGGTGGAATTGGGGGCTGCTGAGCGCTCAAAGCTCTTAGATGAAATTTTAGAGCTAGGTGATGAGATCTTCGGAAGCGGCGTCGTGGATACGATAAGGGAATGCTTGCAGTGCGGGCGTTGTACTGGCAGCTGCCCCTCAGGCAGGATAACAGCGTTGCGTACGAGGAAAGTGTTCCTGATGTCGCTACTGGACATGCGGGAGCGCTTACTTTCATCAGATGAGCTCTGGCAGTGCACCACCTGCTACACATGCTATGAGCGGTGCCCACGTAAGGTGAAAACCACCGACATCATCCGAATCATAAGGAACATTGCCGTTCGTGAGGGTTACATGGCTGACGCCCACAGGAGGGTGGCGGCGCTTGTGATAAAGACGGGACACGCGGTCCCGATAGACGAGGCGACGAAGGAGCAGCGCCGCAAATTAGGGCTTGATGAAGTCCCGCCGACAACGCAGAGGCATGAAGCGGCGCTGAAAGAGCTTCAAGAAATAGTGAAAAAGACGGGCTTCGACAAGCTTGTTGGCTTCGACTGGGCGAAGATGGACATCGTTACGTGAGGGGGTGCGACGATGAAATATGCGTATTTTTTGGGATGCATCACGCCGAACCGCTATCCGGGAATAGAGGCGGCGACGAAAAAAGTTCTGAAGGCGTTCGGCGTTGAGGTTGTGGAGATGGAAGGGGCCTCCTGCTGCCCGGCGCCCGGCGTCTTCGGAAGCTTCGACTTACGCACGTGGCTGCCGATCGCCGCTCGCAACCTGTGTATTGCGGAGGAGCTGGGCTGCGACATCATAACGACGTGTAACGGCTGCTACGGCTCGCTCCAAGAAGCAAACCACTTGCTGAAGCATGATGCAAGGCTCCGTGAGCGGGTGAATGAGATCCTTAAAAGCATAGGGAAAGAGTTTCAGGGGACGATAGAGGTGAAGCACGTCATAGAGATCCTATACGACGAGGTAGGACTTGAGGAGATAAAAAAGGCGGTTAAGAAGCCGCTAGAAGGCGTGAATGTCGCGGTTCATTACGGCTGTCACTTCCTGAAGCCGTCGGAGGTGCGAGGGCACGGCTCGCCTGAGACGCCAACACTTCTTGATGAGCTCGTGGAGGTTACTGGCGCTAAGAGCACTGAGTATAAGGACAAGTTGATGTGTTGTGGTGCCGGTGGCGGCGTGCGTGCTCGTAACTTAGAAACTGCGCTCAAGTTCACGATGCAGAAGATAGAGAACGCTTTAAATGCGGGTGCGGACTGCATAGTCCATCCGTGCGCGTTCTGCCACCTGCAGTTCGACAGGGGGCAGCTCGAAATAAAAGAGAAGTTCGGCGTCGAATTCAGCATGCCGGTGCTCTTCTACACGCAACTTCTCGGCTTGGCGCTCGGCTTTGACGAAAAAGAGCTCGGACTCGACCTGCAATATGTGAAGATGCCTGAAAAGCTTTTAAAATAGTGATGTCGCCGGCGTTGGCGAAGGAGATCAGAAGGAAAGCCGTGCATGCCGTCGGCGTACTAACTCCAATAGTTTTCGAAATTTTTGGCAAACAACTTCTAATTTCGGGCGTTTTGGTCTGCCTTTGTTTCTCCTCATTTTTTGAGTTTTCAAGGCTGAAGCGTGGCAAGCCCGTTTTCTACTCCGAACTTCTCAGGAGCTACGAAGAAGACAGACTCGCAGGATATGTATTTTTCCTGATGGGCATTTTGGTCTGCGTCGCTCTTTTCGAGAGCGATGTAGCGATGGCAGCCGTGCTCATGCTCGCCGCAGGCGACGGAGTTTCCGGTGTAATAAAAGCCTTAACGATGAGAAAGCTGGCGACGTTCTCAATGTTCATCGTAAGTGCAGCAGTCGGCTGCATCTACGTCCCGCCATTCGTCTCAACGCTCGGCGCCTTAGGTGCGACAGTCGCTGGCTCCTTACCTTTACGCTCGAAATACCTCGACGACAACCTAATGATACCTTTGTCTTCGGCAATACTCATGCAGCTCGGTCTCTCTCAGACCGGGTGTTAAGCTTGGGGTTACTCCTTAGCTTGGTTGCCATATGGGAACTTGTCGCACATCATGCGACAAACTCACGCCAACGGACGCCCTGAGGTCGCTGTAGCCCGTATTCGGCTATCGCCTTACAGTTATTAGAAGCATGCGACGAGCAGCGTTAGTAGTCCTATGATGAAAATTGCAGGAAAGTTCCCGGCGCCCCCTATACTGAGCAGCGGGCTGCCTTCTTCTCCTTCCTTCAGAGATAAAAGTTTGAAGGTGACCCCTAAAATGATGCCGAGCGTCGCAGATGTGAATATCAGCGGTGCGGCGCTTTCCCGGCAAAGGATGAAGCCCATGGGGATTGCGAAGATGCCTGCGTAGCTCGGAACTACTACGCCGACGCCGCCCGTCGTTTCCGAAATGAAGAAGGTGATGACCGTGATGAGGAGCGTGAGGGTCGCCACCTCCAGAACCGGGCACTCGCGCATGAGGTAGATGGAGAAGGCAACGGGCAGGAAAAATCCACCTAAATTCAACGTTACTGTCGAGCTATGCTTCCTTCCGCCGCCGCCCTCCGCCGTCACGACGCCAAAGATCTTTTTCAGAAGTTCAAGCTCTTTTTCTGTAAATTTCGGACTTTTCGTCGTCAGCGTGTAAACAGGCACCTCGACGAAGCTTCCGAGGAGCATTGCTATGAGCACCGTCAGGAACTTAAGCTCTAAGCTACTGCCGCTTCCGTATTTCGCTACGCAAAGGAGAGCGCAGGGGAGGAGAATGAGAGCGGAGGTATACAGAAACCTCGCATCCGCCGCCCGCGAGAATTTCAATTTCAGCTCCAATTTCATCACCACACCCTTTTGTCATCCTTTTAAAAATACTACGCCGCTCGACCGCTCCAGCCTGAGGCTCACTTCCTCGACGGCACCGCCAGCGACACGAAGAATATGGACGACAGTATGATGACTATGAGGGCGCTTGTTGCCAGCGGCACGTAAAATGAGATTATCAGCCCTGAAATGCTTGATGTGAGGGCGAAGGCGACGGAGAGCAGCAGCATTCCACGGACGGTCTTCGAAAGCTCATAAGCGGCGGCTGCGGGCGCCGTGAGCATGGCGAACACGAGAAGGACGCCAACGCATTTCAACGCAACGACGACGGAGAGGGCGATGAGCACCAGCATGAAGTAGTGGTAGAACGTGGCGTTAATTCCGGAGGCGAGGGCGGCTTCGAAGTCGAAGGTGATGGACAGGAACTCCCTAAAGAACAACGCGACGGAGATTACGACGATGCTCGCCATCGCTGCCATAAGCATGAGATCAAGGTCAGAGACCGCAAGGATGTCGCCGAAGATGAGTGCCCAAAACTGCACCGCATACTCTTCAAGAAGGGAGATGAAAAGGACGCCGAGCGCCATGCCGAATGCAAAAAACACGCCAATTGCCACGTCCATGCGTTTTGCGGAGCCCTTACGTCCGGCGTAGCCGGCGACGAGCGCGAGCAGTAGCGCAAAGAGCAATGCGCCGAGCAACGGGTTTATGCCGATGAACACTGCAAGCCCGATGCCTCCGAGGGCGGCGTGGGCGACGCCTGCCCCCATGAACGAGAGCCCACGGAGCACGACGAACGTCGAAATCGTAGCGCAGGACACACTCATAAAGACTGCTGCTAGGAGCGCACGCTGCATGAAGTCGTAAGAAAACGCCTCAAGCATGGTAATCGCCTATCGCTGCGTGCTTCTCGCCGTCGGTCGTGAACACTCGGACGTTGGCGCCGTAGACACGGCGCAGCGTCTCCTCGTTGAAAACGTCGTCGGCGCCGCCGCATGCGACAACCCGCCCCTTCAGAAAGAGGAAGAGGTCAGCAACCCTGAACAGCGGGTTTATATCGTGGGTCACCAGAATTATCGTCGTGCCGTTTTCCTTCAGCGAGCATAACGCTTCGAGGATTATCCGCTGCGAGAGCGGATCGACGCCTGAGAAGGGCTCGTCGAGCAGCAGGATTTCAGGATCGCCGACGAGCGCCCGTGCGATCAGGACTCGTTGCTGCTGCCCGCCTGAAAGCTGCGAGAACGGTTTTCCTTTCAACTCGTCGATGCGCAGGAGTTCGAGGACGTTCCCGAAGTCCGCTTTGCGCAGCGTCCTCGGAGGACGGAGCTGTGGCAGATAACCCATTAAGACGATATCTTCCATGAGCACGGGGATGTCGCGCTCCGCCCTGTCCAGTTGCGGGACGTAGCCCATGCGGCGTCGCAACCTTGCGGCATTTCTCCGGTCCAGTTTCTCGCCAAGGACGTAAATCTCGCCGCTTCTTGGCCTCAAGAGCCCAAGTATCGTCCGCAAGAGCGTCGTTTTCCCGGCGCCGTTGGGACCGGCGACGCAGAGAAAACCTCCCTTATGCAGCGAAAACGAAACATCTTCCAATGCGACGACCCCTCCATATGCGACTGTGACTCCTTCAAGCCTTAATGCCTCCTCAGACCCGGTCGCAGGCATGTCTCCGCCTCCTTTTAACTACTGGCGTCAGGAGCGCGAAAAGTGAGGCGATGGCATCGAAGGCTGGCGTTGCGGTCTGCTCTCCGCCGCCTCCGCCTCGGCTCTGGCTCCCGGCTTCGGGAGCGCCGCTCAGCACCGCAAGCACCGCTCCGAGATTATAGCTCATCATCTCGAAGTAGCTTTCGTCATCGCTGAGCAAGAGCGGTGTCGCCCAGACGATCGGGATGCCTGTGTCCCTTGCGACTTGCTCCGAGAGCCTGCCGACCGCGCCCTCCCTCGCCTGAAGCGGACAAATTACCGCTCGTACATTGTTTTCCTCGATCTCATGCTCGATAGCCGCAAGCTCGCCTGCGCTGGGCAGCGCCCCTTCTGCATGCACGAGAACGTCCGTAACTTCGAAGCCTAGCATCTCCACAAAATAACGCATGCAACTCGGTCCGAGGACGACCCTAGAGCCTTCGATCTCTAAGCTCTCGACGAGGCTTGCCGCTTTCTTCTTGAAGTCCTCAGCCTTTTCCTCAAAGTTTTGCAAGTTCTTTCGGTAATATTCTGCGTTTTCAGGGTCCTTACGCTCAAATGCCTTCTCAATAGCTCTTGCAACTTTTACGGCATTCTCGACATCGAGCCAGATATGCGGGTCTTTGTCCTCGGAAATGTAAATGCCTTCAGCCACGTAACTATCCCATGAGACTATTTCTTTGTCGGATAGGTTCAAGCCGCCGAGTAGCTGGCTGCGGAAGGGCTCGAGCTTGCCAATTTCTACATAGACGTCCGCCTGCTCCACGAGAAGTTTGTCCGCTGCCGTCGGCGCGTAGGAATGCACGTCAGCAAGCGGCGGGACGACGCTCGCAACCTCGACGTGCTCGCCGCCAATTTCCGCTGCGATGCTCGCAAGCACATTCACGGTTGTCACAACACGTAGGTCGGCGGCGGCGACACCGGCGGTGACCGCAAGAAACAACACGACAGCTGCACAAAATGCCCCCTTCATATCCCCATTATTAAATTTCGACGTGAGTTTTAATAACGACTTGTGTGCCGCATCCGACAAAATGGAAAGAGTTATTTATAAGGGGAAGGGAAGGATGAACAAAGCTCGTTGCAGACGGATTACGCTTAATCGCCGCCGTCTTAAAGCGGCTGTCCGAGTGTGATTGGTGGTAAGGGATGAAGATAGGCGTGTACATATGTCATTGTGGGATAAACATAGCAGGCACAGTGGATGTCGAGCGTGTTACGGAGTTTGCCTCTAAGCTCCCGAACGTCGTGGTCGCCCGCCACTATATGTATATGTGCTCGGACCCAGGGCAGGACCTGATAAAAAAGGATATTGAGGAATTGGGCTTGGACAGGGTGGTGGTGGCGGCGTGCTCGCCGCGGATGCACGAGCCGACGTTCCGCGGCGTCCTCCAGGAAAAAGGGCTCAACCCCTACTTCTTCGAAATGGCAAACATCAGGGAGCACTGCTCTTGGGTCCACGAGGACAAAGAAGAAGCCACAAAAAAAGCGATGGATCTGGTGAAGAGCGCAGTGGCGAGAGCAGCACTTTTGGAGCCGCTTGAGGAGAAGGAAGTTGATGTGAAGCCAGCGGCGCTCGTGATAGGTGGGGGCGTCGCCGGGATGTATGCAGCGCTCGACATAGCGGACGCCGGCTTTAAAGTGTACCTTGTGGAGAAGTCGCCGACGATCGGTGGCAAGATGGCTATGCTGGACAAGACGTTCCCGACGCTGGACTGCTCAGCCTGCATTTTGACGCCGCGGATGGTGGATGTCGCCCGCCATCCGAACATCGAGCTTCTGACGTACTCGGAGGTCGTGTCCGTGGAGGGCGCCGTCGGCAACTTCAAAGTGCGGGTCCGGAAGAAGCCGAGATACGTCGACGAAGCCAAGTGCACCGGCTGCGGCGCCTGTGCGGAGGCGTGTCGAGTACGCAAGATCCCGAACGAGTACGACGCGGGCATGGGGTACCGTTCTGCGATCTACCGCCCGTTCCCGTATGCGGTGCCGGCGACGTTCACGATAGACCCTGAGCGGTGTTTGATGCTGACGCGGGGCAAGTGCGGGAAGGCGCCGGCGTGCGTCGAAGCTTGCGGCCCCGGCGCTATAGACTTCGAGCAGAAGGAAGAGGAGGTGGAGCTGGAGGTCGGCGCCATAATAGTGGCGACCGGCTTTGATCTTTTCGACCCGCGGCTCAAGCCGGAGTACGGGTACGGGAAGTACCCGAACGTGATCACCGGTTTGGAGTTCGAGCGTTTGTCGTCGGCGAGCGGTCCGACGCTCGGCGAGATAAAAATCAACGGTAAGGTGCCGAAGCGGATCGTGTTCATCCAGTGCGTCGGCTCCCGCGACAAGCAGGTGGGGAACGAGTACTGCTCGCGGGTCTGCTGCATGTACACCGCGAAGCACGCCCACCTCATCAAGGAGAAAATCCCCGACGCCGAGATCACCATCTGCTACATGGACGTCCGCGCGTTCGGGAAGGGCTATGAGGAGTTCTACGAGCGGGTGCAGCGTGAGGGCGTCATTTACAGGCGTGGGAACGCCGCCGAGGTTTACAAGAAGAGTCCAGAGGAGGACACGCTCATCGTTAGGCTTGAAGATACGCTTCTCGGCGAACCTGTAGAGATCGAGGCGGATTTGGTGGTACTTGCGACGGCTATCGTGCCAAGTAAGGACGCTGATGAGATTGCGAAGATGCTTAAGCTATCAAAGTCGCCGGATGGCTTCTTCCTCGAGGCGCACATGAAGCTACGCCCTGTGGATACTGCGGTCGACGGCGTGTTCCTCGCAGGCTGCTGTCAAGGTCCGAAGGACATCCCAGACACCGTCGCACAAGCTAAGGCTGCAGCATCAGCCGCCCTCTCACTGCTTGCCACTGGTAAAGTCAAGACGGAAGCGATAACCTCGACGATAAACGAGGAGCTGTGTTCGGGCTGTCGCACCTGCGAGGCGGTCTGCGCGTACGGAGCGCTGAAGTTCGACGAGGAGAAAGGAGTGATGACGGTGAACGACGTCCTCTGCAAGGGCTGTGGCGCATGCGGCGCAACGTGCCCGAGCGGTGCGATCTCCATGAAGCACTTCAAAGACGAACAGATATTTGCTCAGATAGAAGCCCTAACCTCTTAACTTATTTCTCAGCTGCTTTCGTCTCGAACTTTTTCCCTGTAACTATTCCTGTGACCTCTTCGACAGAGCGCCAGCCACATATCCGGATTGCATCGAGTACATTTTGCCTGCCGAAGAATTTTACAGCCTCCCTGTAGGGCTTCTCGATGTCGAAGCCGTGCTCTCGCGCCTTCGCGACATCCTTTCTTATCAAAGCTTCTTCTACATCTTCTAACTCACGCTTTGGGATGAAGTCGTCCGACCGCAATATGAGCTGGGCGGTTTCGAGCGCCCCTTTGATAACCTGCCGCTTCACTTTTAACGGCTCTAGAACACCACGTTCCAGCATGTTGGCTATGTCTCCGTTGAGGACGTCGAACCCGTGGTAGCGTTTACCGTTGGCATGTGCTCGCCGTAGCTCTAAGAGTATGGAGATGTGGTCGAAGCCGCTATTTTTAGCTAAAATCTCTGGTATCGCTTCCAAGCTTTTTACGAATGCGAGCATTGAGAGTTGGAGCTTTGTGCTCTCGGAAAGCGCCAGTTTCCTTAGCTGCTGCGCCACTTCAACCTCGACGGCGCCGCCGCCGGGGAGCACAGCCTCATTATACGCATTCACCACTGCTCTTACGGCATCATGTATCGTTCTATAAGTCTCATCAACAACCTGTTTCGTCCCACCTCGCACTAAGATCGTCACAACGCCTGTGTTGCGGGCGTCCGTAGCGCTTGCATCGTTGTAACCGATGAAAATGAAGTTAAAGTCGCCGATTTTCCGCTCCTCCGCAATTTCTGCGCACCCTAAGTCGCTTTCGGTCGCCGTGGCTGCGTTCAGAATTATTTTACCATGAGTCAACTTCGAAACTTTCTCCAAAGTCTTCAGTTTTATGTTACGCAGCGCCATTATGCCATTTTCGGCGAAGTAATGCATCGCAGCGCTGCTTATCTCCTTGCGGCAGAGGACGACGTTTACTCCTAAGTCGCGTAAATGTTTTACGATGTCCTTCAATGCCGAGAACGAATAACGGGAGCGCTCAAGCTTCTCAAGCTCCTCAGGACTGCTAAGCTCTACCTCAATAGCAAGCTCGCCGAGCGTCCCGACGGGCGGTCCGATGTTCGTGCCGATGAGTGCGATTTTTGGATTTTCAACTTTTGAGGGCATATTAGGGAGCACGACCTTAGCCTCGACGAGCACGCCCCTGAGGAGTTGGGTATCTTTAATGCTCCCGCCTTGGACCCTTTCAAGGACGATATTCTCGGCGTTCGCCTTGCCGTCTTCAAGTGTCGAGAGGACAGCTTCGACGATAAGCTCCGCAAAGAATTCCTTGTAGGGGGCGAGCATTTTATTGTTCAGCGCAGACCTCGCAACGCTCCGCAGCGAGCGTTCGTCCCGCATGACGACCGCAAGCCCCTCCATGATCCTTATACTCTCCTTTGCAGCCTTTTTATAGCCCTCGATGATCGTTGTGGGGTGTACTCCTAGATCTAACAGCTCAACGGCGTTCTTCAGAAGCTCGCCTGTAAGGACGACCGCCGTCGTGGTCCCGTCGCCGGCTTCCTCGTCCTGCGTCTTCGCCAACTCTAAAAGGAGCCCTTCAACGGGGTGATCGACGTGGGTGTTCTCAAAGATCGTCCGTCCGTCTCTTGTTACGATGATGAAATTGTCCTCATCCACAATGATTTTATGGAAGCCTTGCGGCCCGAGTGAGGATGTCACGAGCGAGGCGTAACGGTATGCGACCTCTATGTTACTTAGCAGGATGATACGATGTATCTCCTTCTCGGACTTGCCGAGTAGCGGGTTCTCTGCCATTTTCCATACTTTAAATCTGCACGTATTTAACCCTGACGCTGCCCTTTGCATTCTAACGGCAGCTTTATTTGAAAAGATACCAAACAAAAATTGGGTGCGGGCTAGCCCGGGGGGCTCGGCGTCCCCTGTGACCCGAAACCGTCGATATGCGGGGGGCGAAGCTCGAGGGCGGCTTCCGCTTGCCGTCGCGTCACGCAGGGCTTAACGGTGAGGCATCGTCCTGCGGGGCCGCCGTTGGCGTGGCGGCTGGCTGGAGGGCCGGTCGTGCGCCTTTGCCGCGGGCACCGGTTTAGGCCCGGAAGGGAGCAGACCCACCGTGGGCGGTCGGCGCTCGTGGGGTAGCGGTGCTGAGCGACGCCCTGTGGCGGCGTTGCGGCAATGAAGCCCACCGAGAGCGTGCCCGCACCCAGTTTTTCTAAACGAGGCTGAAGGGAAGTGCCGGGAGAAGGCGAGCTTGTGGGCACCGTCGTAACGTTCGAAGGCGAACTGCCGAAGGGTTACGGCAGGAAAAAGGGTAATATCACTGAGCTTACATTAGAGGAGGCGGCGTACCTGTTCGAAAAAGGCAAAATTACCGTGAGAGAAGGGGACAGGATCTTAAGTTTGGAAGAATTTTTTAAAGTGGCGTTAGAGCGTTCTCCAGGCTTCGAGCTGCGGTATCTTGTTTACAAAGACTTAAAGGAACGCGGGTATTATGTAAAACCGAGTGCTTTGAACTTCAGGCTTTACCAGCGGGGAAGTAAGCCCGGAGAAAAGCCTCCCAAGTATTCGGTGCTCGTAGTTTCTGAAAGAACGCCTATTACGATGACGGAGCTTGTCAAGCATTTAGAAATAGCAAGGAATATGCGAAAATCGCTTATCATTGCCATAGTGGACGAGGAGAGCGAGGTAACCTTCTACGAAGCTAAGAGGTTGGAACTGGGTAACGTCGGCAGCGAGGGCGTTTATACGGAACGTTATAGCAGTGCTGGGGATGACGGCAGCGTGCCGAAAAGCGTGGTGGGGGTGGAAAAAAGCACTAACGTCCCAGCATCAACGCTGCCGGCGAGAGCAAGCCTTCTCGAAGACAGGGTGGTCGTTTGGGATGAAGACACGGCGAGGAAGCTTTACGAATCTGAGTGGTTCGGGAAGCTTTCCGGCGGTCGCTTGCAGCTATCGCTGGTAGAGGCGGCATACCTGCTGAGGAGAGGCGAGATAACCGTGGAGGATGCAAGTGGTAAGCATCTTAGCTTTGAAGAGTTTGTGAGGACGGCAAACAGCATAGAAAAGGATTTCGGGAGCAAGTATGCGGCTTATGAGGATTTGCGGGAGCGGGGGTTCATCGTGAAGACGGGCTTCAAGTTCGGCTCGCACTTCAGAGTTTACGAGCGTAGAGAGCAACCGCATTCGAGGTATCTCGTGCACGTCGTCCCCCGGGAGCATGTGTTCACGATGCCGGAGCTTTCGAGGGCGGTCCGCCTCGCTCAAAGCGTCCGCAAGCAGATGGTATTCGCCTACGAGGACGCCAACGACGCCGCCGGGGCTGGGGGCGGCGAAAAGGCGGGGGCGGGCAGCAGACGCATTAAATACGTGGGCGTGGGCAGGGTGAAGCTCTGACCACCACTTTTAACTTGATGCATGCGTGCCGCTCGGATTCCAACGGGACGCTCACATTTTCTACTTGAATCCGCCCGTGCCGTTCGGGGCTCAACTCCCCACACCGAGACAGACCCGAAGTCCCCTAGACTGATGCGTATGAGCCTTGCGACGCACGAAAGCGTCCAAACGCTCCGCTCGCCACCAACCAGCATCATCATTTAGGCATGGTTAATATATTTAGGCGGAATGAAATTTGAGGGATGGGGCGGCGGTGGGTGTTGAGCAAGCGGGCTGAGGATTATCTCAGAGCCATCTTGGAGGTGGCGAGGGGCAAGGGCTACGCCAGGGTCAAGGACGTTGCCGACGTTCTCAACGTGAAGCCGCCGAGCGTCGTCGAGATGCTCCGGAAGCTCGACGCCTTGGGGCTCGTCGAATACCGGAGGCGTGACGGCGTCGTTCTCACCGAGGAGGGGGCGAAAATCGCCGAGGTCGTCAAGGACCGGCACGACGCCGTCGTGGCGCTCCTGCGGATGATCGGCGTGGCTGAAAACGTCATCGAAGAAGAGGCGCACGTCATGGAACATGAGCTGCGCCCTGAAACCATCCTCCTGATAAAACGCTTCGTGACCCGCAAGCAGTAGTTCAAGGCGCCTCTACCGATCGCAAGCCTCTCGTAGAAGAGGCGTTTGTGATGGCTGAGGGGGAGAAAAAGGGAGAGAAGGAAATGAAGAGAAAGTGATCGAACGACGGACTCGTTGGGAGATTTGCTGCGGGCGTTGTGGTGACGGTTGGGAAGGAGAACATCGTAGTCATTGATTTCCTGAAGCCGGTGTTATCGCTCGTGGGGGAAGGACGGGCGGATAGTTGGATACTAGGGGGAGCTGAAACCTGACGTGCGCATTTTTCTCCCCTATTCGGTAGCCAAAAAGCTAAGGGACGCGCTCAGCGAGCAGATAAAGAGGGTTGAGGGGGAGGCGAGGGGGGTAGAGGGATGAACGCAGCGGTGCAGGTCGGCAGCACGGACAGTAGTTCCGAAAGTGCGCCCTTGTGGTGGAAATTTGTTTTAGGTGATGAACCGTTTAAAAACCAGCTCGCCATCATTACGGTCGATGTCATCGCCGGAGGGGCGTCCTATCCTTGTTCTCACCTCTGCCATTAACGGCGGCGTCGCAACGGGCTTGGGACGCACAGAGTCAGGGCTTAAATATGTCGATCAGAAACCTTAGAAAGAAGTTCCTAATGGAGGGGTGAAGTATGACTAAGAGTGCTAGTCGAGATTGCAGGATAGAACGAGAAATCAATGAACTCGTTGTAAAGGGGTTATCTGCAGAAGCAATCGGAAGACAAATAAAAAACAAATACGGTAAATCTATAAAAGAGCTAACAGGGAAGAATCTTAAGTCTATTTTGGGTTTCGGTAAGCGTGGTTTTCAGGCGATTTCAGGTGCAAAGTTAGTACTCAAGTTAAAACAGGATGGTTTACTTAATGATTGGATATCGATGGACAAACTTATTCGCACTACAAACTGGATCAGGATTCTGACATTTGTAGATGTTGTCTGGAGATACCATCATAACGTCAAAGTGAGATCTGAGACCCAAAAAATCTATAGTTTCATTAGAAAAATTGTCGGAGGAGAGGTTTACGTAAGAATCAGGAGTCCTCATGAGAGTAGGGAGAGTGTACTGGCAGAAAGGGTGTGGCTATTAAGCACAACAGCGGACAGAAAATTACGAAGGAAAAGACTCAACAAATGGAAGGATATAGAATTTAGGTTTGAATTTCAAAAGTGTGAAGCTGAGACGCCTCAGCTCAAGAGGGTATAAAAAGGTTTCGTTGTACGAAAATTTCAAAAGTTTTACGTGCACATGCTGTTACTGGTAAGTAACATAACAAGGTGGTTTTGGTGGTAGGAGGAAAAAACGAGAAAGAGGCGAGAACGAGACTCAATCTGGGAGAATTGGACTGGAGAAAGGGTGAAAACTTTATAGAGGAGCATGCAGATATTGTTATGATCTCCGACATAAAAGAGCGGGATCTTGTCTTTTTAGATTTTGGGAAAATGGACTTTGAGGGCTTTGAATTTAAAGAAGGCGCTTATTCTGTTCGAAACCCGTATATCAAGCATGTGGCGAGGATAAGGCTAACTACAAGTCACTTTGAGCAAGTTGTATCTTTATTGCAGGATCGTTTAAAGAAAATAAAGGGGAGCAAAAGGGAGGGGTAATACTAATGGACTTGAGGATTGTAGGTGAAAAGATGAGCATAGGGAAGCTCAAGATGAGCATATATGGAGATCGTCTTGCCCCTTTCTTACTGATATCTAGTCTGGGTAGAGGGGTCGGAGGTGGATTTCTAAGTATTGGTGAGAGAACTGAATGTGAAGTATCCTCTGTTATGAAGCCTTCGGAGATGCTCGGAGATCTTAAAATTCTCGGCTGGAAGGTCGAGCTGCCGGTGAGGGCGCCGCCGCCCCACATGGACGAGCTGGAAAGGGAGTATCCTGAGATCGTGGAGCTTCGTGAGAAATTGCGGAAAGGGGAACTCGATAGCAGGGACGAGTGGAACCTGAGGGAGCTCTGCGAGGCTACGGGATGGGACGAGGACGACGTGAAAGACGAGCTCGTGAACATCGACAAGGACCCGGCTGAGAGGGAGGAGGTGTACGTCAACCTGTTCAACAAGTACTACGGCGAGGCGAGGAGGTTGAGAGAAAAGGGCGACGACGTGCAGGCGGCTGAGAAGCTCTGGGGCGCGATCACCGCGCTGGTGAAGGCGTATAGCTGCAGGAAGGGAGTGTTCGTGGCGCATTGGGGGAGAGGGAAGCTCGACAGGTTCGTGGAAGAGAACGTGGAGAATGAGCTCAAAGAGAAGTTTTCCGACCTACTAACCTTCGGGGGCGAACTCCACGAGCACTTCTTCGAGAGGCACCTTCCGAGCGGGAAGTTCGACAGACGCTGGAACCAGTGCACGAACCTAATTGACGAGCTCAAGTTGCGGCTCATCCGCCGCTAGCCCGACACGATTTGAACGAAGCGGCGTCTAAGCTTCCGACTCGGGGTTTGACCGCTAAAGCTCCGAACTCGAACTCGTACGAGTCCGTAAGTGCGCGCACCGCCGCCCAAACATGAAAACTCGCGCATCCGAAAATTGTTAGGGCAACCTTTTTTTGTACCTAAGTATCCTCTTCAGCTCATGGAGCGGCGGCTGAGCGAGCTGCGTCCCGGCGAGCGGGGCGTCGTCGTCAGGGTTGTCGGCGAGCGGAGGCTGCGCAGGCGCATCCTCGACATGGGGATCGTCTCCGGTACCGAGGTCGAGGTCGTGCGGGTTGCGCCCCTCGGCGACCCCGTGGAGTTCAGGCTTAAGGGCTACGAGCTCTCGCTGCGGAGAGACGAAGCCGAAAACGTGATCGTGCGCATCCATGCCGGCGAAGGCTTCGGCGGTGGTGGGAGTGAAGGTGGAAGTTGAGGTGTGGGGTGAGAAAGGAGGGGAAGGCTCGTGATAAGGGTGGCGTTGATCGGGAATCCGAACGTGGGCAAGACCGTGATTTTCAACCACCTGACCGGCGCTCGCCAGTACGTTGGGAACTGGCCGGGCGTGACGGTCGAGAAGAAGGTGGGACGCTGTACTCATCGTGGCGTTGAGATGGAGGTCGTGGACCTCCCCGGCGTCTACAGCCTGACCGCCCGCTCGCCCGACGAGCTGATCGCCCGTGATTACATCGTTGAGGAGAAGCCGGACGTCGTCGTTGACATCGTGGACGCCTCGAACCTCGAAAGGAACTTGTATCTGACGCTGTTGCTGCTCGAACTCGAAGCGAACGTCGTCGTTGCGTTGAACATGATGGACGTCGCCGCCTCCGAGGGCTACGAGGTCGATGCCGGCATGCTCTCGAAGCTTCTGGGCGTGCCGGTCGTGCCGTGCGTCGCAACCCGTGGCGAGGGCATCGAGGCGCTCAAGGACGCCATAGTCGATGCGGCGACGCGTAAGGAGCGGCGTCGTGTCGCGTTCGGCTTCGGCGACGAGATCGAAGATGCGATAAAGCGGGTCGAGGCGGTGCTTTCCAGAAGCGGGAGCGAGGAGCTTTCCAGATACCCGCTGAGATGGCTTGCGATCAAGCTCCTTGAGGGCGATGAGCGTGTCGAGGCGCTCGTTTCCAAGTTCGTTTAGGAGGTGTTCCCGTGGAGGAGATTAGGAGGATAAGGGAGGAGCTTTCGAAGAAGCTTGGCGAGGATTTGGAGGTTTTGCTGCCTGCGAGGCGGTACGAGACTGCGGGGGAGATTTCGAGGAGGTGCCTCCGCAGGAGGGAGGAGCGGCTCACGCTCACCGACATGCTCGATCACGTGTTTCTGCACCGGGCGCTCGGCATTCCGATCTTCTTGGCGCTCATGTATGCGGTCTTCCAGTTTGCGTACTCCGTCTCCGAGCCTTTCATGGTGATGCTGGAGGCTGCCTTCGGCTGGCTCGGCTCGCTCGCCGGCGAGGCTGAGACGCCGCTCGCCTCCCTCTGGGCTGACGGGATCTGCGGCGGGCTCGGCTTCGTCCTCGTCTTCATCTTCCCGATCTTCTTCCTGTTCTTCGCGCTCGCAATCCTCGAAGATTCGGGATACCTGCCGAGGGCGGCGTTCGTCATGGACCGCCTCATGTACCGGCTCGGCCTCCACGGGCGCTCGTTCATCCCGCTGCTCCTCGGCTTCGGCTGCAACCTGCCGGCGATCATGGCGACCCGCGTCATCGACGACGAGCGCGACCGGCTCATCACGATCCTCGTGAACCCGCTGATGTCGTGCAGCGCCCGCCTTCCGGTCTACGTGCTGCTCGCAGGCGCGTTCTTCGGCGCCTACGCCGGCGCCGCCATCTTCTCCATGTACGTGCTGGGCATCGCCCTCGCCATCCTCATGGCGCTGCTCTTCAGGAAGACCATACCGCAGCTCAGGGGGAAGCCGGCGCCCTTCATCCTCGAACTCCCGCCGTACCTAAGACCGACGCTCCGCAGCGTCCTCCTCAAAACGTGGCAGCGTGGCGTCGTCTTCCTGAAGAAGGCGGCGACCATCCTGTTTGCGGGCGCGCTCGCCCTCTGGGCGCTGTCGTCGTTCCCGTGGGGTGCGCCGCTCGAAGCGACGTATGCGGGCATGCTCGGGCACGCGCTTGAGCCGCTGCTCAGACCACTCGGTTTCGACTGGATGGCGGCGGTAGCCCTTTTCTTCGGCTTCTTGGCTAAGGAAATCGTGGTCGAGACCTTCGGCATTTTATACGGCGTCGCCGGCGAAGAAGAGATTCAAGCGGCGGTCGCCGCCCACATGACGCCCGTCACCGCGTTTGCGTTCATGGCGTTCACGTTGATCTATCTGCCGTGCCTCGCAACCTTCGGCATCATCAGGGCTGAGACCGGCTCTTGGAAGTGGACGCTCTTCGCCGTCGCATACGAGCTGGCTCTGGCTTACGCCGTCGCCGCGACCATAGTCGCCTTCGGCTCCATAGTCTGGGGGTGAAGACGTTGCAGGAGAGGAGGGAGGAATCCAAACTTGAACTTGAACTCAAAGGCTTCGCCGTGGGCTCCGCCGTCCTCGGGGCGGCGTACGCAGCGCTCGGCGTGCTCGAAGTGGTGAGCGTTGCGGGCGGCTTCAGCTTCGAGCCCGTGCCGGCGGACGCCGCCGGCGGTCTCTGCCTGCTCGTCGTCGCCGCAACCTTCCTTCTGGGCGCAAAGGAGCTGCTTGAAGGACGGACGCTCGGCATTTCGTTCGTCGTCGTCGGCGTTGCGCTCGCCGCCGTCTTCGGTCTGCTCTACGTCCTTATCGCCGTCGCGCACGCCCTCATGTTCGTGCTTGGCGAGGCGGAGGAACTCTCGCTGCTCGCCGAGCTCAGACCTGAGATCTGGCTGGCGCTGGCTGCAGCCGCAATGGCTCCGTACCTGCGGCGAGCGCTGAAGGAGCTGCGGGCGATTTAGGGCGGTAAGAGCGGGGATTCGGACGCCGCCGCAACCCTTAAGCCGGATGGGAAGCAACCTGAATACGGTGCACAGGGATGGAGAAAGCTGCGACCGAGCGGGCTGAGGACTACCTTGAGGTGATCTACGACCTGATCAGCAAGAAGGGGTATGCGAGGATCGTCGAGATAGCGGAGCGGTTGAACGTCCGCCCGCCGACAGTGACTGAGATGATAAAGAAGCTGAGCGAAAAGGGATTGCTCGTTCACGAGAAGTACCGCGGCTTCACGCTCACCGAAGAGGGCGAAAGAATTGCAAAAGCCGTACAGAGGCGACATGAGACGATTGCAAATTTTCTGATGATCCTTGGAGTGGACAAAGAGATTGCAGAACAGGATGCGTGTAAAATGGAGCATGACCTCCATCCGATGACGCTGGAGAGGTTCACGAAGTTCGTGGAATTCGTTCAGAACGCCCCACAGGACCCTGAATGGCTTGAACACTTTGAACACTACGTCAAAACTGGCGAGCACAAGTGTAAGGTTAGTGACCTCCTCTCCTCACTGAAGTGAGAGGCATCCTGAGGCTCGGTTTCCAGTTCATCCCCGCCCGCCGGCTCGGGGCGGAGCACGCGTCGAGCCTCGGCTCCGCCCGACCCTAGGCCGCACGCGGGCAGTAAACGATGATTATAAATACATTCCCGCCCGCCTCCCTGCCCTCCTTGAAAAAGTGGGAATTAGCAGCAACAATATTCTAAACACGGAGCAGTGATGACATATAGTAGGAAATGAACCAGGCGCTCCTACCGCCCATACCGCGCCTTTTTCATGGACTACGTTAAATGCATTTAAACACTGAAGATGAATCAACGCTACAAGGCGACGAGCATGAAGCTGAACATCAGAACGCCGGGACGTCCAGTGTTGGTGACGTGTGGGCTACCCTACGTGAACGGAGAGTGCCACATCGGGCACCTTCGCACTTACGTGCCAGCGGACGTCTACGTGCGGATGCTCAGGAAGCTGGGACATGATGTCGTTTTCATTTGCGGCTCGGACACTCACGGCACGCCTATAGTGCTGAGCGCGGAAGCTCGTGGTACCTCCCCAAAAGCGTTGGTTGAGGAATACCACAAACACTTTAAGGAGATATTCAAGCAGCTTAACATAAGTTTCGACCACTACGGCAGCACTGACGACGAAACTAACCACAAAAGGACGCAGGAGATAGTTAAAGCCTTGATAGAAAGCGGCTATGTTTACCCAAAGAGAATAAAGTTAGCATTCTGCCCCCGCTGCGATAGGTTCCTCCCTGACAGGTACGTTGAGGGCATTTGCCCGTACTGCGGCGCCGCCGCCCGCGGCGACGAGTGTGACCAAGGATGCGGACGCCATTTAGAGCCAGGAGAGATAAGGGAGCCTGTTTGCAAGGTCTGCGGCTCGAGGGCTGAGTTCAGAGAGCAGGAGCACTTCTTCTTTAAGCTTTCGGCGTTTAAGGATTTTCTTCTTGACTTTTTGGAAAAGCTTGACGGTACAGAAAACGCTCGGAACTACGCAAGTGAGTGGGTCAAGCGGGAGCTTAGGGACTGGTGCATCACTCGAAATTTGGACTGGGGCGTGAGGTTTCCGGGGCGTGACGACCTCGTCGTCTACGTTTGGGTTGATGCTCCGATCGGCTATATCTCGTTCACAGAGGAGCTTGCGGCGATGCGGGGCTTCGACTGGCGCACATTTTGGAAGGACGGCGGTGTCATCATTCATTTCATCGGCGCCGACATCATATACCATCACTGCATTTTCTGGCCGGCGATGCTGAAAGGCGCCAGATATTCAACGCCGGACGCCGTCGTCGCCTCGGGCATGGTCACAATAAACAGCAAGCCGCTGTCAAAGACCAGAGGCAATGTCGTATGGACAAAGGACTTCCTTGAGAAATTCGATGCGGACACGCTCCGCTATTATCTCGTGGCGTACACCTCACATACTAAAGAGTTAGACTTCTCATGGCGCGCTTTCCAAGAACGCGTGAATAATGAGCTCGTGGCAATCCTCGGGAATTTGATACACAGGGTCATTTCGTTCGCTTACAGGAACTTCGGGGCGGTCCCAGACGGCGAAATTTCGGAAGACGTCTTCACAGCTATAAAAAATACAAAAGAGGTGATTTTAGAAGCCTTGGAAGAGTACGAGTTCAAAAAGCTAGTGGACTCGGCTATGAGCCTCGCAGGTCTCGGAAACACGATTTTCCAGCGGAGCGAGCCGTGGCACTTGATAAAGGGCGGCGATGAGGATGTGCGGAAGGGTAAGAGTGTCGTGAGAAGTGTCCTTCAAATCATAAAGGCAACCGCTATCTTCCTAGAGCCAGTGATGCCGAGCAAAATGGAGAAAGTCTGGGAATTCCTCGGCATGGAAGGCGACGTGCATGCTGCGCCGCTCGACGAGGCGCTCGTCGAAATAAAGGCGGGGCAGAAGCTTAAAAAGCCCGAAATCCTCTTCCCAAAAGTCGGCGACGACGTCGTGGTGGAGCTTGAAAGCAAGCTTCCAAAATGAAAAACCAAACGCATTCAGCTGACAAAAGCCTGATTCGCAGCAGCACTTCTTCTGACAGGACTAAAACCATAATTCTCCAAACGTCGGGGACCCCAAATTTCCAGCTCGATCCTAAGTTGCAGGAAACGCACACCATCTTTCAGCTGGATTCATGCTGAGATTCGAGAAATCGGGGAAATGTGCAGTAAAAGTTGAGCTACCGATACCGCCCGCTTTGTCGATCCGAGTTCTTTATATGCGAAAGCGAGAATTTCCGACACGAGACCGCAACCATTATATGCGACGCCCTTACAACCCGGAACTAGGCGCGGTAAAAGCGACGTACCTGTAGAAATCAGACCCAGGTGGGATTGAAATTGAGCGTCACGAACATGGCTTTTGAAGTCGCCTCCCAAACTGATTTTTAAGATGTATCAGACGTCAAGGACGACCCTTGCCCGCCAGCGTCCGTCCTCCTCCTTAATCTCCATCATGTGGTACGTTACCGCTTTTATTATGATTCCAACCTCGTGCTTTTCCGGGTCGAAGAACACACCTTTACACTTCCCGCCGAGTGAAAATTTCTCCGCGTCCACCTTTATATCAAACCTCGTGAACATCAGCATCTCCGATTCGAAGAAGAAAAGAATCTCGTCGAGCCAGTCAAACATAAGACTGTATAAATCTTCAGATTGGATATTCACAGCTCGCTCTTCAGTCGCAGGCTCCTTCATCAGCTCATCAATGTCGGTCATGAAGCTGTAGGTTGCAAGCGCGGAGTTCGCAAAAAGCTCCTCAAGGCTGTCCCCGTAAGCTTCGAAAGCGACATCCGAAGTGTGCTCCACATGCTTATATCTCATCATATAGTGTTAAGCTCAAGAAGGTAAAAAATAGAAGGGTTTGTTTCACGAAGCTCGATGAAGACACCCCTTGCGACCGTTCTGGTTCTCCCCTACTTTCGTAACTTTCATTAGTTCGTAGCGTTGCGGAGAACCTTCCCCCTTTGGGGCTTTCGGGGGAGGGGAACGGGGCTCCCCACATCTCCGAGTCTCCTCCCGGCTCCGCCCCTTCGGGCTGCCCTCCACCCCCACATCCGAGCGGAGCCCATCTGACGCTTGAAACCTCCGCTTATAAAAGTTGCATCACAGAAGTTACCTTGCGTTACGAATGCAACATTATACGTTGCTGCCCCTGCTTGATCCATCTAATCACCGTGCCTTGTACACTCCGAGCAGCTCCGCCGCTTCCCCGTCCTGTATAACTTCGACGCTGTATGTTGCTGCCCCAGCGCACGAACACCATTTTCAAGAGCGCATCCTTCATTTTTGCTCTAACAGTCGTTACTGTCGGGACTTCAAGCCTAAACCGTTCCTGAATGCCCACAATTATCTAAGTCCTTCTCCACCTACATGTAGACGCCGCCGGTGACGTAGAGTATGGCGCCCGTTATGTATTCGGCTTCGTCGGAGCACAGGAAGACCACGGGCTTCGCCGCCTCCTCCGGCGTTGCGAACCTCCCCCATGGTATTTGCGTCTTCAGCGCATCCCTTATCTTCTTCGGAATCCCGATGGGGCGCCCCTCCACGGTCACGCCCTTCTCCTTCTCGTCGGTGAGTCTTGTTTCCACTGCTCCGTAAACCACACAGTTCACGTTAATCTTGTAGCGTGCCCACTCCCGGGCGAGCGTCTTCGTGAAGCCGAAGAGCCCGGCTTTCGCCGACGCATAGTTCAGCTGCCCGATGTTACCCATCGCCCCTGCTATTGAAGAGACGTTTACAATCTTCCCGCAGCTCGTCTGCGACTTCAGGTTCTCCTCTTTGAGCATGTAGGGAGCGACCGCTCTGACGCAGTTGAACGGACCTTTCAGGTTTATGTCTATGCAACGGTCCCATTCTTCGTCGGTCATCTTATGCGCCAACGCATCCAGCGTCAGCCCCGCATTGTTCACCAGTATGTGTATCCGGTCGCCCCACTTCTCAGCGACCGCCTTCATCATGTCCTTCACTTCGTTGAACTTCGTAATGTCGCAGGCGTACGCCATCGCCTCGCCGCCCATGTCGTTTATCTCCTTCGCCACCGCTTCTGCCGCGTCCACATCTATATCATTGACGCATACCTTCGCGCCTTCCTTTGCAAGAAGGATGGCATCCGCTCTACCTATGCCGCGGCCGGCGCCTGTCACTATGGCCACCTTTCCATCAATTCCTCTTCCCAACCTCTCACCTCCTATTTTTGCCCCCTTGAGGGGAGTGTGGCTACCGCCGTGCCTATCGTCGTCTTTTCCCCCTTTTGATTCTCACACCATACTTCGCACTCTATATAGTTCTCCCCGTCTTTCACATACTTTTTCACGACCCTGCCCTTACACGTTATGACATCCCCCGGGAACACCATACCCCTGAACTCCGCCCCCAGCCTCTTCAGATATGTGGGCTTTGGTAGCCAATTGGTCATCATCTGCACGAGGAACGCATAGCTGAGCATGCCATGCGCAATGATCCCGCCAAGCCCCACCTTCTTGCCAAATTCCTCATTTACATGTATCGGATTGTAATCGCCACCAGCATCCGCATATTTCAAAATCCTCCTCCTCGTGATGTCCCTGATGAGCGGCGGTATCTCATAACCCTCATCGATGTCCTCAAAGTAGAGCTCCTTTGGCATCCCCTCACCCCCTCCTCTCTATTAGCGTCGTTTTAAACCTCAGAACCTCCTCGCCTGCGGCGTTCACGGTCTTGCCCTCCAAGATGTAGAGCCTTAGCTTCTTCTTGTCCACGATATCCGCGACTCTCAGCGTGGTCGTCAGGAAGTCGGCATCCCTTAACGGCTTTATGAACTCGAACTCGTGCCCGCCGTGGAGGAGCCTCGAAAGGTCCACACCAAGCGCGCCTATGACGCTCCACAACGCAACGCTGCCCGTGGCACTCGCAAAGCTGATAGGCACGAGCTTTCCATCGTAACCCGCTTCACGAGCAGCCTCGTCATCAAGATATACGGGATTCTCGTCGCCCGTTGCTTCTATGAAGTCTTCCACTTTTTTGCGCCACACTATATAAACAAAAGGACCAAACTCCTTCCCTCTCAGCTCCTCAGACAACTTCGACACCCTCCTCCGCCCTAATGTCACTATTATTCATTCCAATTAAATGTTTCGAAATTTGTCGGCAGAAGGAGAGCGCTATGCGAATTCTATAGCCTTGTTCGGGCAAACTCGAACGCAGACGTCGCAGACCCTGAGCATCTTGTCTTCACTGAACCTCCGACACGACTTTAGGTTAAAAGTCTTCACGACGCCGTTTACTACTCTTAGTATTACCTTGTCACTTTTTGGCCCATAGCCCAGTGCCACGCCTTCGGGGTCGTTCGCTACGTTCACCGGGCACGCCACGACGCAATTGTTACAGCCGAAGCAACGTTCCTCATGTATTAACAAGCCAGTCTCTGCCGCTTCCATTATCGGCTTCAGGAGCTCTAGGAGCTTATTCCGCTGTTCTTTGTACTTCTCGTCTTCAAAGAGCGGCGTGCACTCCTCAAGCTTTTTCGCTCTCGATAACAGTTTCACCGCAAAACTTAGACAAGTAGTTTCGCCACACTTCTTACAGTTCGTCTTCGGCAGTAATGCGTATATTTCCATCGGGCTCGGCATCGTCCCCCTCCTAATCTTTGTGCTTTGCCTTGGCTATCTGCTTCACTGCCCAGTTATACCTCCGCAAGCGGCGGGAGCGTCCGAAGCCGCAAGCGGCACACCGTCTCTTACTGATGTGGAACGAACGGCGTCCGCAGCGGCGGCAGATCCCATGCGTCTTCTTTTGCCTCTTCCCCATCGAGGGCGTGCCCTTTGACATGCCACCACCTAAGGTGAAATATACACAACGTTGTCGCCTCTGAGGATTACGGTCCCAAGCTTCCTTTTGACCGTGGCATCATCGTTGAGCTCCTCAGTTTCGTCGAGCACTAGATTCATGTGCGTGTCGTAACCTAACAGGATGCCTCTGAACTCCCGTCCACCCCGTATCCTCACGATCACCGGCGAATTCAATGACTTGTTTAAAATATCCAATGGTTTGTCCACCATCGCTAACCCTCTCTCGGCTCCGCTGAACAAACTATTTTTTATCTTATGTTTTTAATCTTTGTTGCGGGAGACATGAAATCGCTCTATGGGTACATAAGGGAAGCGTGGAGACGCCCATCTGATACCTATGTAGGTGAGCTATTGCGGCAACGCATGATAGCGTGGCGGCGGGAGCCGGCAGTCGTCAGACTCGAACGCCCGACGCGGCTCGACAGAGCGCGCTCGCTTGGATACAAGGCGAAACAGGGCATCATCGTCGTCCGTGTCCGCGTGCGGCGGGGCGGGCGCCGCAAGCCCCGACCGAGGGCAGGGCGGCGCTCGAAACGCATGGGCATTCATAAGATAACACCGAAGAAGAGTTTGCAGAGGATCGCTGAGGAGCGGGCGGCTCGCAAGTTCCCGAACATGGAGGTGCTTAATTCCTACTGGGTCGGTGAAGACGGGCGCTATAAGTGGTTTGAGGTCATCCTCGTGGACCCGCATCATCCGGTAATCCGAGCGGACAAAAATCTCAATTGGATATGCCACCCGTCGCATCGAGGACGCGCATTCAGAGGGAAGACGAGCGCCGGACGCAAGGGTAGAGGCCTCCCACGGGCCTAGAACGTCGAGGCTAAATTCTAACCATCTGCGCGTGCGGCACCCCCTCTATGAATATTATGTTTTCGGCGTCAATTATCCCATTTTCTACAGCAATCCGCACCGCCCTCTCGCCAACGATGTTTGCTATGGTCGCCTGCCTCAAAAATCTTAAAATTTCATCTTCCCCGACGACTTCCCCCTTATAAAACTTCTCAGAAACTTCAAGCTTCAAGAAGCCGTCCGAAAAACGCTTGCCTATAAGCTCTTTATCGCAAACCGCGACCAGAACCTCAAACCCAACCCTGTACACTTTCATGTAGAACATCAAAAAATTATTAATGCGGAGAGTTAAATAGGTAGGGTGGGCCCGTAGCTTAGCCTGGTTGGAGCGCTCGGCTGATAACCGAGAGGTCCGGGGTTCAAATCCCCGCGGGCCCATTATGGCTGTGGAGACCCGTTTGATAGTAATATCGCCGGACTCGAAGGTCACGCCTGTCCAAGTGGTGAACAGAATTCTGAGGATGCCCTTCAATGTAGTGGTCAAAGAGACGTGCTACGGTGCACTTGTGGAGGGCGAGCCCGAGGCTCTAAAGAAGATAGTGGAAGAAGTGCGGAAGCTCGACCCCAACGGCATCTTCACGAAGGTGCGGGGCTTCCCTGTTGGCGACGTGCGCGTGTGCAGAGCGACGAGACGCGGCGGACCCCGTCCTGGCTTCCACCAGCTCGAACTCGAATACTCCCTGCTCCCCTACGTGCGGCGGGCTCTGGACAAGTTGGAAGAATGAAACTTGACCGGTGAGTACGAGACTCTTCCGTGGGGCGGTCACAAGTCCGTCTTCAGATCAGACCTCCGCCAGCTCCCTTGCAAAGAACTCCTGCGAGAGGGTTAGGGAAGGGGGTATTTAGTCGTCTGTGATACCTGCATGTGCCGCTCGGCGCCCCGTTCGATGGAGCTTCCGAACCTCCGGATGCGGGCTGAGGCGAATGAGAGCGGACAGGGGCATCGTGACGCCCCCGCCGCTTGCCGACGCTCAAAGGCTAGAATGGAAAGTTTTCGCCCTGAGGGAAAGCTGACAAGTCCGCTGGCGGGACGGGAGAAGAGCGGAGAAAAGCCGCAGCCTCGAATAAACAAAACAACTTACGAGCCGACTATGAGGGCGAGGGCGGGCGGTGGGAGGGCGTCCCGCAGCCGCCGTGTGAGCTCCGTCACGACACAACAAGGCTGGAAGCGGTGGAGAGTCGGAGCGGGCCGGCGGCTCACCTGTAATTCCTCTCAAAGTCTTCCCAGCGCAGCCCCGTCAGGATGCCTGCGAGTTTTGCGATATAGCTGCCGAGCGGCTCGTTACTGGCACGGGCGTCTATGATGGCGTTTTGCGCCCCTTTAAGGGCGTCGAACACTAATCTTTCCACAACTTCGTTGAACTCCTCGACCGCGAGTCCCATACCCACTGAGAACATGAAGGTAAGCGTCACAATAGCGCCGGCGGCATCGCTGTGAACCCTCAGCAACAAGTCCTTTTCAGATATAAATATGTCGTTCTTCGTCATTCCAAATTTCACGAACGGTGCGCAAAGCCCCCTCAATATTTCTTTTATTAGCTTGTGATGAGGGTTTGTCAGAAGTAAAGTCTCCGAAACAGCTTTTATAGCATCCGCGGCGATACTGCTTGCCAGCCTGTGCCGTGGCACCGGGACATCCTGCAAGTCCTTTAGGATCCTGCTCTCATCCAGAACGACTACGGCATCCGCACCACACTCTCGCAAAAGCTCCACTCTTTTTTTCGCCAGCTGCACCTTGGGACTCTCGGCAGGCAGCGTGACGAAAGCGGCAGTGATAACGCCCTGTTCCCTCATAGCCTCTAAAGAGACGGATGCAATGTTAAAATCGAGCTCGCTCTCTGCGTGGGCTACGACGAAGGCGATATCGAATTCGTTGAGCTGCGTTGCCAGCCTCTCCTTTAAAGACCTGAGAACATTAGCATAGCACACATTCGGCATGTTTTGCCTGAACAAGCCCTTCTCAAGCCTCACGCTCCTGCTGGCTTTCGTCTTTTTCAATTGACGCTTGTCGGCGACGGCGACGGTCTCCAAACATCTCGGCGTTCTTTCGATGATGCGGCGCAGCGTTCTACAGCCGGATTCCCCGCAGCCGACGACTGCTACCCTCGAAACGCCGAGCACCTCAGATCTTTCCTCTTCGGAGACGCAGCCACCCTCTTTGACGAGAAGCAATCTCTTTGCCCCGAAGGTACGCACTGGTATCACCCGTTCCTTTTTTGCACCTTGGGAACAGAATAGTTGTATGTCGTAAGAAAATAAAACTTTCTAAAGGTGATGGCGGGTGGAAGGCTTCCCTCTTATCTTGTCTTTCTCGCTTGCAGGCACGCTCTTAGGCTTCTTTACAGGTCTGATTCCCGGTATCCACGTGAACAACGTGGCGTTTACGCTTTTAACGTCACTTCCAGCCATTTTTTACCTATTTGAGGGGTCGTCGCTGCCGCAAGGCTTTTTGTCGTTATGTGTTGCGGCGTTGGTGGTTTCAGCGGCAATTTCGCATACTTTTTTGAGCTTCATTCCTGCCGCGTTCTTCGGCGCTCCTGAAGGTGACACCGCCCTCTCGCTTCTACCAGCGCACCAAATGCTCCTTGAGGGGCGTGGTTACGAAGCCGTGGCGCTCTCCGCCGTGGGGAGCTTTTGTGCGGTCATCCTTGCGTTCCTGCTGCTCCTGCCTTTTAAATTCGTCTTTGCGGCGCCCCTGCACTTTTACGGCGTGCTGAGCCACGCAATGCTCTTCCTCCTCGTGGGAATCTCCGCACTCCTCATCCTGACTGAGAGCTTCAACGAGCGGCTTCTCCCGACGCAAGCCGTGCTTCTGGCGCTCATCGTCTTCCTCCTCTCAGGGGCGTTGGGACATCTGATTCTGAACACAGAGCTTGTAAACGTCAGCAGCGGACCTATCAACGCCTACCGTGTCTCCTTGCTCTTCCCAGCCCTCACGGGGCTCTTCGGCGCAGCCTCCCTGCTGTATTCTGCGGCGCATACTCCGGAAATACCGCCGCAGGGGCTGGAGGAGCCTGAAATTGATAAAAGCGAGCTTATGAAGTCGGTGGCGGCGGGCACGCTCTTCGGGAGCGTCGTCGGCTTCCTTCCGGGGGTCACGGCGGCGCATGCGACGGTCTTTGCGATGCTCGCCCGCCGCAACAGAACGCCTGAACAGGTGATCTTAACGCTCAGCAGCGTCAACACGGCGAACGCAATCTTCTGCACTGCCGCCCTCTTCCTGATTCTGAAGCCGAGGAGCGGCGTACTAATCGCAGTGAACGAACTTATAGATGTAGAGCCTTGGAGCGGAGTAATTCCACCGCTGAGCCTCTGTTATCTCTTCATCTCAATTCTGGTAGCCGGCTTCCTCTCATACTTCGTAACGAGGCTCGTGGGCAGGAAGCTCTCCACGATTTTCACGAAACTACCCTACCGGCTCGTGGCGTTCGGCGTCTTGGCGTTGCTTTTTGCCCTCGTCTCCCTGTTCAACGGCGTTCTCGGCGTGCTCGTCATGGCGGTGGCGACGTGCGTAGGTCTCGTGCCTATCTATGTCGGTGTGCGGCGCTCGCATTGCATGGGTGTGCTGCTGTTGCCAATAATCCTGTTCTACGCCAATATCTCGTTGTAAATGGCGAGCGTCATTCTTGCGACATTGTTCCAAGAAAAAAATTCTGCTGTCTCTCTGCCATTTTCACCTATCTTGCGTGCGTGCTCGAAGTTTGAAAATAGTTCTTTAACACCCCAGCTTATCGATTGAGGGTTATCATAGACCCTAAGCCCATTAACACCATGCTTGACGTATTCGAAGCCGTTCTGCGTCACGATTATCGGTTTGCGAGCAGCCCACGCTTCGAGAGCGACTATGCCAAAAGGCTCATTTCTTGAGGGTATGCAGACGACGTCGCACGCCTTATACCACCTCATGAGGATGTCTTCGGGAACGTAGCCGAGAAACCTCGTAGCGTGGGACACGCCAAGTTCCCATGCCCGGCGTTCGAGCCAAGAGCGCATGTACCCGTCACCGAGGAATACAAACTTCGCATTCGTAAAATCCTTTAATACGGAGGGAATGGCTTCTAAGAGCAAGTCAGGGCCCTTTTGCACAACCATTCTGCCGACGAACAGGCAGACCGGGTCCCAGACGCCGATGCCAAACCACTTCTTTACCTCCCAAGGATCAACGGGCACGTCGAACTTGTGCAACGAAACTCCGTTCGGAATCACTGCGATTTTCCAGTCTTCGAACTTATAAATGCGCTTTATTTCCTCTTTCAACGTCTGTGACGTCGTTATTATCTTGTCAGCGACGAAGCCACCGTACCATTCCAAGTCCCGAATATGCCGCGATTGCCCTTCGTAGAAGACATTGCCGCACCGCCCCTGTGGAGTGCAGCGTGAACACCGCCCTCTTACCACGGACGTTTCTCACCTCCGCGAGCGCGTTCGCGGTCATCCAGTCGTGTCCATGAATTATAAAATGTCCTGCGACGTTTTCAGTCTCGAAAAAATGCCAAGCGAAGGAACGACACATGTTGTTCATCTCCTGCACGAAATCTGGATTTAGGTCGAAAGGGCATCGGTGGTAATGGACACCATCGATGACTTCGTACCACAGCTGTCCGTGCCCCATCCTCGTAAACACGTGAGCCTCATTCCCCAGCCTTTCAAGCGCAGCAGCGAGTTCCGTCACGTGAGCGGCGACGCTCCCAACTCTGATGGAGTGTAAGGATTCCCAACTAAACATTGCGACTCTCATTTCCGACCCTGACTTCCTAACTTGCTTTTGGTGTCGAACCTCGAACTTTCGCATTAGCCTCCACAGCTCCCTCCCTGACTGCAGCAGCAAGGTGCCTTCGCAGAATATCGATAAGAACGGTCCTCGCTCGCTCGCCTTCGACGCTGCGTATCTCCTCCGCCAGCTCCCTTTCGCCGAAGATGTGAATGATCCACTCTGCAAAATCGTTAGCGTCGTTCCTGAGGTGGTATTTTATTGAGCGCTCGTCAATGGTCTTAAGGATTTCAATAAGCTCTTCAATGCTGTACGCCACGAATCCGGTATGGCGAATGGTGCCATCATAGTCCTGCAAGTTGAAATAGAAAGCTTCTTCCTCAGAAACTCTGCGTAGTAACCTATTCTTGGCGGCTTCGGGTTTATGTGCGTATTCAAACCTGACGAAGCGTCGCAGCTCGCCTTTAAGCTTCGAGCCGTAGGGGAGGTTAACAAACGGCCAAACTTTAGAGCCTCTATCGAGGACGGCGTCGTGGATGCTGCAGTAAGGGCCGATGACGGAATCTGTTATCCTGGCGCCTCCTCTTATCATCGAGCTTTCGCCGATGATGCTGCGTTCCACATATGCGGAAGCGATTTCAGATTTTTCAAACAACACAGACGCATGTAGCTCTGCGGACTCGACGACCGCGCCCTCGCCGATGACCGTCGGTCCGTAAATGGTGGCGTTGGAGACGACGGCGCCTTCGTCGACGAAAACCTCGCCACGTATCTCAGTGTTTTGTAGCTTGGCGTCGTCAGCTATAGCGGGGGCGGCAGTGTTGCTAGCAAGTTTTTTCAGGAGCCATGCCACTGCCCGCATGTAGCCGTCGGGCTTCCCGACGTCCACCCAGAAACCCTCGACCTCACAGCCGTAAAGCTCGCCCTCTTGTACCAAGATCGGGAATAAGTCCTTTGAGAAATCAAAAGGGCGGCGCTCGGGCACATACTTCAAGACTTCAGGCTCTATCACGTAAAGCCCTGTGTTTATCAGATTGCTAAAACACTCCTCGGGTCTGGGCTTCTCCTTAAACCTCTTTACTATCCCCTCCTCCCCTATTTCCACGATACCATAATGGTATGGATCATCCACCCGCATAAGAGCTATCGTGGCGAGCCGCCCGTGCTTCTTGTGGAATTTAATAAGCTCTCTCAAGTCTATGTCGGTAATGTTGTCGCCTTGAATTATGACAGAGGTTTCATCAAGACCAGCGTTCTTGACGGAGCCCGCGGTACCCAAGGGCTCCGGCTCCTCGGGATATGAGAATCTAAGGTCTTTTGCTACCTCACATTTACTAAGATGCTCAATTATCATCTCTCGCATGTAGTTCGTGGTGATGGTTATGTTTCTTATACCGTGTGCTTTCAGATACTGAACAATGTGCTCCAATACAGGCTTATCGACCAGCGGGAGCAAGGGCTTCGGCCTCGTGAACGTCAGAGGCCGAAGTCTCGTTCCAAAACCACCTGCGAGAATCACAGCCCTCGAAATCATAGCAAAGAAAAGTAAACATTTCCTCCTATATACCGTTTTGGATCGGGTAGCGCCGACTACACCCACCTTACAAAACGTCGCTAAGAAAGCCCCTTGAGGGGATGAGGGGAGGCGGGTGGGGGGTTGGTGGTATTTTTATACTTTGAAATTAATGTGAGTTCGGAACGAGCCGTGGGTATATCCTGCGGCGGGCTGCCGTGAGCCGCCCGACGGGGAGCGCGTCCGGCACACTCCCCAACCTCCCAAGGCTTCCGGTGGAAGCCCCTAGTCGGGAAGGAGGTCACATCCTACTCCACTAGGGCATCATTTAGGAGGCTTTAAGAGCGTATACGTGCTCAGGAGGGTGAACTATCCTTGCTTTGCAAGGAGCTTCCCGCTTCATCCACCTTTTCGGTGTCAGACCTCATCCTGTCATCGGTCGCACACGGGCGTGACTTCGGGCGTCCCAGCCCTAGGCTACCTTATGGTGGCAGCGATATTTTTTATTGGGGACTAAAAACTTACCCACCCACTCCCCTGCTGTATCCCCTCCCTATCAGGAGGGGACTTAGCAGCAACGGAAAGAAACGGACAGCGAAGCCCTGATTGATAAGATGAACGTCTGTACTTCCGGCTGCATTCCTCAAGCCTCAATTTACTCTCGCACAAATTCTCGAAAAGCTCCTTGTAAACTAAGAGACGCCCAGTAATGCCTAATAGTCCTATCCCCCATACCTCTTCAGGGATCGTCCTTTTCTGGTACCTGTAGGTCACGATTTTCATCGACAGGCGTGTTTGTAAGGTCATGCCTTATCCTGCCCGGCGCGCTCGTTTATGAGCCTAACAAGCTGCGAAATTGTCGTCGCGAAAAAACTTTCGCCTACTGGGAACTCACCAGTTCGAGCGCTTTCACTCAGGTGTTAAATTGGTACGGAGTCCCTCAGTCGCAGACAAAACCTTTTTAAAGCATCTCAGTAGGAATTAAGCTCCCCCACAACGACCGGACCGCTGAGCAGCATCTCGCCCTATTGGGGCAGTGCTCTTCACACTCCCGGCAACCTACGCATAGCTCCTTGAAGTGTGGTACCACCATGAAGTCCTCTTCATTCGTCCTCAGAAGTCCAAAGAGCATCGCAGGACAAATTTTCAAACACTTGCCGCTGGGCTTCGTGAATTTCCGTGGTTTACCCCATATCGAACATCGCTCGCCTGCTCATTCATGTCCATCGCGACCGCCCGAAGTAGTGGGAGTTGTCCCCGACTATGCTTAACCTCAGTAGGCTCTATCGGTCGCTGGTGGAATGCTCACCTCATCTGAACCCCTTGGATATATTTGTTTGAAAACTTAGCTAAGATTCTCATTTTGTTGTTCCAATCATCACAGCTCTTTCAAAAAGCTGCAACTTCGGCCCTCTAGATGCCCGATCGCTCAACCATCTTTCTCAAGTTAGAATGGGGGGAGTGGTATTTCTATGATTTCAGTGCCCTCTGGAGGTATGAATTCAAATTCCTCACCGCTAACATTGAATTCGATATTTTTGTACTCCGACACCATTATTACCGTACGCATCTCGCCTGTCCTTAGAGCTGACTTAATAACCTTTTCAATTTTTAGCGGATAGAGATTTTCCTTGTCGATCCAAAGAATCTCCCTTTCCACCTCATATAGCGATCCAACACATGGGGTTTCTTTTATGGACTGTATAATGAAGCAATCCCTTCCAGACAATTCTCCCTTTTCAAGTGTCAGATTGCACAAACCCGCCTGACTGCACTTCAGCAAAGCTTCTATAGATGGATAATAATCACATCTTATAACACCAGATGAGCAATTGCCTCTATATGCTGATCTCTCCCCCCTGTCGTACATCCAATAGGTGGTTCCATTGCATACGTAAAGCACGTCATCACCCTCCACTTTCCACTTGGTTGGTTCGTCTATGGGTTTCACAGCCCAGCTGATCTCATACGTTTGCACTCCAGACCGCAGGTGCTCGGTTATAGTTACGATTCCTTTGTATCCTTTCAGCTTTGCCTCCTCATGCCTCTCCATTACCATCTTTAGTACCTCTTCAGCTTTGTTTTCAGTATCTTCTACACAACCTAGGAGAAGAACAGCCAATAACATGCAGATCACCATTCCAAGTAAAGCCGTTCTCATGGTTCACCGGCACCTCGCAGTTGCATATCCCTCCGATGCGACCTCCTCCCGGTCAGGCTCCCACCGTGAAGCTGGGGGTTGGGTGCCGTGCGGCTCCCGCCGGTCAAGCCTGACCGCAGGATGCCCACGCCCCGTCTCAATGATGACTTAATGTCCCCCCCACCCGCCCCCCATTCATCTCCGCCCTAGGACGAGCATTCTTAGCGACTGAGGTAAACACTATATGCACCCAGCCATGTCTTCCCATTTGTCATAAGTTCGTCCCTCACTAGTTGCCACACCTTAACATGCCCAGGGCATGCAAAGGCGGCTCAAAGCTGCCTTCAGGCAGCCGGCTACAGCATCGCCGGTAGCCTCCCTTGCGGTCAGCCCGCTTAACCCTCTAGCCCTCCCTCAGACTCCCACCGCCCTCATCCGAGAGGACTTCCGAGGATATGTTATGTTGGAAAGTGAGGGATTAAACTTATCGGTTACTGTTGCAAGCCTTCCCTGACAGTCAACGGAATTCTTATTCCCGACCTTTTTGCCTTATCGCGTAACATGGGATCCTTTGGCAGCCGGAAGCCCATCTCCCTTGCGATCTCCGGAACTATTCCCAAGCCGATACATGCCGCCACGTATTCTCCAGCGTATGTCAGCCTACAAGGACAGATACCAAGAAGATCGTCCCGACGCCACTCCGCTCCGTAAGCTCTAATATTTTCAGAACATCTTCCCTCGGAACGATCTGTCCCATATGTTTGTCGGCTATTTCCTTGAACCTTTGGATTTCCTCATCAGTAAGGCCAAGTCCCTTACTCGCACTGGATTCAGATACCACTTCCTGCCCTTACCATGCGCCTGGCACAAGTCGCATATAACAATCGCCCCCTGTAGGTAAGGCATTTTGGTTTAAATTTTTAACCTGAACAACGCCTATTGGAATGGCAAAGAAATGATTTTAGAGTTCAGTATGGTGTATTTTCTTGGCGGCTTTAAAATATGTATCAAGAGCGCAACTCCTCCCTAGAGATGACGAGACGTTGCATCTCGGAGGTGCCGACGGCGATGCTCAGCATTTTTGCGTCTCTGAAGTACCTTTCCACGGGGTAGTCCTTGGTGCAGCCGTAGGCGCCGTGAATCTGGACGGCGTTGATTGCGGAGCGCATCGCAACCTCGCTCGCATACAGTTTCGCCATCGAAGCCTCCTTTGTGAACCGCTTCCCGGCGTCGGCGAGGCTCGCCGCTTTGTACGTGAGGAGGCGAGCCGCCTCGGTTTCGACCGCCATGTCCGCAATTGTAAACTGGATGTGCTGGAAGTTAGCCAGCGGCTGCCCGAACTGCTTGCGCTCCCTCGCATATTTCTTTGCGGCGTCCAAGCACGCCTGCGAAAGCCCGACACCGACCGCCGCCAGCCCGACACGGTCACGGTCGAGCGTCGCCATCGCAATCCTGAAGCCCTCGCCCTCATTGCCCAAGAGGTTCTCAGCAGGCACTCGGCACTCGTTGAACACGAGCTCGCCGACGACCGACGCCCGCATGCCGAGCTTATCTTCAATCTTCCCGAACGAAAAGCCATCCGTGCCCTTCTCGACTATGAACGCACTTATGCCTTTCGTCCCTTTGCTTTTGTCGGTGTAGGCGAACACGATGTAGATGTCGGCGATGGAGGCGTTCGTGATGAAGACCTTGCGTCCGTTGAGTATGTACTCGTCGCCTTCCTTCTTGGCGGTGGTTTCGATGGAGGCGGCGTCGCTCCCGGCGTTCGGCTCGGTGAGCGCGAACGCCCCGAGCTTCTCGCCACGCACCAGCGGCTTCAAATACCTCTCTTTCTGCTCGTCGCTGCCCGCAAGCAGCAGCGGGTACGTGGCGCCGATGCTCACCGAGCACATGAAAGCGGCGTCAACGGAAGCCCTCGCAAGCTCCTCCACCGCAAGCACGTAGCCGAGAAGCCCGGCGTCGGCGCCGCCAAACTCCTTCGGAAACGCCAGCCCGAAGAGGTTGAGCTCCGCCATCTTTTTGATCACGTCCTCAGGCAGCCGCCCCGCCCGCTCGAACTCCTCGCTGCGAGGCATCAGCTCACGCTCGGCAAACTCCCGCACCATGTCCCGCAGCATGACGTGCTCTTCTCTAAGTTCGAACATCCGATCACCTCCCCAAAATTAGCACTGATTTAATTTCTCATTTCGGGTTTGCGTCGTAATGTAAATTCGGACGAGCGGCGCACATGCCGCCGAGCGCGCCGAGCTGTATGCGTTCGTCTCGCAAGACGCTATGCCGTTTGCTTATCCTCCCCAGCAGGTTTTACCTTCAAAACGCTTTGCAGCTCCTCAAAAATCATGTCCACGACTTTAGGAATTGCGCTCTTTACCTTCGGCGTCATTTCCGTCCCGAATTCATCAACGCACTCGACCTCGACGCCGATGATGACAATGTCCCGTGGCATCTCCTGCGGCACGCACTTGTACCCGAACTCCAAGGCGGTGATGATGTTCGTGTCGTGCGGCGACGTGAAGTGCAAAGCCTTCGAGAAATCCTTGAGCTCAAGCCTGTAAACCTCACCGGGCGAGCCGTCCTCCGTTTTTATCCCGTCGATGATCACGACCTTCTCATAGCCCAAGATCATCTCAAGGACGTTAAAACCACCGGTGCTCACCTCCCCCACCTCTATTATCACGTCTTCCGCGAAATCGGCGTCGTTCAATTGCTTCAAAGCCTCCTTGAACGCGTTTGCAGCGTGAATGCCGACGCCGTCGTCCCGCAGTATCGGGTTGCCTATGCCGAGTATCAAAATTTTCATGTTTAGGAGTGCGCTCGGCTGAAGATAAAAGCCTTAACTCCGGGATCGATCTGTTGAAAGTTAGCAATGAAAGGTGACCTCCTCCTGAGGAGCTTCCACCGGTGGGAGATTGGGGAGCGTGCAGTACGAACCGCTCCCGTCGGGCTTGGCACAAAGCTCCTGCCCCGAGCATATAGCCCTGGGCTTGCCTCAATACTTGCGTTGACTTCAGAGTATAAAAATTAACTACCTCCTACCAGCCCCCACCCACCTCCCCCAATCCACTCAAGGGGCTTTCTTAGCGACGCTCTGTAAAACGGTAAAGAAGTGGGGCAATGATCGAAGCTGAATTCTGTGCTCGTGACCTCCTCCCTCACTAGTGAGGGGCATCCACCGGATGCTTGAGGTTGGGGAGTGTGGTTTGTCGCAAGGACGAACCGCTCCCCTTCGGGCGGGTCACGGCAGCCCCTACCGTGAGCATATAGCCCACGGCTCGCTTCAGCATGTTCTTAGAATCTTTACTTAAAATCTTTCCCGCCTCCCCTGCTGCACCTTTGAATGGGATTAGCAGCAACACCTTCCTAAAATTATTTTACAGAAATGCGAGCCGGCATGAGGAAAGCAGAGTGAGTTACTCTGCGTTTTAAGCTGGGAATTGCGATGTTGGGG
>JAPHEE010000001.1:120242-130776 GCA_029259545.1 Candidatus Alkanophaga volatiphilum
CTGTGTGGAGCGGTTGCACTTGCTTCCGAACCCCCACGGCTTTATCAAAGAAGACGCAGAACATAGGAGTGTGGCGGCAACGGAGCTTGTCAAGGCAGAGGCTTTCACGAGCAAAAAGTATGGATGCGAGCCGGAGCACAGGAGCATTCCAGAGCTGATAGAGCGCGGCGTCGTGGTCATCGACAAGCCAAAAGGACCGACATCGCATCAAGTAACGTTGTGGGTCAAAGACATTTTGGGAGCGAGGAAGGCGGCGCATGTCGGTACACTTGACCCGAAGGTCACGGGTGTTCTTCCTATCCTTCTTGGAAAGGCAACAAAACTCTCAGGATTGCTGGCAGGCGAGAAGGAGTACGTTTGTCTGATGCGGCTGCATAAGAAAGTTGAGCCTTCGCTGATCGAGAAGGTGTGTCGGGAATTTGTTGGCAGTATTTACCAGCGTCCACCGTTAAAATCTGCGGTGAAGCGTCGCATCCGCGTCAGGAAAATATACTCATTGAAAATTTTGGAGGTAGAGGGCAAAGAAGTCTTGTTCAAAGTGAGGTGCGAAGCCGGCACTTACATCAGGATGCTCTGCCACCACATCGGGCTAGCACTGGGCGTCGGCGCCCACATGTTCCAGCTCAGAAGGACACGGGCAGGCATATTCTCGGAGGACGACGCCGTCACGCTTCACGACCTGAAAGATGCCTACGTTTTTTACGAGGAGGGTGACGAGAGCTTTCTCCGTCGCATTTTAATGCCGATGGAGCGGGCGGCGCACGAGCTTCCGTACGTCGTGGTGAAGGACACCGCCGTCGATGCCATTTGCCACGGCGCAGACCTTGCGGCGCCGGGCATCGTGCGGCTTGACCGTCGTATTAACGCCGGCGACTCCATCGTTGTCCTCACGCTGAAAGGGGAGGCAGTTGCAGTCGGCGAGGCGAAGCTCGACGCCATAGAAATGCTGAGAGCCGAAAAGGGAATCTGTGTTGAGACGAAGAAGGTCCTGATGGAGCCCGGCACCTACCCACGCTGCTGGGGACGTGCCAAGCCGAGCTAGCTGGCGGGTTAGGTCAAGTTAATATCTCTTCGAGCCTTCCCTGCTCCGCTGCCTCTTTTATTTCACGTGCGATTCGCCGTCCCATGTACATGTTTTCGCCGTGCCGCAGGTATGCATAGGGCGACGTGCCGATGCCGACGTTCGTGCCTGCGACGATGCGTGCCGAAATCTCGAACGTGTATATTTCAAGGTTTTCGGTGATCACGGTTTCGAGGCAGAACGCCCCGATGATGCCCGGCGCCGCTATTCTCTCAGACGCTTCGGCGACGGCGTCCCCCATCCGCAAAATTTCTGCAAGCAAGGACTCTCTGAGCGTCAGCGGAATGTTCCCGACGACGGTGTAGGTCGGGTTCAAGCCGAGCTGCAGCTGCTCCGTCGCCGGAACCTTCCAAAGGGCGTCCACGTTAGATTCGTAACGGCGGTCGATCGCAAGAAGCTCGACCTCATCGTGCAGTAATGAGCGGAAGTATGAGGGGTAAACGTTCACGCCGATGACGTATTCCTGAATGTGCACATCCCTTAAGTCCTCTTCACGCAAGACACCGGATTTTAGAAAATTCCCAGCCTTTCTCCAGAAGTCTTCAGGCGAGTTTGCGAGAAAGTAGCCACGCCCACCGCGGGCGCCTGGAAATTTCACGATAACGAGGCGATCTATTTCATCAGGGCTTTTAAAGACCTTCGGGAGGCGGAGTCCTGCCATTTTCAGCCACCGCTCCTGAAGATCCCTGCTTGTCTCCCAGATGAGTAGCTGCTTGTTCCCGAACATCGGCACTCTCAGTTTTAAGAGCTTCTCCATCGGAATGTAAGCATTGAACGAGCCGTGCGGCACGAGTATCGTGTTTAACTCCAGCAGGCGCTCTTGGATTTTATCATCAGCTAGCTCTTCAAAGCTTTTAACGCTGATTATAACGTCAGCGACCCTGAAACGCTCATATACGATTTCATCGCCGCGCTTGCAGACGACGACGGTACGGAAGCCCTCGTCCTTCGCTCCTTTCAGGATGTTCAGTGCTGAGTGCGAGCCGAGCGTCCCGATGCTCAGCTTCGAAACGTTGTAATCTTCCAGCATGAGACCACCGGCTGGCTGAGAATTGGTTGCCTCAAAATATATATGCTCGGATGAAGAACACAAGGCGATGGAGTTCGAGCTGGTGCCGCCGTCCTCGACGGCGTGGGTCGTCACGCTCTCGATAATCGCCGTGTGCTTGGCTCTGACGCTCCTTTTCGCCTACATTGCTTACAGCATGCGTAACGTCGCCGTCGAGGTCCGCAACGATGGTCTCAGGATAAAAGGAAGCCTCTACGGGCGTTTCATCCCAAAGGAAGATATAATCAAGGACGGCGTCCGCACGCTCGACCTGAGTGCCGAACGCGATTACAAGCCGAAGATCAGGACGAACGGCATAGGGCTCCCCGGCTACAAGGAAGGCTGGTTCAGACTCAGAAACGGCGAGAAGGCGCTGCTCTTCGTGACGAGCGATGTCGTTGTCTACGTTCCGACGAAGGACTTTGCGGTCATGCTGAGCGTCGAAAAGCCAGAAGCCTTCATAGATGTGTTAAGAGCTACTTGGTGACCTCCTTCCTGAGGGGCGTCCACCGGCGGGAGGTTGGGGAGTGTGCCGGACAAAGCTGCGCTCCCCGTCGGGCGGGGTCACCGCAGCCCCTGCCCCGAGCATATAGCCCTGGGCTCGTTTTAGTATATTTTAGCTCCATTCACATCGGCATTGATTTCGTATCCACAATCTTTACATATGAGGACCTCCTTGATACGGTCTTTCTGTGTTCATTGAACCACAGCAAGAGCATTGCCTTGATGTGTTATATTCTGGGACTTTCGATAAGTTCTCTTTTCTTGCTGTTTCATTGCAGAATAAACCCCTCTATCTTCCCCCAGTTTTCAAGTAGTGTTGAAAGTTGTCGTATTCTCGATTGAGCAACTCTAACTTTCGCTTTATCAGACCGATGAGCTTGCACTCGATTGTCTCTGTTATTTCCATCATTTTTATACAGATTATTCCCATCCACCCCCTAAATCATCTCCGCCCGTCGGACGGAGCCTTCTTAGCGACCGAAGGTAAAAACGATAATAAGCGCCTGACATGGTTGACGGAGGGGTACGGAGGGGAGAAAGGTTTGCTATGCTCCTACGCGTCACATCGCCAACAGCCCTTATTTGATAAGTCACCTGACGAGGAGCAGTGTTAAAGTTGTGAGGCTCTGAGGGGCATTATCCTCACAAGAGTGTGGCTAAGAGGTTGCTCGGTTTATCTCACGACCGTCGGGAGGAAACTTCATCTTTTGTAACGCTTCTAAAAGAAGGAACACCACCTTGCTAAGCCCCCACTACGTTTAGGAGTGTGTTGTCAGGAGCGTTAAGCTTGAGATAAGGTTAGAAGAAGAGAAGAAGCTACACACAGGCTTGTATTCAGCAGCCGTAATGAGAGACATCCTCGGCTGAAAGTTTGAAGCAGTGCGTTTGCTATCGGAGCATCGTGCCTACGCCCGCATCCGTAAAGAGCTCAAGCAGGAGAGAATGGGGTTTCCGTCCATCAATGATGTGACAGACGACGCCGACGGACGCCGCTCTTATACAAGCTTCGAGCTTTGGGAGCATGCCGCTCTCCACAACGCCATTTTTGATCAATCGCTGAGCCTCGTCTTTAGAGATTTCTGAAATGAGCGTTGAAGGGTCTTTGGGGTCTCTGAGCAGCCCGGGGACGTCCGTAAGTATGATCAGTTTTTTTGCTTTCAGGGAGGCTGCGAGCTCGCCGGCGACGGTGTCCGCATTGACGTTCAGGCTGTTGCCTTGCTCATCCACGGCGATCGGCGAGACCACGGGGATGTAGCCGTGCGTGGTGACGATGCTGATGATTTCGGGGTTGATCGCTTTGATCTCGCCGACCCAGCCGAGGTCCACCTCCTCCTCGACGCCGCCCCTTTTCACCCTGCGCAGCTTTTCGGCGATGATGAGCCCCCCATCGTTGCCTGAGAGTCCAATGCCCTTCCCGCCGTGCTTGCTGATGAGCGAAACGATACGCTCGTTCACGCTGCCGACAAGCACCATCCTGACGATCTCCAGCGTCTCGTCGTCCGTAACCCTGAGACCGGCGACGAACCTGGGCTTTTTCCCAAGCCGCTCCATGAGCTTTGTGATTTCAGGACCGCCACCGTGCACCACCACCGGGTTTATGCCGACAAATCGCAAGAGCACAACGTCCTTAATAACGTCCTCCATCGTCGCCTCATCGACGAGGGCATGCCCGCCGAGCTTGATCACCATCGTCGAGCCGTAGAACTCCCGAATGTAGGGTAACGCCTCCACCAGAATTTTCTCCCTGCTCATGATCGCCGCCATAAATAAAGTGGAAGAACGAATTAATAAGACGTCTGTCAACTCAAGTTCAGGGGTGAAGTGTTTGCCCGATGAGATCAGCATCCCGATACCGGAAGGGGTGGAAGTGAAGATCGAAGGAAGTAACGTAAGAGTCTCAGGACCGAAAGGCGTTGTCGAGCGGCGACTGTGGCACCCGAACGTGAAAGTAGAGCGGGAAGGGCAAAGCGTCTTCGTGCGTTGGGAGGCGCAACGGAAGAAGGTGAAGGCGATCGCAGGGACGTTCGCGGCGCACATAAGAAACATGATAACTGGTGTGACCGAGGGCTTCACGTACAAATTAAGGATAGTGTATTCGCACTTCCCGATACAGGTGAAGGTCGTAGGCGACAGAGTTGAAATCTCAAACTTCCTTGGCGAAAAGCGTCCGAGGTTTGCGGAAATCGTCGGGGACGTGAGGGTTGAAGTCAAGGGTAAGGACATCATCGTGACAGGCGTAGACAAGGAGGCCGTAGGACAAACCGCTGCTAATATCGAGCAAACGACTAGAATAAAGAGGAGAGACCCCCGCGTCTTCCAAGATGGGATTTACCTCGTAGAAAAAGCCATTGGCAGCGCCTGATAATTAGGCATTTCTCTAAGCCGCCTACTGTTTTCCTTTAGGTTTCAGCTTGTCGTTTTTGTCGCAGTCGTTGGCGTGAACGTCGTCCCAACCGGGACGTAGCCCCACTCTTTAAAGACCTCCTGTCCTGCAGGTCCAAGTACAAATTCTATGAACTCTTTTTCGAGCGGGTCCGGCTCGCCTTTTGTTATTAGATAAAGCTTCCTTGAGATCGGATACTCGCCGCTCACCACAAGCGAGGGCTCGACGCCGTCCACCCTCACAGCTTTTACGGAAACGTCGACGTAGCCAAGAGAAATGTAGCCGATGGCATGCCTGTCCGTCGAGACTGTGGCTCGGACGTCGCCGTTTGATGGCTTCACGAGCGCTCCTGCAAACATTTCCATGTTAAAAGGCTTGAGCACGTGCTCCTCGAACGTCGCCCTCGTGCCGGAGCCGTACTCTCTGGTGACGACGTGGATCTCAGCATCCTCCCAGCCCAGCTCCTTCCAGTTTTTGATTTCACCTCCAAAGATTTTTGCAATCTGTTCAAGCGTCAAATTCTCAATAGGGTTGTCTGGATGGACGATGATCGCGATGCCGTCCGCCGCCACCGGTATGGGGTTCAAGTCTGGATAAAGCTTAAGCTCCTCAGGCTTCACGTCCCGAGACGCCATGCCGATGTCTATGTTTCCGGCGCCCACGCTTTTGATGCCGTGCCCGGAGCCGCCCCCCGCCACCGTTATTCTGACTTCGGGATGCTGTTCCATAAATAGTCGGGCGCACTCTTCAATCACAGGCAAAAGCGTCGTAGAGCCTGCGACTGTCAGTTTTTGGTGCTTCACGCAGCCACAGACCGCCACCAGTAGTAAAAACAACGCTAAGATTTTCTTCGACATGATCCCACCTAGGTTTCTGTTTGGCTGCTGTCACTTAAGTAGTCTTCATGTAAATCGAAATGATGACAGGCGCAGACAAAATGTCGAACGGCGAAGAGGGGAAAAGCAGGGAGTCAGCAGTGAATGCCGGCAACGTGCAAGCTACTTTAAAGGATAAGGGTGGAGGCTCAAGACTGCTAAGCGGCGAAGCCGCTGATGAGCGAGTTGTATCAAAATTTCAATTTCAAGGATACATCACATTTTCTCGCTGAATGGCGGGAAACACCCGCTCCTCAGATACGACACTTAAACCCCTCGGATTGTGAGCATCCCTAGCACGCTTAAACCCCTAGGGACCGTTCCTGATTTGTAGCTACCCATCCGACCAATTCTATGGTCTAGAAAGAAGGAGAGCAGTTGAATTGCCTCCTCCTCTTCGCGTGCAACAATTCGATTTCAGAACAATAAGATCGGGAAAGACTACGCTGCCCGCGCTTTCTCCCATGTTTTTCCTCCACGGTCGGCACAGCATCGCCATAAGCATCACCATTGCGACGCTGTGTGAGCTGATGTCGCACAGCGCTATTCGCTCCTATCGCTCCCATTTGGCATCCAATGCAGCTTTATTCTATGGTTATTCAAACGACGCCTTTAACGTCGGCGGCGGGAAAGTTCCCGTTCTGAACTCAATTTCGTCGACCCTCTTCCACGTCTGCTCGTCGAGCACCACGAGCTTCGTATCGGCAATCACGTAAAGGTAGTCATCGATGTAAAGCGCCCTCCTGACGCCTTTGACATTTACTCTCTCTACAAGCTCGAGCCCACCCTCATAAGAGAAAATGTAGCCGCCGTCGCCACATGGCAGGAAGAATATTTTATGTTTCTCGTCGAGCAAAAAAGCATGGTGCGTCGCCAGCACGTCCGTCCAATACTCGTCCAGCACGGACCTGTCGAGTTCCACGGGCTTTTCCGGCGAGGAGATGTCGAAGAGCGAAATCTTGACCTTCCAACCTTCCTTTCCGATACCCAGAATCAAATCCTCAGTTATCGGATGCAGATACGAGGAGTACCCAGGAATCTTTAGCTCACCGCAGAGCTTCGGCGCCGCAGGGTCTGAGAGGTCGATGACGAAGAGCGGGTCGGTTTCTCTGAAGGTGACGACGTAGCCCTTGTCGCCGAGAAAGCGGACCGCATAAATCCTCTCTGAGACTCCTAAGCCTTCAAGCGAGCCGACAACCTTTAGCTCGTCGTCTAAGACGTAAACATCGTTGGCAGTTTCCCAGCTTCGCGGCATCAAGCTCCACCAGCCGCCTACAGTCGTTGCGATCCGCAAATAGCCGTCGTGCTCGTCGAGCGAAAACTGGTTTAAAGGACGCCCTGGAACCTTGCCATGCGCCACAATTTCGAAATCTTTAAGTTCTATTTTCACGATTCCCGTCGTCTCAAGGTCCCGCGTGCGCTCGGCGAAATACTCCTTTGCTCGCTTGCCGATCTCGCCCTCCAGCCCTTTTAAACCGTAAGAAATATTTTCAAGCTCTTTTAAGCTCGCAACGCCGTCCCCCTCAGCCATGCTCACGACGTCTTCAAGCTTTTCCGAAACGTTTTTCGGAAGGATGTCGCCGCACGCTTCTTCGAGGAACTTTGCGTAGGTCTTGATGAAAGGTTGCGGGTAAGAGTAAGTGATGTAGAGAGCGTTTTCCGACATGTAAACTACGGACGTGCTGGAGCTTCCGACGAAGGAGACGCTGCTTTCAACCTCGCCGCTTTCAGGATCCAGAACCACCGCCGTGTAAACGACATCCACCGGCACGATCTCTACGGGGTGGTAGATTTCGGAGGCTGGAACTACAAGTGGCTTTTCATCGGAGCTCGTGGCAACACTATGCGCCGCCAGCGGATATATCGGCGCTGGCTTCTCCCTGTCGAGCCAATTCCTTATGACGACGTAAATCCTGCCGTCGTAGAGACGGGCTGCGGCGAGCGTCCCGTTAAGCTTCACTTCCCACTTCTCCTCAGCCGCCTCCGGGCATGAAACATCAAACCCACAGATTTTACTACCTGTGAGCACTACCAGCATCCCGTCTTCCAAAAGCAGCTCCCCGCCCTCTGCCAGCTCCGCCTCCACAAATAAATCGGAAGGCGGGAACGCCTTTATTACCCTTGTTTTCGTCCCTGAGGAGAAGTAAATACGGCGTCCGTCGGTCTTCACGATATCAGGCTCGTCGATGCCTTTCACTTGGACTGTTGTTGCTGAAACTCTTGAAGGCTCGGCGGCTTTGGGCAGCGGTGTGCTCGTCGGCGTGGGAAGGGGCGTTGGCATGGGCATGGGGAGCATTCCCGCTTCTCGTTGGACGCCGACTAAGAAGCCACGCATGTAGCCAACGAGCTTTTCTAAGCTTTCTGCCTTTGTAAGGTATGCAGCAAACTCTTTTTCTGATGAGAATTTTTCTAGTCCTCCTACGACCGGCGCCTCCCCACCGCTGTGCAGCCAAACCACCGCAAGCAACACTGCGACGCAAACATAAACGCCGACCACTAGCACAGCAAGCTCCTTCATAAGTTTTGGCGGCAGGAAACCCCTAACGAGGGTGCCGCCTTTTCACCTCCGTTAGGTTTTTAAACGGTGAAGTTCCAAACCTCTGTAGCCAGAGCTTAAGGCATTCCGAGGTGTTTCTCGGAGGAACGGCTGTAGGGCTGTGAGGCTTCGACCGACCGGGCTGGGAGCGGGCTCTTAGCCCGAGGGCGCCGTCAGCCGGGACGTCGCAGGGTCGATGATTGCCCGCATGAGACCACCTGCAAGCCCCGTCCGTAGGGCGGGGTAGTTGACTCATCACTCGAAGCTACGCCTGGCTCACGATAAGATTTTCGATAACTACGGGTGGCGTCGCAGTTATGCAGTGAAGCGCGAAACAGACAATTTTTTAAGGCATTAGGAACCACACCCTCAGAAGAGGCGGCTGCGATGGCAGGGCTCGACCTTGACGAGCTGCTGGAAATAGCGGACGAGGTGGGCAGCGCCGTAAGGGAGTATTTTGCAGAGAATGAAGATTACGGTGAGATAATTTCAAAGCGGGAAAAAGACGTCACTCGTAAGATAGATATGTTTGCGGAACGCGCCCTAGAGAGGGCTCTAGAGCATCATGGCTTGTGCGCCCGCATCATTTCCGAAGAGCTTGGCGACCACGTCTTCCCGAAGGGTGGAACGCCGTCGTTCACACTCATCTTCGACCCTATCGACGGCTCGACGAATGCGACGGTCGGCATTCCTTTCTTCTGCTCAGCCCTTGCTTATTCGCCGAAGACCGACGTCGTCCGCTTCAGCGACGTCCAAGCTGGCGTCGTCTCCACAATTTTCGGTCGCACTTACTATGCAGAGCGTGGCGGCGGCGCCTACGTAGATGGCAAGAAAATGCCAAGGAAAACCATAGGAAAGGAAAAGCCTCTGTTTTCAATTTACGTTTACGGAAAGAACGTACCGCCTAAACTCCTGCAGCTCATGCGGCGGGGGGTCGTGGTCAGAGCGCTCGGAAGCATAGCGACCGAGCTTTGTCTCGTCGCCGAGGGTGCGATCGACGCCATAATAGACATAAGGGGCATGCTTAACGGCTACGACATCGCCGCTTCCGTTCTTATTCTTGAAGAGGCGGGGGGCATCGTGACTTCGCCGGACGGCAAACGCTTCGAAGGGGAGGTCAAAAGCGCCTTCGACGTCCCACTCGTCGCCGCCTTGGACCTCAAAACTCATGAGATGATACTCAAGATGCTTAGGTAGCCTATTTCAAATTTCAAAATTTCACAGCCGTACTTGCGAGCTCATAGGCGTCCTTCGCAGGATCCGCGGCGTCCAAAAGCAAGTACGCCGCATATCTGTTCATATAGGGCATGCCCTTCCTCGAAAAGACCGTCAGGACCTTCCCACGTTGTCGGACTTCAACGCCACCGTCGCAGGGCTCATGGCTCCTTATCAGCGTCCGCACGCCGAGCGCGCTCAACGCGCGTTCAGTAACGTCCTCACCAAAGAGCTTTCCGGCGCCACGGAACGATGGCATGCTGCCCCGCCCCTCTACAGGATCGCTCCATAGAATTTCCTCGAAGTTTGAGCGCCGTGGGTGCATTTTGTGGGCAAATGCGATGTCTTCCTTCGAAGCGACGTGCGTCGGGACGCCCCCGTGCACGAACAGATAGCGGCGCTCCAGCACGGCGGAGAACGGCAGCAACTCCCAGAGTCCCTTCACCCTCTCATAGAGGCGAACGCCCTCGTCGCCGTACCTCCGCCTGAAAAAAAAGAGGGAGGTCGTGCGGCACCGCCTGCAAATCGGGAGGGCCCTCGTGATTGCCCCTCAGAAGGATGACGGCGTCGCCGAGCTGCCTCTTCAGCTCCAAAATCACAAAGTAAACCTCAACGCTCTCTTCCCCTCTGTCCCCATAATCGCCCAGAAACAGTATTTTGTCCGCCTTCCTCGCCCCGTTCAGGATGGAAAGGAGGCTTCTGAGGTCGCCGTGTATGTCGCCGACGACCGCAAGCTTCCCCGACGCCTTAAGCTCCACGAGCCCGCTTTCGTCCCGCCCTTTCTTTTCTGATATCAAGATTTCCACGACCTCTTCGATCGTTCGTGAAAATTCTGCAGCGGACACCCTTCTCGCTTTGTCCTCTAAATCCTTGCAATCCACGTCCAGCATGG
>JAPHEE010000002.1:0-75741 GCA_029259545.1 Candidatus Alkanophaga volatiphilum
AACCACCACTAGGGGGTATCCCCAAAAAAGCCGTGGAACTCATGATAGAGAAAGGAAAGTTGCAGAGATACCACCCGAAGAAGCTATTGGGTCAGAAGGGGAAGACGAAAATAGACGCACTAAACCCCAACCCGAAAGCTTTATAAGTTCGGATACACAACTGAAGAGTGCCCGTGGTCTAGCTGGCATGACGTCGCCTTGACGCGGCGAAGGTCCTGAGTTCGAATCTCAGCGGGCCCATCACAGGGGGCGCCACCGCCCCGCTCAACTCTTTTTAATATATAAAGCAAAGCATCCTCTATGCCAAATCGGATCGTCGAGGTCTTAAGTGGAGGGCTTTGCACGGCATGTGGCGCTTGCGTGAACATCTGTCCTTACATCAGAAACATTGAGGACCGGATTGCGATCATTGAGGACTGCAACGTCGAAGAGGAGGGGCGTTGTTATTACTACTGTCCCAGGACGTTCCTCGATGTCGACGAGCTTAACGAGTTCGTTTTCGGGAGGCGGCGCTCGGAGGAGGACGTGATTTTAGGATGCCACACCTCGGTGCTCGCGGCGAGAGCCAAGAGCGAAGCTATTAGGAAAAATGCTCAGTACGGCGGCGTAGCCTCCGCACTAATCGCGCACGCTATAGAAACCGGCGAGATCGAGGCAGCGGTGCTAACGAGCGGTGGGGACGGCGGTGGGCTTTTGCCTATGCCCATCGTTGCGAAGAGTAAGGATGAAGTGCTCTCGTGCGCGAAGACGAAGTATTTCATGGGAGCTTCACTCTCAGCACTTAACAAGGCGTTAAAGGATGGTTTTGAGAGTTTAGGCGTCGTAGGGACGCCATGTCAAGTACAAGCCTTGAGGAAAATGCAGGCTTATGGCGATGCTGTCGAAAGCGGCGGCATTTACGAAGAAATCGACGTTTCTAAGAGCATTAAACTTGTTATAGGCTTGTTTTGTATGTGGTCCCTCTCATACGATTTCCTCTGGTATCTGAGCAAGCACGTAGAGCCGTCGGCGGTGAGGAAGCTCGATATACCAGTTGGTGGTTTCCTCATATTCGGCGAGCGCTTCAAAAAGGAGCTGCCGCTGGAGGAGGTCAAGAGATACGTGAGACGTGCGTGTGATGTTTGCTATGACATGACGGCGGAGCTCGCCGACATCTCAGTCGGGGCGCTTGAAGGCGTGCCCGACTGGAACACCGTGATTTTAAGAACGGAGCGTGGCGAGCATATTTTCAGAGAGGCAGAGGCAGCGGGAGTCTTAGAGGTAAAGGAGCTTGAGGCGGAGCGATTAGAGCACCTACGGTGGGCATCGTTACGCAAAAAGGCAAAGGCGTGGCGACGGATACGTGAGCTTAAGGCTGAATTTTTGAAGATAAGCGAGCTTGAGAGGAAGATCGTTGAGAGGTTCCGGTTAGAAGAGGAGTGAGGATAACATGTTGATCACGCTGGACGAGCCCGGGCGTGAAGTTCTGCTGATGGGGAACGAAGCCATAGCCCGTGGTGCGATCGAGGCGGGCGTTGCGTTCTGCTCCGCATACCCGGGGACGCCGTCCTCCGAGATTCTGGGTGTTCTCGCGGAGGCGGCGCCGAAGCTCGGCTTCTACGCAGAATGGTCGACGAACGAGATCGTAGCCATGGAGGCGGCAGCCGCCGCCTCATTCTCAGGACTCCGAGCGCTTTGTGCGATGAAGTCGCAGGGCTTGAGCGTTTGCGCTGATTTTCTGACGACGCTGAACCTCTCGGGCACGAAAGGCGGGATGGTCATCGTTGTCTGCGACGATCCTGCGGCGCTTTCAAGCGTGAACGAAATAGATACGAGAAGCTACGCCGAGATCGCAGACTTACCGCTTTTGGAGCCTGCGACGGTCCAAGAAGCAAAAGACATGACGAAGTTCGCATTTGAGCTTTCGGAGGAGCTTCAGGAGCCGTGTATCGTGCGGAGCGTCACCAGAATCTCGCACGGTCGCGGCAACGTGAGGCTCGGCGAGATAAACAGGGAGCGGCGGGCGGCGCAACTCTCAGAACGCTTCGTCACGGGGCTTGCGGCGAGCGCCGTGGAGCGGCACGCTGGACTGCATGAGAAATTGAGGAGGGCGGCTGAAAAGTTTGAAGGCTCGCCCTTTAACTTCTACTACGGTGACCCCGACGCCGCATTTCTGATAATAACATCGGGGGCGGGCTGGCTTTACTCGAAGGAGGCTCTGCAGCTCTTAGATTTAAAGGAAGGCTTCGGCATCCTGAAGCTCGGGACGACGCACCCCCTGCCGAGAAGGTTCGTGGCGTCGCACCTGAAGCATGCGGCGGAAGCCTTGGTAATCGAGGAGACGGACCCGTTCATCGAGCGTAAGGTGAAGGCGTTGGCTGCGGACCTCGGGCTCGACGTCCGCATCTACGGCAGGGAGCCGGGCAGCGAGCGGGCGTTCGCCGACGCCGTCGGCGAGATGAGCGTCGATGCCGTCATCGAGGCGTTGCGGCGGGTGAAAAATGTAGAAAAGGCAAGCTTCAGGGACGCCGAGTACGAGAGGGAGGCGGAGGAGGCGTTGAAGATGCTGCCGAGGCGTGAGATAGCGTTCTGCCCGGGCTGTCCGCACAGGGCGTCGCTATTTGCGATAAAGACTGCAATAAAGCTCGACGGTCGTGAAGTTCCGGTCTGCGGCGACATCGGCTGCTACACGCTCGGGATGTTCCGCACCGGCTTCTACATTTCGAGCACGTCGCACTGCATGGGCGCCGGCATCGGGCTCGCGTCGGGCTTCAGGAATCTGGAAAAGCCGGTGATCGCACTGGCTGGCGACTCCACGTTCTTCCACGCCTGCATTCCGGGGCTGATAAACGCCCGCTACAACAACGCAAACGTGCTCTTCATCCTCCTCGACAACGGGGCGACGGCGATGACCGGCTTCCAGCCACACCCCGGCGTCGGCACGAACGCAATGGGCGAGCCCGCGCCCGTCGTGCGTCTTGAAGAAGTTTGTAAGGGCATAGGCGTGCCCGTGCGCATCTGCGACCCGTTCGACGTGGACGCCGCCATCAAGGCGGTTTACGAGATGCTGCAGCAGGACGGCGCCCGTGTCCTGATCTTCAGGCACACCTGCGGGATCATCGAGACACGGCGGCGGGGCAGGAGGAAAGCCTACGTCGTTGAGGAGAAGTGCATCGGCGAGGGCTGCGGCTGCAACCGCTTCTGCTCCCGGGTGTTCAACTGCCCGGGGATCGTCTGGGACAAGGAGAAAGGGAAAGCGAGGATCGACGAGGTCGTGTGCACGGGGTGCGGCGTCTGCGCAAAGCTGTGCCCCGCCGGGGCTATCGTCGTCGAAGAAACTTGAGCTTAATCTTGCAGGAGACTCTTAATTTCTCCAACTCGCACGATCTCTTGCGAGCCTAGGTCAACTCCAAAGAATTCTACCCTGTCTCCATATTTTTTCCTGTACGCCTTTCTGAGAGCGCACACGTCTTTAAAATAGATGATCAGCTGGGGGGTGGGTATAACGATCCAAAGATTAAACCCCCTCTTTAGCCTGGACTCTATCCTCTTCCTGAGCTTGAGCATCGGGATGCCTGTGCCATAAAGCGTTTCTATCTCAACTACTAGTTCGCCCAACTCTGGATCAGACACAAATATATCAGCCCTTCCATCAACTAAGTCCCACTCAGTTTTTATTCTATTCTCATCAATCCCCATGTTCTTCAAGTATCTGAAAACTAGCGCTTTTAGTGCGTAGTGTATGATCGACTCGCCGCCTAAACCTTCTTCATCCTCATCACTCGGTTCCACGTTGATTATAGTACTGATGTCATTAGCAAGGTTCTCTACCTCATCGAAATAGGCATCCTCGAGCATTACCGTAATAGTGTCCAGGCTAAACAAACTTGGAACTTCCTCCATCCTCCCCCACATGACCCGAGCCAGCTTAAAGACAATATCTTCTTCATTCACCGAGACTTCATAGCATTTTGGAAGCGGGGAGTCAGGTTTGAGGACACTCTTGACTTTGTTAAGCTTCTCTTCGCTGCCGTATAATATTAGGAAGCCAAAATTTTGTGAGTAGAGCTCTCTGAGTCTATCTTCAAGGTATCTTGTCTTGACTTCAACTTTATCTATATCTAAGACCCAGATGTGCTTATCGGCTCTTATATCTTGTTTAACTTCATCAAAATCTGAGGTTGTGTGCGCAGGTCTCGGCAGTCCCCTGCCGTGCACTCTGTAAATCTCCCTTAAGATCCTCTTCAGGAACTCAATGTATTCATATTTCTCGCTCTTAGGTTTCTTTGCTAGGATTAGTGCGGGTCTATCAATACTCAGTCTGGAACTCAATCCAAGCACATTTTGTATGGGATCTATAAATTCTAACTCTTCTTCAACTCCGCTAGTGATGCTGAGGCTGGCATCAACTGACGTTACGGTCTTCTCAAAGATCAAGTCTTTTAGGCATCTTCTCACTGAAATTTCACTATTTTCAGAAAAAACAACCTTCGGCACAAAAACCAAGTTCTGAACCTTTTCCGACAGAATCTCTAGTTTTTCAGGAAATGTAGTGGTAACCTCAGTTGACTTGCAATCGGCGGCGTTTTCAAACTCTACCTCTGGTATGTTATTAAGAATATGGCTAATGATCTCACACATTCTAGTCTTCGGCATCGTTGGATCCTTTTTGTAGGGTTTCATCGTAACATCTGACTTTTCCCAGAAATTGAATTTGGGAATGCCAACCGGTTTTTTCATAATGAAACTAATCTCAAAATCCTTCCTAGTCGCCTTTTCAGTGACAGTTTCGGCAGCGTGAAAATAAGGTACCAGCAAAGGTATTTCGATCCTTTTAGCTTCGATGGTTTCTTTATGTCCTGTTTCTTCTATAGCAGCTTTTTCTACGGGTGCTGGAGGAATTATGACTTCTACAGTAAGCTCATCCTCTCTGGATTCCTCTCTTACCTTTTGTCTCCTTCTTGTCTCTTCTTCAACCTTTAATTTGCTCACTGCAACCACCCCATCATGCAGAGCCAAGAGAACCTATCTTTCGCAACCGGTCTGATGTATGCTAAGCCGAGGAGCATCTGAGGGGCAAGAAATGCTATGAATTCTGAGTAGCTCATCTTGTAACTTTTACTTTCAAAGTCATCTCCACGCCCTATACCTACCTCTCCTCCTTTGACAACTCCTTGATAGTACTTACTCTTTCCGTAATCGTCTGAATATCGGAACCTGAGGTCAGAAGATAACTTACATCTTCCTTTATCGTCAAGATTCTGCGTAGTAGAGCTAACAGACTCAATTTTTGATATCACATCGGAGAAAAGATCTTTCACTATACTTCCTCTAAGCCGGTCTATGCAACTCCTGGCGTATTTATTGAATTCGTCCTCGATGTTGAAGAAGGACGACATTATGTCCATTGAGAACAAACTGTATACATCCAGTATGATCTCCCTAATCAAGACACCTACGCTGCCGTCAGCCCATCCTACAATCCTCCTTTCTTCTCTGACTTTCTCGTCGGGAATGTCTGGTTCCAGCAAATTTACCAACTGTAGACCGTATTTCTTAAGCAAAGCCATGGTACCTTCCTCAAACAGCCTCGGATACGCCTCTTTAGCATAGAAGTAGGGTATCGAGTAGAGGGAGTTTACGAAAAATGACGCGGGATTGTACATAGGTAAGATGGCTTTTCCGGCATTAAGCACGCTCTTTAAAGCTTTCAGTCCGAAGTTCTCATCGTTTACCTCAAACTTCTTTGGACTCGGCTTTTCAACGACCCCTCTCAACATCTTGAAAACAGCCTGAAGTTTTGAAAGCAACTCTGATAATCTCGATACGACGCTTGTGCTCGTGACACTGCACAAGATGTCTGCGACAGCAGATTCGAGCGTTGATCCATCCTTCATCCTTGATATGATTGTCGACACGGCATTACGATTCAACCCCACACCGAGCGCTTCCCAGTAAAATCTCGCAAGTGCGTTGTCCACGAAGGGTTCATCTTCCTTTCCTTGCAATCCACCGAAGAGCACACTCTTGTAGAAGCCTTTCTCGTCGATTATTGAATTTACAAGCTTGCCTTCCAAATAAGCCTTAACTTCCTCTCTTAAGTCTATAAATCCTTCAACACTCGCATACAAGCTAGCTAAGTCATTGTTAAAGTAGTGTCTCCACGTGTCCTCCTCGTAATACTTTATCCGGTCGTCGAGCATCCGCACTACCTTTTATGGCTGAGCTAAAATAAATAATTCCACCTTCCCATCACGGCATAGCCCTCACAGCCGCCTCAAATAACCCTCAATATACCTTCTAACGGCGCTCGCGGGCTGGTAAATACCAAAGTGCCCTTCGCAGAGTATGTCGGCGTTCAGAGCCAAGAGTTTTTCCAGCGACCGCCTCGCAAGCCGTGTATCGGAGCCTAGCGCTTCCATGTAGGGACCGTGGATGTCCTGCCCGAAGAGGACTCTGCGCCCTGCGATGTCAGCGAGCACGGCGACGCTTCCCGGCGTGTGCCCCGGGATGTGAATGATTTTGAGGGTGTGCTTTCGGAATTTCAGCTCTAGGGCGTCGCCGCTCATCTTGACATCCACAGGGCAAGGCTCGTAAGGGACGCCGTAGAACTCCGCCCCTATTCCCTCGCCGCTTTCGATAGCCGCCGCATCCAGCTCGTGCGCCACGATCTTGGCTCCGAGCTCACGAAAGCGGGCGAGCGCGCCGATGTGGTCGATGTGGGCGTGCGTCGCAACGACGTGACTGAGCGCCGACACGGAAAAGCCGAGATGCTCGATGTTCCTCACGAGCGTTCTGAAGCTGCGCCCCGCCCCCGCGTCTATCAGCACGAGCTCGTCGCCATCAGCAACATCTATCAGATAAACGCAGCAGTCCAGCATGTCCGAAATGTCAGGACCGCCGACGACGTAAACATCCTGCCAGACCTTACGCGCCATCTCTTTTACTTCCGTCGAGCCACTACATATTTTGACGCCAAAGGGTATTGGTTTGACACCAAATAAAATTGGTTTGACGCCAAATTTATATGATTGTGGCTTATCAATTACCATGCGGGTGGAGCTGGATGATGTGGAATACGTCACGGAAACGACGCTTACGATCCGGGGCACTCGGCGACGCACCACCGTGCCGAAGGTCATCGTTGAGAGGCTCGGGCTGCGGAACGGCGACAAGATCCGGTGGGTTCTCTTCAAGGACGGCAGCATCCTCGTCACGGGGGTCAGGAGGCGGGTGAATGGAGCGAATAATAACTGCGGCGGTGGTGGGACTCATAGCTCAGGTGATCGACGGGGCCCTTGGAAACGGGCTTTTAGCCCGCCAGAGTGGCCTACGGGGTCACCTCCACAACCTTCCTGCTCAGCCTCGGAGTCCCACCAGCGGCGGCGAGCGCAAGCGTCCACACCGCTGAGATTTTCACGAGCGGGGCGTCCGGGCTCTCGCACCTGAGATTCAGAAATGTGGATGGGGAGTTGTTCAAGAAGTTATTGGTTCCGGGGATCATGGGCGGGGTTTTAGGAGCTTATATCCTCGTGAGGGCGCCGGGGGAGATGATGAAGCCCTTTGTCGCCATTTACCTCCTCATTATGGGTTTATTGATTCTCAGGAGGGCGCTCAGGAGCGAGAAGAAAGAGACGAAAGTGGGAGGCAAACTTGTCTTTTTGGGCTTGGCAGGGGGCTTTTTCGACGCCGTCGGGGGCGGCGGCTGGGGTCCGATCGTGACCTCGACGCTCGTCGCAAGCGGGCATAACCCTCGCTTCGCCGTCGGCACCGTCAACCTTGCTGAATTCTTCGTAACCGTTAGCGAATGCGCAACTTTCCTCCTAACGATTGGAGCTGCGCATTTGGAAATAATCGCCGGATTGATCATCGGCGGAGTTCTAGCCGCACCCCTCGCCGCATACGCCTGCAGAAAGCTGCCCTCCCGCACCCTGATGATAATCGTTGCGTCGTTAATTATCGCTTTAAGCATCAGAACAATATATTCGGGGTTCAGCGAAATCCGCTGATGGGCGAGCTTCGCTCGGACGCTCCAACCTCAACCTCCCTGTAAGTCATCGCGTTCGGCAACCTCCTTAAGGAACACTTGTGGGCTCTGACACTCCAGTTAACTTATAAATGGGTTCATAAGCCTTGGCGGCAGGAGACCTTTTAATGGGAGGAATGCCGCCTTTCTCACCTCCGTCAAGTTTTTAAACTTGTGTTGCAATATTACCCCAGGCCCGAGCTCAAGGCACTCCCGGGTCAAAACCCGGAGGAGCGGCTGTGGCTGTGAGGCTTCGACCGACCGGGCTAGGGGCGGGCTCCTATCCCGAGGGCGCCGTCAGCCGGGACGACGCAGGGTCGATTATTGCCCGCATGAGACCACCTGCAAGCCACCGTCTTAGACGGTGGTAGTTGACAAAATCCGGAGCGTTTCGTAAGGCTTGCATGAGGGGAATCGACTGCTCACAGGGCGGCGGCCTCCCGCCTCCGACTGCGACGCCGACGCCGAGGGCGTCCGCCGCCAAGGTGTGCCGTGCCTGCGGCTCGCCGCTCGAAGCCCCCGGCGACTACTGCCTGAGCTGCGGCGCCTCGCAGGTGACGCTCCTCGGCTGCCTCCTGCGTGATGACGGCGCAACCCTACTAATGCTCGACGCCGAGGGGCGGGAGCTCGGCGTGGACTTCGTCAAAGCTTACCTCCCGCTCTACGAGCACGGCAGCATCGAGCGTCAGATCAGCCTCAGAAACTTTCTGGAGCTCGTCGCCGACCGGATCCACAGGAAAAGACCCGAGCTCGTCGTCCTCTCCGCCGAGAACCACGAGCTTGCCCAAATTAGAGAGCTAATACCTTTTGCCGTCAGGTTTTTGGGCTTCAGCGAGGATGCCGACCTCCAGAGTCTCAGGGACGAGCTTTCGAAGCTTTTAAAAATCAGCGGGCTTGAGCGTGTGGAAATTCCTCCGGACAGGAAGCTCGGCGGCGCCCACTCGACGATAATAGGGGAGAGGAGGGGGTACAACCTGATTCTAAAGCTTGCGACATGTCCTTACGTTAAAAAGGTCGTGCCCGGACGCATAAGGGCGAAAGGCGCCGCGGCGACGAGCGGCGGCGTCTCCGTCAAAATAACAAGGGCTGACGAGCGTGGGAACGTACGTGCGCTGCTCTCCGAAGGCTCGAGCGTCCAAGAGATATTCATCGTGACCACCGCACCGAACAAAGAGCTGGGCGAGATCGTCGCGGGAGAGCTGAAAAAGCTTCTTTAATTGGATGAAGAGTTTTTTGAAAGATTGCCACTTTTAATTGATGCGTCGTGTTGAGGTCATTGGAATTGAAGGGATGCCGGAAATTAGACCCGGAGACGATCTCGCCGCCATTTTCTTAAAGGCTCTTCGGGAGAAAGACATTTTCCTCCAGGACTATGACGTCGTGGTTTTCGCCTCCAAGGTCGTTGCGAAGAGCGAGGGGCGGATCGTCGATCTTTCGGGCGTGAAGCCGGACGCCGCTGCGGAAAAACTCGCTGCCATTACAGGCAAAGATCCAAGAATCGTCCAGCTCATTCTCAACGACGCCGCCGAAATCATATGCGTCGGCGAGGACTTCATTCTTACGGAGACGAAACACGGCTTCATCTGCGCAAACGCCGGCATCGACGAGTCGAACGTCGAACACGGGAAGGCGGTACTGCTGCCCGAAGACCCTCAGAGGAGCGCAGCGGTGCTCCGCCGTAAAATAGAGGCGGCAACCGGAAAGAAGATCGCAGTTCTGCTTGCGGACTCCTGCGGACGCCCCTTCAGGATCGGCGTCGCCGGTACGTGCGTTGGCTTCGCAGGAATGAAACCCACGCTCGACAGGCGTGGCGAGAAGGACCGCTTCGGTAAGACCGCTAGGATCACGATCGTTGCGATCGCCGACGAAATCTGCGCGGCGGCGAACCTCGTCATGGGCGAGCTTCAGGAGGGCATACCTGCTGTCATCGTCCGAGGACTGCGCTTCAAGCTTGACGAGGAGCAACAGAGTGTGAAGACGCTGTTCTTTGACAAAAGACGGGATGTGTTCAGAACTCTTGCTTGCAAACAACATTTTTTGGCGGTCAAAAATCTCCGTGAGGGTCAGAACACTCTCAAATCTTGACTGAGGTAAAAATTGTCAAAAAAGGTTAAGGGTGGCCGTGTGGCCACATCAGCGGGCGTGGCGGGATGCCCCTGTCGATGCCGGGACGCAGATCGAACTTCTTGGCGTAGTACTTGAAGTACGGGCTGTCCGTGTGCTGTGCGGTGTGTATCGAGTCTCTCAGGTCCATGAGCGCCGTGAAGTTCCCGATAACTGTGGCGGTGCCGTCGCAGACGGCGTCGGTGAGCGTGATCTCCCCGAGCAACGCCCGCACGAGCGTGTAGTAGCTGCGGAACGTCACAACGGCATCCACTTCTATGTTGGAGCCGGGCTCGGGGGCGCCCTGCACGACGGTTGCCGGCGACAACCTGAACCGCACGTACTCGACGCCCCGCTTCGGGTGCTTCGTCACTATGAGGATGGATCTGGGCGGGTACAACGACGTTTGCATCACCGTATCCGGGTCTGATGCCATCTTATTGATGAAGTAGTCGAAGAGCAGCTCGTAGAGCGTAGGCTCGTGGTCCTTGAGGTTAATCCACTCCACATCCTTCCACCAGCCGTCGGGCAGCGGCTTGGTCCTTTCAATTATATGCTCCTTCTCCGTCTCAGGGTAAATTTGTCCGAGTTCCTCCGCCATCTACATCACCTACCCCTCAGGACTCGTCCGCTCTCTTGAGCCCGGGAGGAGCATCTCCGGCTCTATCCACTCTTCACCCTCGTTGATATAAAGCCCACCGTATTCTACGAGCGGCAGCTCGGGATTGTGACCCATGAGCACCCTACCAGCGGCAGCCCTGCCAAGCACCGTCAAAATCTCAGAGCGGCTCTTGTAGGGAGCGACGTCCCAACGGTAAGTGACGTCGTATGCCCGCAGCTCACGCTCGGTCAGCGGACGCCCTACTGGTATCGGGTTGTCGAGAACCTCGGCGTGCTGGTTCTTGATGTACTCGACCTCGCCTGTCTCTTTGTTTAGCATGTAACGGCGACGGGCGTCGAACATCAAACCGTCCTCGTCGAGACGAAGCGAATGCCCGTGCACGGTAACGCCCCGAATGCCCACCCTAGCAGGGTCAAAGATGTGCGTCTCGATAAGCATCTTCGCCGCCTGCTCAAGGTCCCGCTCCCGCATTTCAAGGAGCGTCCTTCCGGAGTAGACGACGGTGTCAATTCCTCTTAGCCTTGACATGTAAACACGAGCCCTAAGCCATGGTGCCATCGGCGGGTAATACATGGAGTCGGCAAACTGGAGGAAACGCAAGCGGTCACCAGCCCTCGCTCCAGGTGTTGGCTCTACTATCTCCTTTATTGGATCGTACTTCTCGACAAGCTCATCTAGCGGTGGGTGTACGCTCACATAGGATTCGCCTTTGAATCTGTGCCCCAGAAGTTCCACAAGGCTGTCATCAGGAATGGAGCGGAACTTCGTGAGTCGCTTTGAGGAGTCCATTGCCCTCCTTCTGTTCGCCGACACCCTGTCAGGTCCCGGGTAGTACTGCCTCTTATACTTAACTTTCTTGACCTTCTTCTTAGCAGCCGCCATTTCGCACCCCTCTCTTAAACCTCATCCTTTATCTTCTCAGCAGCCTCAGCCACCCTCTTCATCGGGTTCCTAAATATCGGGAACTCTTGGGCTATTGTGAAGTACAAGCCCGAGGTCGTGGTAACCTTGAATATCTGCGTTCCGGCGTCAAGACACGCACACGCAGCCGAAATGGGCGTCAAGAAGCCAGACGTGTTCTTAACGATAACGTGGTCGCAGGAGAATGCGCCTGGGGCGGCGCCGCCGTAAAGACCGTGCGTGTAGAACACATAACCCTGCCCGCAGCCGAGCATGCGTCCAGCGTCTGGGTCTGGTAAGCCACAGGTCTCCCAGATGAGCATGTCCGGGAAGAATGCGATTACGCTCGCAACTCCTTGGACGGCACGGGCGGCAGCACAGTTAACAATAGCGGCAGCTGTCAGGCCTGCTATGGAATAAGCGTTCCACAGGCATAGGTCCGGTGCAGCCCACACAACTGCTCCCGAAGGCAATACCCATGGGTACTTGTCGCCCTTCTTTACTATCACACCGTCCTCAAGCGCTCTCTGCAGCATGCTCGTCATGACATCCCCAACAGTCCCTTTCGCATTTTCCTTTATCAGATCAAGAACCAGACAATTTGCATTGAAGCCCTGATACGCCGACGTCAGGAGCATGTAACGCTCATACCAGCCGACATTGTAGCCCATTTCTGCCGCCGCTCCTTGTTCAAGGATTGTACCTATGGCAAGCGCCCACATCGTCCGCATGTCAGCGAGCGCCGCAATGTGGTTGATCATTATGGACTTGAGTCCATTACCTAAGCCCTCCAGCTCTGAAGGCAGCTTCAAAAGCGGGCGAATTGGGTGCCCCGGCGGCGTCCCGACCGTCTGCGGATATCTACCCCACAATGCCGACTTCACCAGTCCGATCTTGTACAAGTTCTCCAAGGGGTGCAAATTTGCTATTTTCGTTATTATCTGACCGAGTGCGGTCACAACTCTCGTAAACGCTGGCGAAGTGTCATAAGAACGATTTAAGACTTCATCCGAGAGCTGGACTACGAGGATCGTACCGCCCTCAAGCACCCGTACCTCAGTCCCATCGTCGGGCCTCACCTGTAAGAGCTTGACAAGCTCATCTGCAATGTATTCGGCGTTATCCACGAGCTCGACATCGAAACCGTACCACGGCATCTTTATCTCGTCCTGCCCAACTATTGTGGACCAGCCAACTCTGCCCGTCCTGAGCATGTCCTCCAGCTTCTCAAGCTCAATGACTGTCGTCCTCTTCATGAACCTGTAAACCTCACCCATGTAGGGGTTCTTGTAAGGATGCAACGCCTCTATCGGTATGTCCTTTGCAAGCAGGTTCCCCTCATCGTCGTACAGGTCAACCTTGTCCTCGTATTTCATCTCCTAACACCGCTCCATCTTTATGGCTCCTACCTCTTCATATTCAATCCATAATATTTAAATCTCACTATGCTAACTACGAATGGGGGTGTTGTGCGTGGGTATAAGAATAGGCGATGTCGATCCTATAAAAATGCTCCTTGAGGGGAAGACGTCGTGCCTGTTTTGCGTGTACTACAACCCAGATGTGGGCTGCGATCGAATATACAAGCAGACGAGGGGCAGGATGAAAATAGACCTGTCAGATCCGTTAAACAAGACGTGCGACGCCTTCCAGCCGGCGATACGCTGCGAGGACTGCGTCCACTTCATGGTACAGAAGCTTGAAGAGGCGTTCGCAGGGCGTACCGAAAAATACATGTGCACGAAGCACGGGCTGGAGGATGCTGATATAAAGCTATGCCCTGATTATACCCCAAAAGAAGAGAAGAGAAAGGAGTTTGAGGAGCTTTATAAGAAGGCGGGCTTTGAGTTCAAGGTCGTCTGATAATGAGGATGGAAACGAAATCGTTGTGCCCGGAATGTCTCAGCGTGATTCCGGCGGAAGTTTACGAAGAGGGCGGGAAAATTTTAATAAGGAAGAGGTGCGAGGAGCACGGCGAGTTCGAAGACATTTACTGGGCGGACGCCGAGCTTTACAAAAGGTTTTCTGCATTTGAGAGCGTAGGCAAGGGTTTTGCGACGAGGGCGGCGGAGCGTGGCTGCCCCTACGATTGCGGGCTCTGCCCCGCACACAAGACGACGACGCTCCTTGCGAACATCGACGTGACGAACCGCTGCAATCAACGATGTCCGACGTGCTTTGCGAATGCCGCCGCCTCCGGTCGCCTTTACGAGCCCTCGCAGGACGAAATTTGGAAGATGCTCGAGGTTTTGCGCTCTGAGGTGCCGCCGTGCCCCGCCGTGCAGTTTGCGGGCGGCGAGCCGACCGTCCGTAGCGACTTCGTGGAGCTCGTTAAGATGGCAAAGAAGCTCGGCTTCGCCCAGATACAAGTGGCGACGAACGGCATCATGCTTGCGAAAAGCGTGGAGTTCTGCGAGCGGCTTGTGCATGCTGGACTTCATACCGTCTACCTGCAGTTCGATGGCGTCAAGGAGGAAGCTTACGAGAAATTAAGAGGGCGGAGGGTGTTGAAAACTAAGTTAAAGGCGGTTGAAAACTGCAGAGCTGGCGGGATAAGGAGCGTAGTGCTCGTGCCGACGCTCGCAAGAGGAGTGAACGACGATCAGATCGGCGACATCATCAGATACGCCGTCGAGAACCTAGACGTGGTGCGGGGGGTGAACGTCCAGCCCGTGTCCTTCACGGGCAGAATTGATAAAAGCGAGCTCCGCAAGCTCAGGATTACGATCCCCGACTTCATAAAGCTCGTGGAGGAGCAGACCGATGGGCAGATCCCCAAAGAAAGCTTCTACCCCGTGCCCGCAGTCGTTCCGGTGTCGAGGTTTGTCGAGGCGTGGAAGGGCGAGCCGCAAGTAGCCTTCACGGTGCACCCACACTGCGGCGCCGCTACTTACGTGTTCGTCGACGGTAAACGGCTTATCCCTATTACAGACTTTGTGGATGTCGAAGGTATTCTTGAGTTCTTGAAGGAAAAGGCGGAAGAGCTGGAGCGGGCGAGATTGCCGGCGCTTGCGAAGCTGAAAGTTGCGATAAGCGCAGCGAAGCAGATCAACAAGTTCATAGATGCCGAAAAGGCGCCGAGTGGTGCGGAATCCATGCGCAAAGTTATCGACATTCTGACAAGAGGTGACAGAGAGTCAACGGCGGAGTTCCACCGCCGTACGCTGTTCATCGGTTGCATGCACTTCATGGATCCCTACAACTTCGATATCAAACGTGTGCAACGCTGTGGCATACATTACGTGACGCCTGACCTCCGCATCATTCCGTTCTGTACCTACAACACCTTGCATCGTCCTGAAGTCGAAGCGAAATTTAGCAGGACGTTGTAATAGTCCTTGATAGGTAGACGACGCGCTCGAACATGAGCCTCTCGTAACCTTTAGCACTCAAAAGCACGCATTGCCCCCGAACGCCTTTTCCTCGTATACCCACGCATATCTTCTGTTTTTGACAAGGCACATCATTTTCATCAAAAGGATGGTCTGCGCGCGCTTGTATCATCTCACAATTTGAAACGACGGCGTCGAACTGCTCATAGCTAACACCTCCTCCCTCGGCGAAGCTGCTCCAGAATGTTGGGGAGGTTGGCGTTGCAACGTCAGTCGACGCATAAATGACAGTGACATGACGCCGAAAGCGGACGTCTTTAGGCTCTTAAAGCTCCTCTCGGCTCCTCTCGTAGTTCCCTTAACCTCTCTTGCATCCGCACTGCAGTGGTCCTTATAATTTGTCAGAAGAAAATCAGTTCTACGTCCAACCCCAGCAGCTCCGTCACTTATAATCGGAGCATCAGTCCTTCTTCGCCCTTACTTTGCATCGAACTTGATTCCACCAAACCATACTTCCAACCTTACTCTTTCTCAAAAAGCGTAGATGACGGCACATTTATGCTTTTTCTCTTCGTTAGTCGTGCCGGTATCAAATTAACTTCTGCTACAAACACGCCATTTCAGCAGAACGCCATCATCGAGCCTCTCAACACTCAGAAGCTCTAACTTCAAAAAATTATCTACGAAGCCCTCGCCGTCCACGAGCGTCGGCGCATTCGCGCCGCCGATTATCATGTTGCCGACGAAGACGTACAGCTCGTCTACGAGGCGCTGCGAGAGAAGCGACCAGTTAAGCGTGGCGCCGCCTTCCACCATGAGGCGGCGGACACCGTAATCGTCGTACAGTATGCTGAGAAGTTTTCTCAAATCCACCTTGCTCTCGCCGCATATGACCACATCTGCCTTCTGCTCCAAAGCTTTGACACGCTCCATCGGCGCCCTTTTCGAGACCGCCACCAGCCGCCCCCCTACACCTTTATTCAAAATTTCTGCGTTCAGAGGCGTCCTCGCCCTGCTGTCCACGACGACTCTTATCGGATTCTCATCCTTACCAGCTTTTCTACGTTCCGCTCGCAGTCGCTCGGACTTCACAGTCAGTGACGGGTCGTCAGCAAGGACGGTACCAATGCCGACGAGCACGGCGTCGCTGCCCGCCCGCAGGGCGTCAACACGCTCAAGGTCGCGGGCGCCGCTTATCCTCACCTGACGCCGCTCCACCGTCGAGATTTTGCCGTCGGCGCTCATCGCCGCATTTATGAAGACGAACGGTCTTCCCATGAAAATGGGTGGGGCGGCGGCACTTAAAGACGCTCGTTCGAAAAAGTAATATGAGGGCTTAAGGGAACAACACAAGGGCATGAACGGTTGCGGCGTCAGCGTGATCATCCCCGTATACAGAGGCTCCGAGCTTCTCGACGACCTTTTACGCAGCCTGATGGAGCAGAGCGTGCGGGCAGCGGAGGTCATCGTCGTTGCCGACGAACCCACCGAGGAGACGTTAAACACCGTGCGAAAATACCCTGTGAAACTCATCGTGAACGAAAACAGGCGTGGGAAGGCTCATGCTTTGAACGCCGGCGCAAGAGAGGCGAGAGGCGACATTTTGGTGTTCCTTGATGCTGATACTAAGATAGAAAGGGATTTCTTGGAAAACGTCGTAGAAGAGATGAAAAGCAGCCCCATATTGGATGTCAAGAAGAAGATTTTGTGCAGCGGGCTGCTTTCGAGACTTGTAAACATTGATTATTTCAACATGTACATCTCGTCGTTCTTCTCAACAAGATTTGGCACATGCATGGGTCTAAATGGCGCATGCATCGCGGTGAGGAGAGAATACTTCTTCAAGCTCGGAGGTTTTAGGCGGACGATCACCGAAGATGTCGATTTCGGCATCCGAGCAGCAATGGGCAAAGTGCGGGTGAAGACTTCAAAAAAAGCTTGCGTTCTCACCCAGTCGCCACAAAGCTGGCGTGCATGGTACAAGCAGCGAGAAAGATGGGCGCTCGGCGGCTCTTTATGCATACTTGAGTACTTCAATTACATAGTAGGGAAGCCCAAGGTCTGGACTCCCATCCTAATAATGCACTATCCCGCCATGATACACTTCTTCGCATCTGCGGTGATTCCTGACGCCTTGGCGTGCAAACTGCTCTCTTTTATCATTCTGACGCTCTTCCTGCTGAAGCTCCCAGCGCTGGCACTCCCTGTGATTTTCATCCTTTCTTTTGGACTCATCGTATTGAAAGGCCTGCTCGCCGCACTGATAACGTTCTCGGTGTGGGCGTGCGCAACCGCTTTAGGCTTCAGGATCACAAAATGGGGCGATGTTAAACCCTACGACTTCTTGGTATACTACTTCATATACTCGCCTCTTTGGCTCTTTATAAGCATCAAGAGCTTTGCCAAGGCGAGCGTGGCAATGCTTGGTAAAGAAATAAAAGTGAAAGATTGGAAGGTGTAATTTGCTTTCAGCAGAAGGCAGTCGAGTTGGCAACCTAGCAGGTGAGCATATGAGGGTGAAAGTGAGAGTATTTGCAATGTTCAGGGAGATGATAGGGGCGAAAGAGGTGACGCTGGAACTCGACGGCAGCAGTAGTGTTAGAGATGTTTTAGAGAGGCTTTGCGAGATTTATGGCATTTATGATAAACTTTTTGATGTGGACGGTAACTTGAAGGAGTACGTTCACGTTTTGAAGAATGGAAGGCACATCAACTTCATAGGGGGGCTCGCTGCAGAGGTGCAAGACGGCGATGAGATTGCTATTTTTCCGCCCGCCGCCGGCGGCTGAATGAGGTGGTGGAATGAGGCTAGTGATGAAGTTTGGAGGCGTTGCGGTTGCAGATGGGCAGCGCATGAAAAGAGTGGGCGAGCTCGTCCGCCGCTTCAAGGACGAGACGCATGAAATAGTGGTCGTGACCTCGGCGCTTTCAGGCGTCACGGACTCGTTACTCCGAAATGCAGAGCGTATCGCCACAGAAACGAAAACGGAACTCGTCGAGGAATTCATAGAAGAACTGAGAAGGAGGCATGAAAGGGCAGCGGAGGAGGCTATCAACGACAAGAATGTGCTAAATGGCGTTATTTACGAGCTTGAGAGGCGATTGGGCGACTTAGAAAAGGCACTGACTGGCATATGCCTGCTAGGGGAGTTAACGAGGCGTTCTCTCGACTATATTGCGTCCTTCGGAGAGCGTCTCTCCGCCCCGATACTCTCGGGGGTATTGGAGTCATTAGGAATAAGCTCCGTGCATCTCACCGGCGGCGAGGCTGGAATCATCACAAACGACGACTTCGGAAACGCTCAGCCGGTGGACGGCGTCGAAACCATAATTGCGGAACGCATCCTCCCGCTCCTCAGAGAGAATAAAGTGCCGGTCGTCGCAGGCTACATCGGCGAGACGAAGGACGGCATCGTCACGACGCTCGGCAGGGGCGGCTCCGACTACACCGCCACGATAATCGGCGCTGCGATAAAAGCCGACGAGATCTGGCTCTGGAAGGACACCGAGGGCATAATGACCGCCGATCCCAAGATCGTGCCGAACGCCCGCAAGATTCCGACGTTGTCCTATGTGGAAGCCATGGAACTATCGTACTTCGGAGCCTCGATACTCCACCCAAGGGCGATGTTGCCGGTGATTCGTAACGAAATTCCGGTACGCGTCAAAAATCTTTGTAATCCAGAAGATGAAGGCACGCTCATCTGGAAGGAGCCCGAACGTGATCGCGTCGTGAAGGCGATCACGCTGATAAAAGACGCTGCCATCATAAACGTTGCGGGCACGGGGATAACGAGCATTTCCGATGTCGCCGCCCGCGTTTTTTCAAGTCTTGCAGCTAAGAACGTCAACATTATAATGGTATCGCAAGGGAGCTCCGAAAGGACTATTTCCATAGTCGTCGATGGTTCTCAGCTCAGAGAGGCGCTCGATGCGCTCCGCGAGATAGATGGAAACGTCATAAGAGACTTTTACTTTAACCCCGACGTTTGCGTCGTCGGCGTCGTCGGGGCGGGCATGGCGGGAACGCCCGGCGTCGCCGGTCGTGTATTCTCGGCGCTCGGCGAGCGGGGCATCAGTATCATCATGATCGCACAGGGCAGCTCTGAATACAACATTTCGTTCGTAGTAAGGAAGGACGACGCATACGAAGCCGTGAGAGCGATTCACGAAGCCTTCGGGCTTGCGGGATGAGAGTCGTAGGCGTCGACGAGGCGGGACGTGGCCCCGTAATAGGTTCGATGTTCGTCGCTGGCGTTGTGTACACGGCGGCGCTCGAACGACTGGGGATAAAGGATTCCAAGAAACTGAGTGCCAAGAGGCGGGAAACGCTGGCTAGGGAAATAGAAAAGCTCACAGAGGTGTACGTTGTGGAAGTGTCGCCGACAGAGATAGACGAGCTGCGTCGCCGCATGACGATGAACGACATTGCGGTGCTCTATTTTTCGGCGGTTTTAAGGCATTTGCGTCCGGATGTTGCGTTCGTAGACGCCGCCGACGTGAACCCAAAACGCTTTGCGGAACGGCTGCGGGAACGCCTCAATCCAAGAGTTACAATAATCGCAGAGCACGGCGCCGACGAGAAATACGTGGTGGTAGGCGCCGCCTCCATTATAGCAAAAGTCCGACGGGATGCCTCCATAAGAGAGCTTGAGAAAAAGATAGGAGAACGGATAGGAAGTGGGTATCCAGCAGACCCACTTACGAGAGAATTTTTAAAAAAAGTAGTTTTGAAAGAGTTCTTAGAGAAAAAAAAGCTGCCATCGTACGTTAGAGCTTCGTGGAGAACGGTTAAAGAGCTCCTCAGAAGCGAAGGAGATACGAACGGCGGTACGGGAGAAGGGTATATATAAAACTTAGCGTAATATAAAGGTAACGGAGGTGTGAATGCAGCCCATGGTGGAGGAAAAACAGGATGTGGACGTAGAAGAGAAAGATTTCGAAAGGTTTGAAGGTGAAGAGGACTCAGAAGATATTGAGGAGACCACCGTTATCGAGAGATCCAAAGAAAGACTATATAGGGAGATAAAGGAATGTCCTGAGTGTCATAGCAGGGACCTCGTCCTAGACCCGGAGCGTGCCGAGCTTTACTGCAACGAGTGCGGGCTGGTCATCGAGGAGGACATCGTGGACCTCGGTCCGGAATGGCGGGCATTCGACTTCGAGCAAGTTTCGAAACGGGCTCGTGTCGGAGCGCCGATGACGTACCGGATACATGACAAAGGACTTTCGACGCTGATAGACTGGAGTGCCACTGAGGGCAAGGCGATTTCCAGCGAGCAGCACCGCCTCAAGAAGTGGCAGCAGCGCATGCACGTCACGAACACCAGCGAGCGTAGCTTCGTGTTTGCCCTTTCGGAGATGGACAGGATGGCATCAGCTCTTGGACTCCCAACGAACATCAGGGAAACCGCTGCAATGCTTTACAGGAAGGCTATGAAGAAAGGCTTAATACGGGGGCGGAGCATCGAGGGCATAACCACAGCAATCCTCTATATAGCGTGCAGGCTGCACGGCGTGCCGAGAACGCTCGATGAGATGGCGGAGGTCTCAAGGGTCTCGCAGAAGGAGATCAGCCGCTCTTACAGGTTCTTGTCGAGGGAGCTCGACCTGAAGCTGCAGCCGACCTCGCCGATCGACTTCGTGCCCCGCTTCTGCTCGAAGCTCGGGCTCGACGGCGAGGTCGAGGCGAAAGCCATCGAGATCATAAAGGAGGCGCAGGAGAAAGAGCTGACGAACGGACGAGGCCCGATAGGGATCGCCGCCGCGGCGATATACATAGCGGCGATCCTCTGCGGCAAGCATAAGACGCAGAAGGAGGTCTCTGAGGTCACAGGGGTCACCGAAGTGACGATTCGCAACCGTTACAAAGAGCTAGCCGAAGAACTGGATATTGAGGTCATTCTCTAAGGTGCATCTTTGTTTTTTGTTGACGTTTTATTAAGCCGCGATGGTAAGGTATTAATTCTTTTATGGGAATCCCCATGTGGAGGCATTGGGATGGCGGCAACTGCTCGCTTTTGGAGAGAGCTGAGTCATAGGTACAACTTAGTTGGGACGCACTGCCGGAAGTGCGATTCTTACTTCTTCCCACCGAGAGACGTATGTCCAAAGTGCAGGCGTGGCGGCGACGTCGAAGAATACAAATTCAAGGGTGTTGGGGAGATTGTGACGTTCACCGTAGTGCATCAAGGGAAGAAGGATCTCAACCGCCGGCTGCCTTACGTGCTTGCGATCGTCAAATTAGAGGAAGGGCCTTGTCTACTTGCCGAGGTCATGTGCGATCCTGAGGAGATTCGTGTCGGCATGAGGGTGAGGGCGGCGTTCAGGAAGATTGGCGAGGACGGCGAGCGCGGCATCATATATTACGGTACGAAGTTCGTTCCTGCGTTGACCTGAGACAGCGGCGTGCAGATTGCTTTTATATTATCCCGGTCAAAAGAAGAATCATGCGAGTGGAAGTGACCTCGTTGTATGGGCTCGATGTATACACCGACACGGGTATATACGTGGGTAAAGTGAAGGACGTCGCCATAGACGTCAAGGAGAGAAAGATCGCAGGCCTCGCTGTTGAAGACGTGAACAAAGACTTGTTTTCTGTTGAAGCTAAGGGTGTCATAATCCCACACCGGTGGATTCTGGCCATCGGCGACATAATACTCATAAAACACGTTGAGAGGTTAAGGCGGAGGAGGAAGGAGGAAGAAGAAAGAGCGAAATGAAGGAGCGGGAGGTATATGCAGAGATAAGGGCGCCGTTACCGCTTATTATAAGGATTGATGGGAGAAACTTTCAGAGGTTTTTAGAGGAAAAAGGTTTTCAGAAGCCGTATGACAGGCGGTTTGCAGAAGCGATGGCGAATGCCACCGAACTTTTTTTTAAAAGAAGTGGTTTCCACCCAGAACTCGCTTATATTTTTTCTGACGAGGTGAGCTTTTTCTTTAGGGAGGTGCCTTTCAACAGCAGGATCGAAAAGTTGGATTCCGTAGTTGCAAGCTTCTTTGCGAGCGCCTTAACAATAATCTTGGGGGCGGACGAGCCTTTGAGCTTCGACGCCCGTGTCATACCAATCTGCGAGCACGAGCTTGTCGAATATCTTGCGTGGCGGCAGGCGGAGGCTTGGCGCAACCACGTTAACTCCTACGGCTATTACACGTTACGCAGAGAAGGATTGAGTGGCGAGGAAGCTCAGAAGAGACTTAAAGGCATGAAGGCGTCGGAGATTCATGAGATGCTCTTCTCAAAAGGTATAAACGTAGCGGAGACGCCAGCCTGGCAGCGTCGTGGCATACTCGTCGCCTGGGAAAGGTATGAAAAAGAGGGGACTGACGCTAGAAGTGGTAAGCGCACAAAAGCTGTCCGCAAAAGAGTAGTTCAGCTCTGGAACCTGCCCATCTTCAAAAGCGAGGAGGGGCGGGCGCTACTGAAGAGGATTTTAGAATAGTCGTCAAACCTTCCTGAGCACGTTCACGTATCTCGTCAAGCTTTTATGCACGTAACACTCGTGCGTTTCCAGAAGCTCGAAGCCGTCATGCGGCACGTCTTTGAAGTTTGAAAGGACTATGACAAAATGATTTTTCTTTAAAACCCTGTGCATTTCGGAGATGGCGTCCTCATAAAGCCTCTCCAGAGGGCGGCGCATGTGGGTGGACCTGCCGTATGGTGGGTCGGTGGCGATGGCGTCGATGCTTTCGTCCCGTAGACAGAGGGCGGTGGCGTCGCACGCTGCAAACTCGCCCTTCAAGCCATAAAACTTTAGATTCTCAGCGGCGCCCTGCACCGCTCGCTTTAAGATGTCACAGCCAAAGACCTCGGCGCCGACGAGCGCCGCTTCTATCAGAATCCCACCGGTCCCGCAGAACGGGTCGAGGAAGCGTCCGCCGCTCCGCACCCTGCTCAGATTCACAAGCGCTCGTGCGAACTTCGGCAGAAGGACGCCAGGCATGAAAAAGGGGCGTGCCTGCGGCGCCCTTTGCAAGAACTGTTTCTTATCCATGTTTTGAAGGACGCCGCCGAGCACGCAGACATCCTTCGTGATGAGCACGCATATTGTGCGATCTGGGTTTTTAAGACGCACACTGAATCCCCACCGCTTTACCTCAGCTCCAAGCCGTCTTTCGAGCGTCATTGAATCTATTTTCACAGGCAGCAGCCCACGCTTCCGCACACGCACCGCAAAGCCGCGGCAGACCTCCTCATTACCCAAAAACTCGCGGATTTCGTCTTCGGCATCGCAGAGGGCATTCAGTACAGCTTCTTCGGAGGGCTCGCAGAGCGCAAAAACCCTAAGTACCCGGTGCGTCATCGCCAGCCGCTCTCTTAAAAACTTTAACAATGCTTCCAGCGACTTCTCGTTTAGTACTTCCACGATCAGGAGAACACCCTTTTTAAAAACTACTTCCTTATAGCTTGTTCCGGACATATCCAAGCATGCGAGAGTCTCAGCTTTCGGCAGCGTTTCGTATTCGCCTGAAAGTTCGAAAGCGAGCTGCATCCAAATATTTTTAAACTTAAGGGTAAAAATCCATAATCATGGAGCTTAGCAGGCTGAGGCACGGCACCGAACTCCTGAAGAGGGGCTTCGCCAAGATGCAGAAGGGCGGCGTGATCATGGACGTCACAAATGCGGAGCAGGCGACGATCGCGGAGGCGGCGGGCGCCGTCGCAGTAATGGCGCTGCAAGCGGTTCCTGCGGACATCAGGGCGAGAGGGGGCGTCGCAAGGATGGCAGATCCTGTGAAAATCGTGGAAATCATGGAAGCGGTCACGATTCCGGTGATGGCAAAGTGCCGCATCGGGCACTACACAGAGGCAAAAATCTTAGAGGCGCTTGGTGTGGACATGATCGACGAATCTGAAGTTTTGACGCCAGCAGACACCTATTTCCATGTGGACAAGCGGGAGTTCACGGTGCCGTTCGTCTGCGGCGCCCGCAGCCTCGGCGAGGCGGTCCGCCGCATCTGGGAGGGCGCCGCCATGATCCGGACGAAGGGCGAGGCGGGGACCGGCGACGTCGCCGAGGCGATAAGGCACATGCGGCTCATGAACGAGGCGATCGCCCTCGTGACGAGGCTTGACGACGACGCTATGATGGACGTCGCTCGGAAATATGCGGAGCCCTACAAGAGGCTGGCGGAGGAGGTGCGGGCGGAGATGGGCTTGCCGCAGCTCACCGAGGAGGAGCCTGTCTACGGCGAATACACGCTGCCCGAGATCGTGGACGGGCTTTTCGAGATTCTGAAGGAGATTAAGGAGCTGGGGCGGCTCCCCGTTGTTAATTTCGCGGCTGGCGGCGTGGCGACGCCCGCAGACGCCGCACGCATGATGAGCCTCGGGGCGGACGGCGTCTTCGTGGGCTCTGGGATTTTCAAGTCGGAGAACCCTGAGAGGATGGCGAAGGCGATTGTCGAGGCTGTGAACAACTATGATCGTCCGGAAGTCCTCGCAGAGGTATCTAAGGGGCTTGGGGAGCCGATGCGTGGTTTGGAGGCGAGGAAGCTTTTGGAGAAGGAAATGCTACAGGTTAGGGGCTGGTAACCCCAAATATGGAATGTGACGTGCTCGTCGTGGGGGCGGGACCCGCGGTCGCCGCCCTTTACTGTTCAAAGAACGGTCTTGACGCAGTTTTGGTGGAGAGGGGATGCATGCCGGAAGGCGGCTGGACTCGTCGCCGGATACAAATTTCAGCCTTTCTAGGGCAGTGAAGGAGTTGGAGCGCACAGAGAGCTTGGTTTTTGATGACAAAGGAATGAAATGGAAAAAGTATGTGACGTGCTCGTTGTAGGTGCAGGACCTGCAGGGAGCAGTGCAGCGAGAGCTGCGGCAAGATTTAGAGCTAGAACCGTGTTCATAGACAAGAAAGAGGAGATAGGCGTACCGGTGCAGTGTGCAGAAACCATAGGCAAATACTTGCTCCCGCTCCTACCATTTAAGATACCGAAGGACCAACTAGTATGGAAGATCAAGGGGATGACCTTCTGGGCGGAAGGCATAAAGATAACGCGCCAGGGACGGTTCTGGGCGGGCTATGCGATAGACAGGAAGAACTTTGACAAGTGGTTAGCATCTCTCGCTGTGAGGGCAGGTGCGGAGTTGCAAACGAGCGCCGAACTCGTGGATTTGGAAGTGGACGACAAATACAAAGTCAAGAGAGCGTACGTACGAACGCCACATGGCGTGATATCCATTAGACCAAAGGTAGTGATTGCCGCAGACGGCGTCGAATCCTCCGTTTTAAGGCTATTGGGCTTCAAAATAAACAAAAAGGAGAACTTAGGGGAGGTCTTGGGCTTTGAAATGCGAAACTTGAACTTGGAGAAGCCCAACTACGATCATTTGTTCCTCGGAGACTTTGCGCCTGGCGGCTATGCATACATATTCCCAAAGTCGAAACATGCGGCAAATGTGGGCGTCGCCACGCTCTTCCCAAGCAAGAGTTTGGAAGAATACTACGAGGAATTTTTGGAGATCCCGGAGGTCAAGAGGCAGCTGGATGGGGGGGTCGTGGTTGAGGAGAAGAGCGGGAAGGTCCCAGCTCGCAATCTAGTTGATAGGTGGGTTTACGGGAACGTGCTTCTTGCGGGCGATGCTGCCAACCAAAACATCAAGCCGTTCGTAGAAGGCATCCTCCCGTCCGTTATTTGCGGCGATATTGCCGGAAGGGTCGCCGCTGCCGTCGTGAAGGGAGTAGGCTTGATAGACACCTATCCTAAGAGAGTAAAAATGAAGCTAGGTAGGCTCCTTAAAAGATCTAATGCAGTCATGAGCGTCAATGATAGCTTATTTAGACAAGGTGCTAAGGGTGCTCTTCTGAGTTTATGCCTATTAGCTGAAGTTGTTCCCCTGAGAGAGATAATAAAATTGGGAGAGGAAGAATATACTTCAGTTAAGAGATATATAGAAGATCTGAGCGTCCGATGGGGATCTAAATGATATACTTGGGTAGTGACGTGTTAGGGCCCATAACGTTATTTGTCACAATAAACGTTTTCATCCTTTCCCTTATACTAACGTCCATACTTGAGGCAAAGAGGAAAACGAGCTCAGGATTGTGGAACGACTTGCTCTTAGGAACATGTTTTTACATAGTGAAGACGGGAATTATAGGAATAATACTAACGCGCCTACCAGACACCTACAAGTTGATGCTTATCATCCTCCCATATTCCACAGCCACGACATGCGTGTTTTTCGTACATTATTTGATAATAAAACCGTTGTTAAGAGAGATAAAGTTCATGAAGCCTGAATACATGAGTTTTTATGCAATATTTACAGCGATATATTGGATAACTTTCGTCAAACTTGCTCCAATTGTAAGCTCTTTTACTTTTACACTTAAAGCTGCTCCAGTCATATACATATTTATTGCGCTATACTTGTTCATAGTACTATACGTGATTCGTTACTTTATAGCACTATTTGATAATTATCGAAGGATAGGATTTTTAGAGAAGCCAGCATTGTTAGCGGCAGTTAGTTTGATACCTGTGATTGCATACTCTGTATCTCTAGTTATAATGTGTGACATACACTCATACTATCATTTGCTATCAGGCTGGATAATCTGTTTTGCAGTTACCGTGGTGAGTTACTTCCGCTTTGCTGTCGAATATCCCTCCCTCCTCCAACCCAAGTGGAAAGCATACATGCCTTTCGACCCTGTGAAGATGACCGCCGCTCTGACCATGGCGTTTCTTGCGGTTTCCGCTTACTTCACCGTGATGGAGCACGGCACGCCGCAGTTCCTCAGCATGCTGCGCTCCGCATTTCTACCGCTTCTCGTGCTGCTTGCTGCCATCTTCACGGAGGTCGCTATCATTCTGACGTTTCTCAAGAATTTCGCCGCCGGGACGGCGCTGAAATACTGGCATCTGCTGAAGAGCGGCTTGTATATACACATCGCAGCCACGCTATATGTATTTTGCCTGATGTTCTTACTTTGGAATGGCATCTCCGCATACGAGCGACTGCTATTCGTGATATTCGCCATCGCCACGTTCGCCTTCTACCTCTTCTATGCGCTGGATCTCAAAACTCTTTTATCATACCAAGGGATCGAGCCGACGTTCAGCAAGCTGGATATTGCCAGATACTTCGTCTGCCTTTACTCCGCATTTTTCTTCATCCTCTTCAGTTTGAATTTCACGTACGGCAGGACATCTCTTTACGTGAATCTCGAGTCTCGCCCTGCAATCCTGTTCTTCATCCTCTTTTTCATGACATCTTTCGGCACATACCTCAGCATGTCGCATAAGGGCTACGAGGAGGTACTGCGGAAGAACATATGGAGCGAGCTTTCTTACGTCTCGGCGTTCGGCGCCGCCGCCGTAGTTTACGCAATATACAGCTCCGTAGCCGCAGTACGGAGCTTCCCCCTCAGAGACCTCTTCTTCGTCGGCTATTTCCTCGTGCTGCTCATCGAAATACTTTCGACCGCAATGCTCCGCCGTGCCTATAGATGGTATGAGCGAAGAGCGGAGGCAAAAGACATTGTGGAGCTTTTGAACCGTTATGCTCTTGCCTTCTTGCGGGTTGATTTCTTGAAAGAAATCTGGGAAAAAATCGTGGACAAATACGTCCCGCAGGACAAGCAGCGATATGTGAGGTTCGACGCATCGTCCCGCACGTTCCGCATAGACTTGGATGAGAAAACACGAACGACGGTTGCGGTTGCCATGTTGCTTGAAATGTTCCGCAGCCCGCCGCCAAGAGCGACAACTGAGGAAATACCACCGGAAAGGGTTAAAGCCGAGACGAAGAGTGTGTTGAAAGAGAAGGTTTTAGTGTTACCTGAGGAATTGATGCACGAGTTGGGGGAGCCTTCGGAATATTATCCGCTGTTGTACCTGAAGACGCTCCGGGACTTGGAGGGACGGCTTAGGGTTTTCATTCCTGAGTTCCATCTCGATACGTTCTTCGAAAGACTGGCAAACATAAACCCCGCTTTCAGGGAAGTCTCTATTAGGGAGGAGGAATACGACGGCTCGTCCTATGAGCTGCCAGAGGGGCTACGCTTCCAGAGAGACGACTTCCTGAGGTATTTCAAGCTGTTTGTGAGGGCGGTGGAAGAGCGCTTCCCATTCAGGTATTCGCTGCTCTACGATGCTGTTAAGAAGAAAGTGAGGGAAGAACTACACCTTTACGGCTTCACGCTGAGCGAGCTGCTGGACGTGGTCCTCACTGGAATCAACGGGATAGACAACGTACTAGGCGGGCTTGTAAAGAACAAATCTACCCTGCTTCTAGCTGAGGATTCGAAGGCCAAGAACAGAATGCTGGTAGCATTCGCAGCTCAAGGGCTGAAGGATGGCGACGGCATCATCTTTGCAAGCTCTAAGCGTGCTTCTGAGGAAGTTTTGGACGACTTGGAGATGAGCTTGAACACTTTTATCGACGGCGGCGTCATGATGATAGACCTGTATCGGGCGACCCACACCGACAAACCGCCAAGCTCCCTCATTGAAGAAAAGCACAGACTGATAGTGCCTTTAAACAAGACGCTCATCCAACACGGCATCGTCAAATCGGTAAAAGCGTACCCCAAGGAGCTCCATAAGAGAATGGTGCTGGACATATACGATGACCTCTTGAAGTATTACAACTTTAACGAACTTTTCGCAATACTAGAAAGACAACTCGACGGCTTCAAACGTTGGAACTGCACGACTTTCGTAACACTGAGCCAGAGGTCGGTATCGGTAGCAGAGCTTGAAAAGCTGGAGAGAGTATTTGATAACGTGTTTGTTCTACGTGGTAGGGATGTAGATGCAAAGCTTTTCATCGAAAAGCTTTATGGAGGCGTACCCTCAGGCGTGAGGGAAATACCGGTAGTGTAGTCACCTTGACGGTATGATGGGGTTGCGTTCGCCGGCGGGCATGAACTCGCGGAGGGCGCCGCGGGCGATGCACGCCCTTATGTTTCGGAAGTCGAAGACGAGGTCGGGGTCGGCGAACGCCACCTTTATCACCGGCGACAGCCCCCACGCGTCCATCCGCGCCTCGTGCGCCGCAACGACCGCCGGCGACGTGAAGAACTGGGAGTCTGCGAGGTAGGAGCGGAACGGGACGTTCGGTCCGTGGAGTTCGACGGGCATGCCCTCGTCGATGAGCACCGACGGCAGGATGCCGAACGAGTTGTGGTGGTGCGTCTCCTGCCCGCCCCAGCCCGTACGCAGCAGCAGCTCCTTGTGGATCAGCGTCAGAGCGTGATGAGCGGCGAGCGCCCCCGCATACGCACTGCCGGTCGCCCATGCGGCGCAGACGCCCGCCATCATCGCGATGAACAGGTTTTTGATGAGTCCCCAGTGGTGCTCCAAGAGCACGGGGTATTTGTCGTAGTCCTCGCAGCAGTGGAGCACCGCCTCCCGCGCGCACTCGTGGATCACGTCCCAGCCCGGCGACACGCCCGCAAAGCCGTACCTGTCACGAACCCACCCCGCAAGGTGCTCGCCCCAGCCCTCGAACGTCTCGTTGAGGTAGTACACGGAGGCGCCGACGGTGACGCCGACCGACCCTATCATCTGCTGCCCGTAGTACCACTGCATGTACAGGACTTTTTCGAGGGCGACGCCCTCCGCCGTCACCGGGACTGGCGATTCTGGCATTTTCGAGGGGTGCTGCACGATGTCGAAGATGTAGCCGCACGGGAGTCCGACGGGGTTGTTGTGCCCGTGCGCCCGTGAGGGGAACGGCGGGGTTCCGATGAACACGTACTGGGCGTGCTTCGCCGAGAAAGCGAAGTCTGAGATGGTGGACTCGCCGGCGCAGAGGCGGTAGGCGGCGATGAACGCCATGGTTTGCGCCATGGCGTTCCAGCGGTGCACCATGGCGCCGTCCATGCTCCGTATTGCGTGCGTCGGCAGCCTCGAGACCTGCCAGAGGGAGGCGCCGACGCCTTTTTTGAGCTTTGCCGCCCTCTCGGCGTCGAACTCGCGGTCGATGTCGATGAGGAAGCGTCTGTCGAGCTTTGATGCGAGCTCGTCGCTGCCGGTGAAGGTTTTGACGTAGGCGTCCGGGGCGAGGGCGGGGTTGACCTCCACCATGTGCTCTTGGGCGACGGCGCCGCCGACGAGCGTGTGGTTTATGGTTTCGAGGTAGATGTTGATGGTTTCGGGGGTGACCTCGCGCCCGTAGCGGTTCGTGAGCACGCGGTGCGGCAGATCCAAGCACGTGATCGCCGTCCTGAAGATGTCGTCGCGGAGCTGCTGCATCGCCGCGTTGTTCAGCACGTGCAGGTCCTCGTACTCGCAGAGCACATCCGTCCCGCTCACCCGCACCGGCTCCAGAAACCGCTCGCCCACCGGGACGCCCAGCCCCAGCTCGTCACAAATCCGATCCGGATTGTACGACGGGATCCCCCGCCCCTCCGCTATCCTGCGAGCCGCCTCGATAAACTCAGACTTCCGCCTCGACTGACGACGACCCCCGTACTTATGAAACTTCGAGTCTTTAAGCTCCGACGGCAAGACTCCGTACGTCTCCTCAAGAATCTTTAAAAATTTCTTCTCCATCCCGGCAACCCTCCTATTTCCCGTTTATTAAGTCGGGTCTAAGCCCACCCAGCACCCGCAGCTCGCCTATCCGCTTCACGACCTTCATAAGCTCGTCGGCGACGGTCGGCGGCACGTGATCGAAGCGATAGACGGTCGCCATCTTCTTAAGCTCCTCTTCAGGTAGCGGCGGACCCACAGGCACTGGCTCCTCAAGCGGCACGGACTGCTGCGTCTTCACGTAGACGACCTCACCCCGCTCCTTGTCGTATATATAACGGCGGCGGGCGTCGAACATCAAACCGTCCTCGTCGAGACGGAGCGAGTAGCCGTGGACGGTGATCGAACGCAGAGCGCAGCGTGCCGTGTCGAACATCTCAGTCTCCAGCAGCGTCTTCGCCACCCGGTCGATGTCGCGCTCCCTCATTTCGAGGAGCGTGCGCCCTGAGTACGCAAGGGAGTCAAAGCCCCGGAATTCTCTGTTCGTCGCATATATCCGGAAGCGGAGCCACGGCGGCAGCGGCGCAAAGTGCTGAGAGTCCGTAAACTGAATGTAACGGATGCGGTCGCCGTGTCGGGCACCGTCGGTGGGCTCTACAAGCTCCTTTATCGGGTCAGGCGGCTCCTTTATCTCATCTAATGGGGGATGTACGCTAGAGTATGCCATTCCTGGCTTCCTGTGCCCCAAAAGCTTCACTATGTCGTCATCTGAAATCTCTCTCAGTTTCTTAGGCTTAAAATCCGGGTCAAGCCATTTGCGACGACGCTCCGCAATCTCATCAGTACCTGGATATGGAATTCCTACCATCTTACCACCTCACAACTTATCTTTAATCTCAGAGGCAGCCTCCGCCACGTATTTTATCGGCTGTTTCATCTCAGGCGGTAGTACGTCCCTTATCTTCATGTAGACTCCTGATGTCAGCTCCGGCGTGAACGTCTGTGTCCCGGCATCCATACACATCCCGGCGACGATACATGGCGCTATGAAGCCCCGTGAGTGTCTGAGTAACGGACCTGCTGGCGCATAAGCGCCAGGACCGGCGCCGCCGTATATGTTGTGCGTGTAGAAAGCGAAACCTATCGAGGTCCCGAGCACACGCCCGAAATCTAGGTCAGGTAGCCCCGTTGCCAACTTTATTATGTCGTTAAAAGCGTTTATCGTCGCCGGGGCGCCCTGCACTGCTCGCATAGCGCCGCAATTCACAATCACGGCGGCGAGTTGTCCTGCTGCCATATAGGCATTCCACAGGCAAGCGTCGTCGGTCTTGTAGATCTTAAAGCCTGACGGAAGTGTCTCCTTGACTTTGATCACGCCGTCTTCTTCAGCTCGTCTTATCAGGCTAAGAATCACGGTACCTATCGTACCGTCCTTCCCGTTTTCCTTAACAAGCTCGTATACCAAGTTATTTGCATTCAATCCCTGATACGCAAGCCTTAACAGATGATAGCGCTCGTAAACCGGATGGATGGCGTCGCCGCTGTCGAACATCGCCAGCGTCTCGAGGATCGCAGAAAGCGCCACGCCGTTAAGCGTGTTCTTATTAGTGATGGCTACGATGTCGTTCACCATGTTCGTACGGAACGCAAGACCGACGCCGTCGAGCGCCGGCGGCCAGCCGCGTAACAGCCCTGTGACGGCGCCGCGCAGCGTTATCGACTGTGGATACCTGCCGAAAATTGCCGACTTTATCACGTTGGAGCCGTTGAACGGTGTTATGTTGAAAAGCTCGATAATGGCGTGCGCCGTCGCGACTCCGACGTTCACGGTCGCAGAAGCCCAATCGCTCGCCATGTACATTCGGAGGGTAGGCACCTGCACAAACAGAATTTCGCCACCACCGAGCACATGCACGCTCGTGTCGTCATCGTCGCTCACCCGCACGTACCTATCAACAAGCTCGGCGATCTTCTCGGCGTTCTCTACGATCGGGAGGTCGAGCTCGATGCCTGGGATTTGACACTCCTCGCCGACGCCCATTTCTCCACCCATGCGTCCGGAGCGTAATGAATCCTCAATCCTCCTCAAATTCACGATCACTGAACGCTTGAACGTTTCACAAATCTTCTTTATCGCCGGGTTATGCAGCGGGCTTATCGCGTCCAGCGGAATATCTTCCGCAATCCGCTCGCCCCGCTCATCGTGTAGGTCTATCCTATCTGGATGCCTAACAGCCATGTTGTCACCCCTATTCTTTCTGATTTATCAACTAATAAAATTACCTTAAAGGCAAACAAATTACCCTGAAAGTGCTGTGAGAGTTGCGGCGCGTCCCGACGTTGCCTCAAATTTTGTGATGATAAATTCTAATAAGACGAGGAGAAACCAAAGGATATGGGGATAAAAATAGCCCAAGTATCTTGCGGGACGGTTTACGGCAACGTGCAACATGAGATCGAGGCGGCGGCAAGAGCCGTCGGCGCCGAGATTTTCGTGCCTGAAGTCTCTCTCGATTATGCTCGCGACAAAGAGAAAGAATTCGGGTTCGACGTGCGGAGCGAGGGTCTAAGGATCGCGTTGGCAAGGGGCTACGCCGTCGCCGAGGGTCTTTGCGACGCCGACGCCGTGTTCATCGCAACCTGCCACAAGTGCTCACGGGGCGCCATCGTCAGGACGGAACTGAGGAAGATAATACAGGAGAGGGCGGGGCTGCCCGTGGTCATGTATCCATTTACGGAGAGGACGAAAGCCGGCGAGCTGCTGACGCGGATGGAAGCGTTGGTGACGATCGTCACGAAGCGGCACATCTTGGAGCGTAACAAGCAGGAGGGGCTGACTGCAGGCATAGATTCGGGCTCGACGACGACGAAGGCGGCGATCATGCAGGACGACGAGGTCCTCGGCGCCTTCTGGACGCACACCACCGACCCGGTTAAGACGGCAGAGAAGGTTTTTGAGGAGGCGTTAAAGCGGGCGGGCGTCCGCCGTGAGGAAATAGAGGCGTTAGGCACCACGGGCTACGGGCGGCACATCGTCGGAAAGCACTTCAAGGCGGATCTCATCCAAGAGGAGCTGACGGTGAACTCGAAGGCTGCGATGTATCTGGCTGGGCTTTTGAAGGGCGATTGCATGGTCGTCGACATCGGCGGCATGGACAACAAGATAATAACGGCGAGGGACGGCATCCCCGACAACTTCACGATGGGCGGGATTTGCGCCGGGGCGTCGGGACGCTTCCTCGAGATGACCGCACGGAGGCTCGGCGTGAGCGTCGAGGAGCTCGGGAAGCTCGCGCTCGCCGGCAGCCCCGAGAAGGTGAAGATGGACAGCTACTGCATCGTCTTCGGCATTCAGGACTTGGTGTCGGCGTTGTCAAGGGGCGCCCGCCGCGAAGACGTCGCCGCCGCCGCCTGCTACTCCGTCGTCGAGCAGGTCAAGGAGCAGCTGCTGCAGGAGATCGACCTGAGGCAGCCCGCCATCGAGGTAGGAGGGACGGCGCTCGTCGCCGGCGTCCCGAAGGCGATGAGCGACGTCTTGGGCTTCGACGTCATCGTGCCGAAATACCCGCAGTATATCGGAGCGATCGGCAGCGCCCTGCTGGCGTCGTCGTTTAGATAAAAGGAGTATAACGGACGGCAGTAAGCGTATAAGGCATAGGCATAATGCCCAGTTGGAAAATCCACGACAAATGGGCTGCGGTACCGGATATTAACGAAAAGATTTCTAGGGAGATAAATGCCGAAATCGATAGCATTGATGACCCAACGTTCCACGATCATAGAGAGTCATAACCCAGGGCAGGTGGGAGCTCACTTACCTTCAGCTCGTGCTGCAGAAGACTTGGAAAAAGTATCACAGTGACGAAGCCGTCAAGGCGTTCCTCCTGCACCACATTTTGGACTATACTGCCACACCACCTTACTCTTTTAAATCTCGTGAGTTACCTGATCAAAGCTTAAAGGAGGAAGCTGAAACACTGTTAGAAAGAGAGCTGAAAAATGTAGTCCTTAAGGCATGTGAGGAAATAAGGGGGCTTTTAGGGTGCATGGGAAAGGAAATTCTCTCTGACATAATGCCTGAAATGGGCGAGTGGTTTGAATAGCAAAATGAAACTTGATTTTGGCAATTAAAATTAGAAATAGAACCCCTGAAAGTGCAAAGAGACTTTGCTTGAAATGTAGGGGTTCTCCCTCACGGTTTGAGGCAGGACGGATGCCTTGATACACCTTTTAAGAGTTGAGAGGCTTGAGGGGCTAGGAATTCTAATTCTACATCCCATCCGCTCTTTCTTACACGGCGCCGTCTTTGCTCCTTTCCACTGAGCTCTTTTTGGAGCAGCTTCGCCTCTCTCGTGGCATGTGAGAGTATATGCGTATCGAAGTGCGCTCTCAAGGCGGCGGTGAAGCCCATGAATGTCGAGCGGCGGTTTTCGGGCTGAGCGAGCCTTATCGCAAACGGCGGCGCCCCTGCGAGCTTCCCCGCGCAACCCCTCGCCCCCTTGCGGTCGGGCGGCGCCGTCACGAGCCCGATGCGTTCCGCCCCTCGCATCGAACATCTCACCGAGGAACAAAAGCCCCTTCGCCTTATGGACGCCGACGAGCCACGGCAGAACTGACCTCGGCGTCCGCTGCTGCGACGAGCCTCACGACGGGCGCCGAGCCTCGCATTCTCCGCCGCAATGACAATATCGCACATGCTCGCTAGAATCAAACCGGCGGCGACGCATAGCCGCTCACCGCCGCAACCACCTGCTCCTCGCAGCTCCAGACGTGGACGTGGAGCATCCGCTCAAGGTCCTTCCTCTCCTCGGCTCGAACCATTACCTCAGGGGCGTGAGAGGCGTCCATCTCGTCAGGGTCGTAGCCCGATGAGAACGCCCGCCGCCCGCCAGCACGACCGCACGCACGCCGCCTCAGCTTCCGCCCTGCTCGACGCATCATCTGGCTCCTCAGCCCTACGCTCAGAGCGTTCGGTCTCTCAGGGCGGTTCAACGTGACTATTTTCAAGTTTCTAAGCAAAAATTTCAGGATAGAGTTCATGGGCTTTGAAATGTATTATTCCTATCCTCGCCTTTAAGAACGCCTCGTATGTTTCTAATCTCCAGAGGTTTTCATCCGTAGGTATAAAATGCTTGTCTATGTATGCTCTGTATTCAGGTAGATACTCATGCGGAGGTCTATCACCAATTTCAGAGTTTACCTCCTTCTTTATAAATGTGATGTTTCCGATATTGTTTATAATAATGTCTCGATTATCTTCGATTTCTAAGTTCTCTTTTAGGAAATCTCTCGGAAATATGTGATGTCTGTCTAAGCCGTCAAAAGGTCTTATTTTGAGCCTTTCACCCGTCCAGTCAGTGGCATCGTTCTTGATTAACAAAACGTATAACAAGAAGAGGTAACTTCTACCTTGTCTACCTCTAAGAACATTCATTTTCAGTCCAGCTTCTAGGTCTTCCCTACGAATCCTTATTGGAAGTCTTCGCTTTTCGATGTTGTTCATTAGTTCATCAAACGGAAAGTCTCGATGTGCTTTAATGATCCTTAAGTCCTCTTCGAGCTTTGTGTCGGTTTGCGAGCTGTAATACCCAATGAAGCTAACAAGCACAAACCAGCTTTCGATCAGTTTGGCGAGATCTGAGTTAATTTGGTTGATGTTAGTAATGTCGTTGGATGAAAAGTATTTGGCTATCGTTATTAGCGGTATCTGACTTGGCAAGATTCTCGTATCTTTTATTCCGAGATTATCTTCCAAGAACTTTGTTGTTAGTTTGAGAGCGTTACCCATTTTACTAACCTTCTTCTTTCTCGAGTCTTCATCAGTCTTTTGAATTTCATTGACAATCTTTCTAAATTTCTCAGCCTTTATATCTGACATCGGAATATCAAATTCCGATAAAATAGCTCTAATTACGGGTTGTAAATCGATCCTAAAGCGTTCTAAGTCTTTGTAGATTAGGACTATATCGTTCTTAAATGATCCTCTGATAGTACCAGCCAAGAAGGATAAGATCATTTCTACATTGCCGATCTCTACACCGCTCTTATTTACCCTAACAAAGGCTTCAGCCATCTTCGAATACGTTCCTTCATTTTCATCGTACGTTTGTAAGATGTACAACGGAATCTGATAGTTTAAGATTCTATTGGCGATTTTACAAAGTTTGTCAAAGATTGCACTGTCTAGACGCTCACTTAACTTTCTGGACATCTGAGGATCGTAAATCGGTGACCCCGCCACTGACCTCAATAGATCGTAGATGTTCACATACTTACTCGATTTGTACAATTTATAATCACTATCTCTTTTTTCAAGATTGATTGAGATCGGCATTCTTTCAATTTCTTCATCTTCTCTTGATATTTTCCAATTGTTAAACATAAGGAGCAAAGTAGTTAACCTCTGCTGACCATCTATCACATAATAAACTTCCTTATTGAAGTCCTTCTCGCCAATTATCGGTTTTGAAAAAGGGTCATTTTCATAAACGTTTCTTGATGGCTTCCAGAGGATTATGCTTCCTACGGGGTACCCATTTATCATGGAGTCTATGAATTCCTTCACATCCTCCTCATCCCAAACGTAATCCCTCTGAAAGGTCGGTAGTAAATACGTTTTAGTTTTTAATAGCTCTTCAACTAACTCCTTTACACCTCTCTTGCCCGCCTCTGGTATCAGATTCATACAGTAGTTGCTGGCGTAGGGCACGTATTTAAACATTTCGATTCGCCGTGCGGGCGAGCCGCCTCGCCAGCTCCAGCTCCTGCGGCGTGTTCACGTTCACCGCGAGCAGCGGGTCGTCGAATACCAGAACCGTCGAGCTTTCGGAGCGGGTGACGACGTTCAGACCGCACGCCACGAGCCTCACGGGCTGGGCGTCGCCGCCACCAACCCGCAGCTCGAACACGTACGAAGGTTCGAACCCCCTAGGCACGAGCTCCAGAGGCACCGCCACTGTTATGCTTTCCCCCGCATGCTCGCCGGAGGACGCCCGGACGAGCCTGTTCACGTGCCACGGCTTGAGGAACGGCAGGTCGCAGGCGACGCTCACGAAAGCCCGGAACCTTCTTAGGAGGGTTGAGATGTCTTCGTGGTAGCCACGCCCCGCCGTCTCGACAACGTCGTAGCCACGACGCTCGCAGTACTCCCACGTCCTCGGGGCGTTCCTCGAAACCGCCACGCAGAAGCCGTCGAGCTCCGAACGCTCCAGCACGCTCGCCACGATGTCCAGCATCCGCACGCCGCATATCTCCAGAAGCGGCTTCTCCACGCCGCCCATCCGGCTGCCCCTGCCGCCTGCGAGGATGACGCCCCTCATCTCAAGCTAAGGCGGCGCCCACGCCAGCAGGTGCTTGTTCCCGATGTTCACGTTGTTCAGGTGCCTCTTCGCAGCCTTATAGCAGCGCTCGACCTGCGAGCGGGGCGTTATCGGCAGGTCGTCCATGTGGAAATCCGGGTGGAAGATGAGCAGCGAATACGGGATGTCGGGGTTCAGGCTCGCTATGAACTCCGCTATCTTCCCGACTTCCTCCTCGTCAACGTAATACGGGACGAGGAGCGTCGTCGCCGTGAGCACCGGCGGGTTCGAGCCTTCGAAGAAGTCCCTGGCTATCATCTCGAAGTTTTCAAAAGCCCTGCGGTTCGACACGCCGCTCAGCGCCAGACTCAAGTTCTCGTCGAAAGCCTTGAGGTCGAACTTCACGATGCCGCCACTTTCGAGGGAGAGCGCCGCCGCCTTCCGCACGAGCGAGCGGTTGCCGCAGCCGTTCCACTCCCAGCAGATCCGCGGCTTCCGGCGCACGCCGCCGTCGCCCACGACGCCCTCCCTGACGAGCATTTCCGACGCCTTTATCGCAAACGGGAGCTGCGGCTCCGGGCTGCCGCCGAAGTAGCAGACGCAGTACGCCCTCCTGTTGTTCCTGATGCCGGAGACGAAGTCCTCGAGCTTTACGAGCGGCGCCCGCCAAAGCTCCTTATGCGACTCGTTCTGGCAAAAAAGGCAGTCGAAGTTGCAGCCGTAGAAGAAAACGGCGACATTAACCATCCTCTTTGCGGCGCCCGCCTGCGAGCCGGGGCAGAACCACGCCGCACAGCAGTTCGTCGGCAGCGGGTCCTCGTAGGCGTGGAGCATGGCGTAGCCCTTGGGGAAAATGTTTTTAAGCTTCCCGTCGGCGTTCTCCCGTACGCCGCAGTAGCCACGCTCCCCCGGCGCCAAAACGCACTCGTTAGCGCACAGCCTGCAGCGCCTCGCACCCGCAGCGCCAACGCTTCTTGGCGGCTCCGCCGGCAACGCATACACGGCTCTCGCACGCTCGTGCCCGCGCCTCGCATGCTCCAGCGCCTCTTCGGGACGCTCCCGCACGCAGGAGACGCAGACGCCTAAAGCCTTCGCCGCTCCGTCCCGCCCGCAGATCCGGCACTCCATCTCCGCTCACTCTTCGCTCCTCATTTAAGCTCTCCACGCCCACGCCCCGCACTCGCCCACGCCCCGCACTCCCCGCCGCCGCCGACCGCTACCGCCGCAGCCGCTTCCCGACGGGTCTGAAGGCGCCGCACGCCTCGCACTTCAGCATCAGAACCCTTTCTTTCGTGCGCACGAGCTGCGTGTCCGGCTTCCCGCACTCCGAACACAGCACGTAATCCTCGACGTATCTCCGTATTTGTTTCGCAACGTCCTCCTTCGAGAAGCGTCCTTGGAAGATCGCTCTATCACCGTCTATCTTCCCGGCGGTGCCGAGCTCCCGCAGCAGGAACTTCATCACGTGCTCCTGTTCCCTGTTTATGTAGTCGCAGACGCTCGCAAAGTTGTCGAAAACCGTGGTTTTGCCCTCGATGAAGACTCGTACCTCCGGAATATTAAATCTCGTGTCCTCGACCTTCATTTCAGGCATCCTAGCTAACGCCCTGTCGAGCATCTCTTCGTACTCCGTCGGTCTCACCCCCTCATTCATTCTTCGCAGCCCAGCTTAACTAAACTAAGCCCCGATAATTTAGGGTCACCTATTTAAATACAGGTGCCCTAAACAGCAAGAGATGGGTCAAGTAGTCCCGCTCAGCATGCTGGCGGAGAATGAGGAAGGGCGGGTCGTCTCGGTTAGGGGTGGTTACGGCTTCGTGCGACGCCTCGCAGAACTCGGCTTGAACCCCGGCGTCAAGGTCAAAATGCTGAGAGCGACGAACGGCGGACCGCTCCTCATTCATGTCCGAGGCTCAAGGATCGCACTCGGGCGAGGCGTCGCTATGCACGTCCTCGTCGAGGTGGAAGGTTGAGCCGTGAGATTTTAGTGGCGCTAGCGGGTAACCCTAACGTTGGGAAGAGCACGCTTTTTAACCTCCTCACCGGTTTGCGGCAGCATGTCGGAAACTGGCCCGGCAAGACCGTAGAGCGGCGGGAGGGACTCTGTAAGCACGAAGGGCGGACGCTCAGAATTATAGATCTGCCAGGCACGTACAGCCTCACCGCATACTCTGAGGAGGAGCTAATTGCTAGGGATTTCATAGTCAAAGACCGTCCTGATGTTGTTATCGATGTCGTGGACGCCTCAAATCTCGAAAGAAATTTGTATCTGACCCTTCAACTCTTGGAGCTCACCGACCGGGTGGTCGTTGCGTTAAACATGATGGATGTCGCCGCCTCCGAAGGCGTCGAAATCGACGTGCGGCGGCTTTCCGAGATTCTTGGCGTGCCTGTTGTTCCGATAGTCGCGGATAAGGGCTTGGGCGTGGACAAGCTCTTGCGAGCGGCGGTGGCGGTTGCTGAGGGCGAGATAAGAACACGACCATACAAGACGGATTTCGGGACGCACATCGAACGCCAGATAGGCGAGCTGGAGACGCTGCTTGCAGGCGAAGGCGAGAGTTTGGAGTATCCAAGGAGATGGTTTGCAGTCAAGCTTTTGGAGAACGATCCCGTGGTGGTAGCGGCTGCAAAGCGTCTAGGCGTCGGCATGGAGCTTTTGCGGCGGCTTGAGGAGCTACGGAGTGCAGAAATTCACCATAACTTCGAGATTGAGCTCGTGGACAAGCGTTACGAGCAAATAAGCCGTATCGTAAAGGAAGTGCTTAGGCGGAGGAAAACAACTCTTGGGCAGGAACTCACGGACAGAATCGACAGAATCGTCACGCACAGAATCTGGGGGCTGCCTATCCTTTTTGGCATTTACGGTTTCGTCTTTTGGGCGACATTCTTCCTGAGCCGCCCTTTGGTAGATGCCCTTGAGGTGTTTTTTACATGGCTCGGTGCGCTCCTTGTGGCTAAGAACGCGCCAGCGTGGCTCGTCGACGGCGTCGTCGGTGGCGTCGGCACGGTACTTACGTTCCTGCCAGTGATTGCGATCTTTTTCCTCCTGTACGCCATCCTTGAAGACTGGGGTTATATGGCGAGAGCCGCCTTTGTCATGGACAAGTTCATGCATACGGTTGGCTTACATGGTAGAGCGTTTCTCTGTCTGCTTTGCGGCTTTGGCTGTAATGTCCCGGCGATCATGGCAGCGAGGACGCTCGCCGACAGCCGTGAAAAGCTGATAACGGTGCTGATAAATCCATTAGTGCCGTGTAGCGTGCGTCTCGGCGTCCTTGCGTTCATCACGTCGGTGTTTTTCAGCGGCGTTCTCGCCACGGCGGTCATGCTCTCGCTCGTGGCGCTTAGCCTGCTCTTAGTCGCAGCTTCCGCCTTACTCTTCCGTCGCATCCTGCTGCGTGGTGAACATCTGCCGTTCATCATGGAGATGCCGCCTTATCGTACGCCGACGGTGAGAAATGTGCTGTTGTATGCATGGGAGCGTATTAAGGCGTTCGTCGTGAGGGCGGGCACGCTCATAGTCGTTGTTTCCGTCTTGATGTGGTGGCTCATGTCAACCGGTCCTGGCGGCGGCTTTTTCGGCGTTGGCGGCAATATTCCGCTCGAAGAGTCGTATGCAGCCAGACTTGGCATGTTTTTCGAGCCGCTGGGCAGGCTTTGCGGCTTTGATTGGCGGATCGTCGTCGCCTTGATGTTCGGCTTCCTTGCGAAGGAACTAAGTGTGGCGACGCTTGGCGTGCTTTACGGCGGAGGGGAGGAAGCTTTGAGAGCCGTACTGCCGACGGTATGGTCTCCACTTCTTGCTTATACGTTTTTGGCGGTGCACATGATCTATGTGCCGTGCGTTGCCACCGTTGCTACAATGCGGAAGGAGACGAACAGCTGGCGCTGGACGCTTTTCGGTGTAACATATTCGTTGGTGTTGGCGTTCTTAGTCGGCTTACTCATATATAATGCTGGGCGGTTGTTTTTATGACTGGCACAAGAGCGAGCTAGTAAACACGCTGGAAAAAGTATGTGAGAGCGAAGAAGCATGAAGAAAATGGTGCGGCTATCATGTGATTCACCAAATGCGACGCTGCTGCCGACGCCTTTTTAACTGATAAGGCGCGCCGCTTAGGCTGCTCTGCTCTTTACACGCTCGTCACGACGCTGGACTTGACTATTAGCAGCATTATTTGCTATTATACTATGCATGTCCCAGAGTATAGATGCCTCTTCTGAAGTCCATCCAGAAGGCAAAGCGCGGCGCGTCGGTTTTTCAACGGCGGTGAGATTATCAGGTTGAAAAGTCGTTCTATATCTTTTCCACACTTCCCACCGCTGTCGTTTTTCCTCGCAGCTCCTTAAAGCAGACCTCTCTAACGCTCGGCTTTGGTCTTTAGGATAAATGTTGCTGCTAATCCCCATCTTTTCAAAGATGGGATATAGCAGGGGAGGTGGGTGGTAATATTTAGTAGAAGAACTATACTAAAAATGATGGAAGTGACAAAGACGATCAGGTGCAAGCTGATCGGTCTGACGAAGCGCAAGCAAGAGTTGCTTAATAGAGAGTATGACAACTTCCAGCACTGGCTCGAGACGGGCGAGGACAGAGGCGTGTATTCAGCATACAAGCAGGATGCGAGGTGGCTGTACAAGAAGGCGAGGCGGATGAAAGGTGTTCCCATAAGGAAAGACTTGATAGACATTCAAAGAAGAGACACGAAAATAGCAAAATACTGGGCGAGGATAAGGGTAAAAGGTGTGAGAGGAGGCGTTGGTCGCACTCGCTCATCAACATTTCAATTTTGAGGCGTGGAGAGTATGTGAATCTCTGCTCGTCAGGAGGGATGGAGATTTCTATCTTTATGTTACGGTCAAGAAGGATGTCGAGCTGGAGAAAGAATATGCATCCATCATAGCAATAGACCTAGGGGCCAAATGGGTTGCCGTGTCGGTGGCACGGCACCGCAGTAAACCGAAGTTCTACGGCAGAAGGGTGAGAGGGGCTCGTGGAAAGTATTTCTGGTTGAGGCGAAAGTTGGGCAGAGAAAAGAAGCTGAGGGTGATAAAGAAGATCGAGGGCAAGGAGCGGAGGATCGTGAACGACGAGCTCCACAAGATAGCAAAGGACATCGTTGAAGAAGCAGAGAAACACGACGCAATAATAGCGATTGGTGACTTGAAAGGCGTCAGAAACAAGAGGCGAGGAAGAAAGGCAAACAGGAAGGTCAACTCAATGCCATCGCACAAACTAAGGGAATACATCAAGTATAAGGCACTTGAGCGAGGCATTCTGGTGATAGAAGTTCCCGAATATAACACATCGAAGCAGTGTTCGAGGTGCGGCTCGATGCGAACTGAAAGACCTTCTCAGGGAGTTTTCATCTGCGAGGATTGTGGCTACCAGATTAATGCCGATGTGAACGGAGCTAAAAATTTATTAAAACGAGCCCACGCCTACATGGTGTGGGCAGGGGCTGCGGTGACCCAGCCCGAAGGGGAGCGGTTCGTCCTGAGCCACACTCCCCAACCTCTCGCATCCGGCGGATGCCCCTTCAGTGAGGGGAGGAGGTCACTCGTACCTGCATGCTCTCTCTTAATCCTCTGAAGGGCAGCCGCTCCATATACCAGATGCACGGAAGTCTCACCTCTCTAATTTCGGATTCTACAAGTTCGATCTCGACGCCTGTGCCGCCTCCTGCGGGCTTGACGAGGATATCAAAGCTTTCAAAGCGCTTCGACGAGACGAAGAGCATAAAGTAATGCCGGTAGTTATGTAGTTCCCACTCCAAAACTTTGATGTTGCGGCGGTGGAACTCCGCAGGGTGTACGAGCCGCAGCTCCTCCGGGCTCACGACAGGCTCGTATCTTATCCTCGTGCGAAGGACGCCGCCGGTGTCCCGGGCTGCCACCACGTATTCCTTCTCTTCACCGTCGTGCAGCACTCTCGCCCGGTAAAAAGGCTTGCCATTGGACGAGCCTCTGAAATTTGAAACCACCTCGAAGGGAATAGTGTCCCTAGAAATGAGCCCGGAGTCCGTCATCGCAGCGTGGAGTTCGTCAGCGGTCTCTTCGAAGAGCAGCGATGCCGAAATGCCGATAGTAAACTGCGGCTTCTTCGGCGTGCCGTAGTTGCGGAACTCCTTGATACGGATCTCAAGATGCTTCGGCTCTAGCAACACAGTCATCGCCTTTTCTCCAACAATACTTCACGTACGTTCCACCACTTCAAACTAATTTGCTCCTTCAGGAATAATTTTCGGAATAGGCTTCCAGTGTTGAACTCGGCTCCTTACAAAATGTCGCTAAGAAAGCCCTAAGGGATGAATCAGGGGAGGCGGGTGGGGAAATTTATGCTTTGAAGCCGATTTTATCGAGACGAAGCTGGAGCTAGCTCCGGCGGGCTGCGGTGAGCCGCCCGGAACTTCGGCTCCGAGCGGTGCTCTAGGGCGGGGCGGAGAGGCTTAAAGAAGCCCCGCCTCCAGTCGGGAGCGGCTCACTAATACGTGTAAGTCCTACTGAACTTAAACGGTGAGAACGGCGTGCCGCCGCCCTCATAGAACTTGGTGAACCACTCGTAGAAGTGCAACCTGACGGTATGGATGCCCGCCATGATGGCTTCAAGTATCACGACGAGGGCGGTGCCGCCGATGAAGACAAGAGCGGCGACCGCCGCACTTACCTTCAGGCACATGAACGTCAGCAATATGAAAACTTCGATGAGCGCGGCGTGGCATAACGCCAGCGCCAGAATCCTGCCGTAAGAGACGGTATTTGCGAGGAAGCGGAAAAACTTCTCAAGTAGAGCATCTATCACGCCGTCGATCAGAATGATGAGCAAGTCCATGACCGAGCGCCTGCGCTCTCTCGTGCCGCCGTCCGCAGCCCCGGTCGCAGCCGCAGCGGCGTGCTCGCCGCCGTGCTCCTCGTGCCTCAGCTCCTCTATGATCCTCAAAACCATGAGCAGTACTACCGGGGCGGCGATGAGGATTGTGAGGTTCATCATCGTCATGGACGCGAGCCCGAAGAGCGCTAACAGGAAGTAGAGGGCGCCGGCGAGGCACCAGATGCTCACGAAGCCCGTCACGCCTTTCAGCACCTCGCCCTTCAGGAAGCTGTTGATGCCGTTGAGCGTCAAGCCCAGCCCCATGTGCAGCGCACCTATGAGCATCGAGACCACGAACATCCGTTCTACCTCAACAACGGGCTCGAACCACAGCGGGTCGAGCAGCAGCGAGTGCGGGACGTGCATGTGCAACGCCTCCTCGACGAGCTCCGCCGCATAATGGCTGAAGCCGAAGAACTCGCCGAACAGCGCTCCAGCGATCATCGAGAAGAAGCCGCAGAGCGCGATCACGAGACCCATCTGCCGTATACCTTCGCTCAGCCCTCTAAAAACAAGCATCAGAGCGAGACCGAGTAAAAGAACGAGCAGTCCATGCCCGACATCTGGAAACATGAGCCCGAAAAGGATCGGGAATATGATGGCGGTGATGATCGTAGGGTCGATATCGCCGTAAGATGGCGGGCTATACATGTTTATTATCGCCTCAAAAGGTTTCAAAAAGCTTGGGTTTCTAAGGAGCGTTGGCACTCTGGGGTCGTGCCGGCTCGGCTTCCGCACCTCAAAGGCGCAAACGTCGCTCGTGACCGACCGCACGCCCTCGATGACGACATCCACGTCATCCCTCGACACCCACCCCTCTATGACTTTTGCCCGCTCGGTCTCGCCGAACAGAAGTCGTACCCTTGCGCTCGTATCCTCTATCTGCACAAGTTCCCGCATCACAAATAGATCGTACAGCTTCTCCTGTCTCACCTTCTCGATTTCACGCTCCGCCTCTCCTATCTGCTCTTCAAGCTTGCTTCTTCGCCGCTCCACTTCTCTTATCGCGTCTTCTATGTTCGTAGGCAAGAATGGGGGCGGCGTGAACGCCTCGAAATCCACCATCCTCAGCGCTCTCGCCACCTCGTCTTTGCGAGCTTTCAGCGTGACCACGACCACCGTCATGACGCCCGTGTCGAGCGGCTTCGATACGACGAAGCTCTCCTCGCCGGCGGTGCCCGTGACGAGCCGCTCCAACTCCGGCACGTTCTCTGCGGAAACCCTCCCCACAAACACATGAACGAACTCCCGTTCGCCCACAAAATCCAAATTCAGATCCAAATCTCGCAGCACGTTCAGAATTTTGAGCGTGCTCTCAAGCTCTGAAAGCTCATTGCGAGCCCGCTCCACTCGCTCCTTCGCTCCGATGACAGCCTCTTCCAATCGCTTTAATTCGTTTTCTATGCTTTCGATGTCCACTTTTTCTACCTTCACCCGCCGCACTTCCTCCTTCGACGGCTTGAACAATAATTCTCTTATGCTCCTCCTTTCCTCCTTTTCGGTGCGAAGAGCATCTATTACATTATTAATACGCATCAGAAGCTCGGAATACTTCACTAAGGCAGGGTCGGCTTTCGATGGCTCTACTAAGCCATCAAACTCGTCCAAAAACTCTTTTATGTCGGTAAGGTGCACGCAACCAAGCTCGTCCAGCTTTTTTATAACCGCATCTACATGCTCGTCCAGCACGATTATGCGGAGCTCCCGCATCTCGACAGGACGTAGCATTCACCCAACCTTCCATGCAGCAGTTATAAAAATCTTTTGAATTTGTCCTTACATAATCGTCGCTAAGAAAGCTTACGGTTTTAACCGTGAGATGAATTAGGGGAAGCGGGTGGGTTATCGATAAGTTTAAATATTGGAATAAATCAAATATTGAGACGAGCCCAGGGCTATATGCTCTGGGCAGGGGCTGTGATGAGCCGCCCTGAACACGTCGTGAGGCATAGGCTCCGGAGCGGTGCTCCTTAGGGAGTCTATGCTGAGAGGCGTGAAGCTCCCGGCTTTAGCCGTGGAGTAGCTCGCTGGGAGGACTGCTCATCATCACCGCAATCCTCAAAAATTTTTAAACGATGCGTAGATTTAAGCGTGTAAAATCCCTAAGTCCTCGGGGATGCGTGGCGACGAGCCATCCTTGCCGCTTATAGACGTTTTATGCGCAACTTTGATCCTCTTGCAGGTATTGGATTTCGGCACCACGTGCTTCCTGTTGACCAATTGCGACTTCGCATACGAGGCGAACTTCCTGATGCGGAAGGTGCTGGACAGGAGCTACCTTTTAGCGTTTGCCCTGAAGATGGGCGTTACAATATTACTCGTGATGGTTGTATCTCTCTGGGTGCGTGACAGGCTGCGGCTGCGGCTGCATGGCGTCCTTGCCGACCTCAACCTGAAGCTCGAAAAGGCGCTCAGGCTTGACAAACTGAATAAGAGAACGCTTGCTTTCCACCTATTGCTCTTTTGCAATGCTTTTTACATTTTCGTGGTAGCTCATAACGCCGTAATGATCGCATTGTTCCTCATTTGGACGTAGCGGTATCCGTCAGCCTTCTTGCAATCAGCTCGGCGACGCTTATCCTGCTGAATATGGTTTCCAAGGTATCGGTAGCTATCACCTCCTTGACGCCGGCATTAAGCATCCTGAGGGCGGCGCCGGGCACGAGCACGGCATGAACGCATGCCACGTATACCTCAGAGGCTCCAAGCTCCTTAAGAAGCGTCGTCGCCTTTACAATCGTACCGCCTGTTGAAATTATGTCATCAACGAGCGCCACATTGCGGCCGGCGACGTCGAGCGTCTTCGGCTTTATTTCTACATCCTCGGCGCTGAGCCGTGTCTTTTCAAGCACGTCGTGTTCCAAGCCCGCACGTCCCGCAACCGTTGCAGCTAATGCTGCGGCGCCATCGTCGGGCGCCACGATGAGCTCGACGTTTTTGGTCTTGCGGAAATGCTCGCCGAGTAGCGGCGCCGCGTCCAGCGCCTCGATGCTACGAGCGTTTTCGAAGTATTTTAAAGCCTCTGCGGAGTGCGGATTGATAACGAAGACCTCATCTGCAAAAATGCACCTCGCGAGCGCCCGGACGCTTATCGGCTCCCCGCTCTTAAACCGCTTGTCCTGCCGTGCGTACCCTAAATACGGGATGACAACGCTTATCTTTGAAGCGTCAAGCCCCTCGCAGGCTTCTATGAGCTGGAGGAGGCAGACGAAGTCCGTATCTGAGGTCACGCTTTGTATGATCGCCACGGGTTCGCCGTCGAGCGTCGTCGCATCGACCCTCGTGTAAAGCTCGCCGTCAGGGAAGCTCCGGAACTCGCACGGCAAAAGCTCGCAGTTGAGTGCTGCGGCGACCCTTGAGGCCAAAACCTGAGATGCACGCCCTGCTACTATTTTCATGGCTCTGGCGGCAATAGATAATGACTCTGAGGAATGCCGCCTCTCACCTCCGTTAATTTGACCTTAAAGCCTACTTCGAGCCTGAAGATGCTGCATTTGATGAGTAACTGCAGGTGAGGGATGAGCATTCTTTTCGGCATAGCTCTCATCGGCACGTGTTCGATGTTAGGATGCCGCATGGACGACCACCCACCTGCCCATCTAGGGTTTCATAAATAGTTCGGCGTCTTTGTTTTTCATTTTATAGTTGGCATCTTAGCGTGTAGCAGTCCTCGGCATGTGGGGTGTTCAAGCCTGCTGGAAGCCTGAAGATGTGGGGGTCTCCGTTCCCTCGAAAGCCCCACGATGAAGACGGGAGTGGGGGGGAGGAAGCCTACCCGCTACGACGTTAACACTCTACACGCTCTTAACGGGTATAGGCAGAACGGTCTCTATCCTAGAATATCATAAGCCTAAAAGCAAATGCACGTGCAACTTTGGACGGACCCTGCGGCTGTTGAAAACTTGTCCTATCTTTACAGCTCACGATTTCCGGGCGCAAACGAAAGGTATTTTTACGGCTTGAACACCCACAGACGGTGGGGGTCGGATGGGCACTAAAGTGGTGATGGAACATAGCGACAGCCTGTGGCGGCGGTGAGGAGACGCTGAGCAAGCTGGCGATTTCCCGTGGGCTTGAAGCTTGCTTGAACGTCGCAATTTATCGATGATCAGCGGGTGATGGTGACTACCACAGGGGTTCCCAGAAATCGCATCAGCAAAAGACCGAAGCCCAAACACTGGTTGTCGTGTATTATGTCAGAGCGTCCTAGCTCTTTGAGTTTGCGGAACGCCCTTATGCTGAACGTGAACACCTCTGGAGGGTTCGGGTTGCAGCAATTCGAAGAAGTTGGGCGGGTGGAGAAGGGTCTGGATATGGCAGACTGGCTATTGAGTGCACTTCGCACCGCTTTGGCTTCCGATAACATTCGTTAACATTTTCGAAAGTCTTCCTTCTCCATCACTCCGTTCGGAGCAACTTCATAGAAGCCTTCGGGGGAAACGGAAGCTCCCCAATCTTGTTTCTACGCTCCACGCTCATCAGCCTCGCGGCTTCACGTCTCTCACTCATCTCATAGCTTCATCTTTCCATACAAATGTATCGCTGACATTCGTAATGAATCGTATACGAATGTCATCAAAACTCGAAGCTGTCGGCAAACCCCAGTTTCGCCGGTTCTCTCGTGAGATAGTAGCACCTTGTCCTCCGCAGTACATGCCCCGATAACTCAGCAAGCAGACCCGCAACACCTCTCCCCCGGCATGCATGATGAAGATAACAATTATGTTCCGCACACTATGAAGCGCCGTTGTGGTATTTGGAGCGAAGCTCCACCATCGGATCATACACAATCTCAAGCGCGTCGCAGGCTTCCAACCAGAGAACTCAGAGCGTCAATGACTTTTAGGTTCTGCTCGTGCGTCCCAATGCTTATGCGTATGAACGAGGTGCCAGCGCCCCTGAACGAAGAGCAGTCCCGGACGACGACGCCCCGCCTCACGAGGAACTCAAAAGCCTGCTTCGAGGTGAAGGGCGACACGTCAACGAGCACGAAGTTCGCATGCGATGGGAACGTTCTGAACGGTATGTTTTTTATGAAGAAGGCTCTTTCCGTTTTAACGAGGCTAACTGTCCTTCTAAGATGCTCTTCGTCCTGTAAGGCGGCGAGCGCAGCTGCGATGCCGAGTATGTTTACCGAGAAAGGTATTGCTGCTTTCTTATACTCCTTGGCGATGTCCTCATCCATGACGGCGTAGCCGACACGCAGCCCCGCAAGCCCAAATGCTTTTGAGAACGTCCTCGTCACCACTAAGTTCTCATACTCACGAACGAGCGGCACGAACGAGCGTTCGGCGAACTCCACGTATGCTTCATCGACTACAATCATCGAGGACGGCAGTGTCTCGAGAATCGCCCGTAATTCGGCTTCGGCGATGACGTCGCCCGTGGGGTTATTCGGCGAGCCTAAAAACACAAGCTTCGTTTTTTCTGAAGCATTTGCGACGACGTCCGCCGCCGCAACTTCGAAGTTCCGCCGCTCGTCCCGCTGTAAGAACCTCGGGACGCCGCCGCAGAGCCGCACGAGCGTCTCGTAGAGCGAGAACGTGGGTATCGGGATTATCGCCTCGTCGCCACTTTCCACAAAAAGCTTCACGAGCGTGTCTAGGACGCCGTCCACGCCCGCGCCGAGCACTATATTCTCGGGTGCAACCCCTAGCCACTTCGAGAGCTCCTGTATCAGCTCGTGCTCGCAGCCGCAGCCGTCCAAGCTCGAATGGGCTTCCGGGTAGCGACTTATCAGCTTTGCGCACCGGATGACGGCTTCGACGGCTTTCGGGCTCGGACCCAGCGGGTTCTCGTTGGAGCTGAGTTTTATGGCGCCCTCTACCCACCTGCCGGGCTTATACTCGCTTATATCCTTGAGCGCTGCTCTTACTCTCACCTTTTTCATCTTGCGTCCATGGAATTTGGAAATATTTATTAAGTAATGGGGCTTAAGGAAGTGCAAAAAGGGTGGGAGAAGATGGCAGAGATGTGTGGGGTATGCAAGGAGAATGAAGCCACGAAGAAGTGCGAGGTGTGTGGTATTCCGCTCTGCGACGTATGTGCGAGGGAGATAGAGATAGAGGAGACGCACCCGTCGCACCGGGTCAAGGGGGTGACGACGCCCGGAATCATAGGGGAGGCTGTGAAGAAGAAGGTCGTATGCGAGAAGTGCATGGCGGAAGTGGACATATTCTGACTCTGCTTCTCAGGTGGTAATATGGAAGGGAAGGTGGTCAAGGTAGGAGGGGTAGAGGTTAATCTGGCGGACGCCGTTCGCGATCCGAGGGGCGTCGAGGACATCGCCGAGGACATCCTCCAGGAAATGGGCGAGCGCCGCCTCCGGCAGTGGGACCCGAAGCTGAACATATTTGCGCACGCATCCGACATCGCAGAGTGGGACGACATCCTGCTCAATAAATACCACACGATCTTCACGAGCGGGAAGAAGAGCTGCGAGGCATGTCAGCAGGGACCTTGCGACCTCTCTGCGAAGAACGGGCTCTGCGGCTTGGACTTGGAGGCGCACCAGGCGAGGGAGGGGCTGAAGGAGGCATGCAGGGCGCTCGCAAGGCAGCTGACGCATGCGAGAGACCTGTTGAACTACGCAATTAAAATTTATGGGAAGGAGAAGGAGATCGACCTTGGACCTTATGAGGAGTACCCGATGACCAACGTCTCGATGCTTTGCGGCTTCTATCCTAAGAACCTCGCAGACGTAGAGCGTGCGCTGTCGTATGCGGAGGCACAGCTCGCCGAGCTTTTGTATGCGGTGAACAATGGCAACGAGTCGGCGAAGGACCTCGTAGAAAAGACGATGCACGCAGGCTCGTTGACGTTCCTCGCGATGGAGGTCGCCGAGACGATAAAAATGTGCATCTTCGACTTTTACAATGCCGGTAAAGTAGAGCCAACAGAATATAAGGACTGGCCAAAGATGCAAACACCTGTGGGGTTGGGTGTCGTAGATACCTCGAAGCCGGTCATCTGCTTCATGGGCAACGACTTCCTGCCGGCGTGGCACGCCGTCCGTATCATAAAGGAGCGGGGGCTGGAGGATGAAATTGAGGTCTGTGGCGTCGGCGCCGCTGGACACGACATCCCGAGGTTTTACGAGAAGGCGAAGGTTGTAACATCGGCGACGAAAGCACGGCTTGCGATCCGAGCCGGAATTCCGGACGTCATCGTCGTCAGCGAGATGTGCCTGCCGTTTGACGTTGTGGAGGAAGCTAAGAAGATAGGTGCAAAGGTCATTGCTTACGGCTACAAAGCTGATTTCAAGGGCGTGGAAGACAAGACGGAGCTCCCGATGGAGGAGCTTGTGAAGTATTTGGAAGAGAACGACGCTGTTCAGGTGACGATACCTGAGAAGGCAGGCGAGCTCGCCGTCGAAATTGTGAAAAAGGCGAAGGAAGGAAAGAAGGCGGCGTTGCTCTCTGAAGCCGAGATAAAGGAAAAAGCGGCGGCGTGCAAAGCATGCGACTCATGCTTCAATGTTTGCCCGAACAGGCTGATGATAAGCAGAGCGATGAAAGCGGCGAAAGAAGGCAACCTTGAGAAACTCTCGGAAATATACGATGAGTGCGTTTTCTGTGCGAAGTGTGAGCACGTCTGCCCGAACGGGCTTCCGATAATAGATATGATAATAGGGGCGTCCATCGAGAAGATAAAGAACGACAAGTATATGATGCGCCCCGGACGGGGACTTATCTCGCACATCGAGTGGCGTGATCTGACGTTCGGCTTCGTCCTCGGCGGCAACGGTCCCGGCATGGTTTACATCATAGGCTGCGGCAAGTATCCGGGGGCGGAGAAAGATGTCGCTGAGATCGTGAGATATCTGGTGGACAGGAACTGCTTCGTCGCAGTTGCGGGCTGCGTCGCCGCCGACGCCGCAAAGTACTTCGACGAGGAAGAGCGGAAGTACATATTCGAGAAATATCTGGCGGCAGGCCTGCTGCGGGGCTTCGTGAACCTCGGCGGCTGCACCGCGATCTCGCACATTCCACCCGCGACCTACAAGGGCACGATGATAGGCAGCGGCTACACGCCGAAGGCGAACTGGTCGCAGATCGTCGACTACCAGTACACGAGGCTCCCGCTCGTCGTCCTGATATGGGGCGCCGCCACTGAGGAGATGTTCACAGTAGCTATGGGCTTCGCCCGCTCCGGCGTCTCCGTCGTCGTCGGTCCCGAGGGCTTCAAGTTCAAGACGTGGCTCCTCGGAAACAAGCACGACCGCAGCAAGTGGCAGATGTTCGACGGGATCACCGGTAGGATAAGAGAGGTGGAGCCGTGCCCAGTCCACATGATAATTCCGGTGGAGACGAAGGAGGAGGCGATCACGATGATCGCAAAGCTCTTCCACCGCCCGCTGGCGCTCAGAGATCCACGACTTGCGAGTCTCGAAGCCTACAACGAGGCGCATAAGAACTTCTTCGGCGAGTACTCTGACGATTGGCATCTGTATGTGCGCTCCGAGCACGAAATTCACGTCATGCGACGTATGGAGATGCTGCGCCTCCTCGAAAGGGAGCATGGCTGGGTCATCGAGGGGCCAAGGGTGAAGAAAGCAAGACTCAGAGACGGGCGGCTCGTGGACATGCGGGACTACGTCGAGAACTATGGTATTCAGCTTGGTAGGTACTCAACGGTCGTACCAAGGCTCGTGATCAAGGAGATGGTCGGCGGCGCGGTGGCAGCGCCTTCCGAGGAGATTACAAAGATGCACGGCGTGCCGAAGGAATAAGGTGATGCGAATGGCGGCTAAGGAGCCGTTGGACATCGCAAAATACCTTAAGGAGAGGAAGGGCAAAGTTCTGGTGATGAGCGGGTGGCTCTGCGAGAAGCTCGAACTTGATGGGCGGCGGCTCATCGACTATGCTGTGGAGCTTGCGAACAAGCTGGATGCGGCAGTCGCTGCCACCGGGAACACCGTGAACGCCGTTCGCGGCAAGGTGAAGGCGACGAAGAAGATGTGGGCTGCTGAGATACCCCTATACCTTAAGTATGATTGGAAGGAGCCGTTTGAGCGTCCGGAGGTCGTCGTCCTTATAGGCTACACGCCAGATGCCGCCCGAGCGTTGGCGACGGCGATGGCGGGGCTCGTGGAGACCGTCGTCCTCGACAGCGTCGAGGTTCCCGAAGCTACGATCTCCCTGCGCACCATGACAATTGATAAATGGAAGGAGAGCCTAAAGGAAATAATGAAGAATCTGGGGTGAGGAAGATGGCAAAGAAGGAAGAGGACGAGATGGCGAAGGAGCGGCAGCGCGTCTGGGACTCGTTGCCAAAGGGCAGGGTCTATCAGGCGCCGACCGACCTCGACCACCTCTTCGACGGCGTCAAATATGAGATCTCGCCGAAGTGGGGTGGCGAGCGTATCAGGAAGGGCGAGTACGCGCTCGAACTCGGCGGTCCGAGGTTCAACTACACGAGCGTCTGGTTCATCGAGATCGTGCATGACCCCGACCGGATTCAGGACGGGCGGATCGAGCTCATAGGACCGGACATCCCGGAAATCCCTGACGGCACGTCGCTGCCCTTCATGTTCTGGATCCGCTACTACGGCAAGGAGCTCGACGACCTGCACTTGGACCTGCTGACCCGCTGGACGTATATGGCACTGGAGTTTGGCGAGGGGTGGATGCTGCTGAACACCCGCGACACGATCTGGCTGCGTCTTAGGAAGACTGCAAAGCACAAGCACGACTTCTTCCATCTCGCGCAGGCGATGATTGCAAACACAAAGATAATGTTCCCGTATGTGGAAAAAGGCGATGCTAAGCTCATAATTGGCGTCGAGGAGCTAGGCGGGCTGGAGAAGCTGCGGGAGATCATAAACAACGTGTGCATCCCGTATTGGGAAAGAATGGATGCGATGGCGAGTGAATTCTCAGACGAGGACGTGGACACGTTCTACGGCTGCGCCGTTTGTCAGACGTTTGCGCCGAACCACGTATGTGTCGTCGCCCCCGACCGCCCACCGTATTGCGGCATCATCACGTGGATCGGCGCCAAGGTCATGTACGAGCTGGATCCCTACGGCTACACCTTCATAATGCCGAAGGGCGAGTGCCTCGATCCGATCGGCGGCGAGTACACCGGCGTGAACGAGGTCGTTTACCAGAAGTCGAACCGGAGCTACAAGCGTGTTGTCATGTACTCCACGCTGCTTTACCCGCAGACGAACTGCGGTTGCTTCGAAGCCGGTATTTTCTACATCCCGGAGGTTGACGGGCTGGGCATGGTGGACCGCCGATACACGGGAATAACGCCGCTTGGCATCACGTTCTCAAAGCTCGCCGGCTTCATGAGCGGCGGCATGCAGAACCACGGCTACTGCGGGATGTCGTTCAGGACGCCTCGCTCCCGGAAGTTCATGCTCGGCGACGGCGGCTGGTATCGGATCGTCTGGATGCCGAAGGAGTACAAGCAGATGCTCGCCGAGTACATCCCCGAGGAGATCTACGACAAGATAGCAACTGAGGAGGACGCTATCGACCCGAAGGACTTGAAAGAGTTTCTGAAGAAGGTTGGGCACCCGGTGACGAAGCTCTGGAAGAACGGCGAGGAGCCTGAACCCCTGAAGCTCCCGCCGCCGAACGGCGAGTGGGATCCAGAAGAAGAGAAGCGAGCGAAGGAGAAGGCGAGGATACTCTTAGAAATGCAAGGCAAACTTCCAAAGTCAGAGTAATTTTACACTTTTTAGCTATGTTCAGCGTGGAAAGCGTCAAGGAGTTTGTCGAGAAGTTTTTGGAGTATGTGGGTTACGAGTTGAAGCCGTCAGAAACCGTGGGCTTCGTGCGACCGGACGTGCGGGCAACTCGTAGTGACGAGGAGAAGCAGAAAACTTACGAACTTGTTGCAGTCGTGAAGCCGGGCTTAGAGAGCGGTAAGGAGCAGGTGCTGGAAGGTTTCAGGGACTTGAGCGCCATGAAGGCGTTTCTCGGCGGTGGCACGTCGGAGCATGTAGTGGACTACGCCATGATCCTCCCGCCGACGAGTGAGCGTCTCATGATCGCATTCCTTATAGACGAAGAGGAGTGGTACTTTCCGATAAAAGAGCAAGGCTTCATGATCTGGCTCGTGAATCCAGAGCGTGAGACAGTGAACTGCATAATCGGTTGGCCGAGTGACGAGAAGTTCAAATATTATTTTGAGCATCCCGACGTCTCCGCATTCGACGCCCTCATCGGTCGGAAGGCGACCGAGAAGTTGCTTGAGGAGGAGGGATTCTAACCGCCCAACCCAAATCACCAACTTTTAAAAGCCAGCGGCGGAAAGGTTTCGTCGTGACGGCACGTTGAACATGAGGAGGTGAGAGGGGCGGCGTCGGCGTGGCGTGCGTCGCCGCCCGTGCCCATGAAGAGGGACTTGAAGTTGAGGGACGTTGCGGTTCTCGGCGTGGGGCACACGAAGTTCGGGCGGAGCCCTGAGAAGTCGCTGATGGACCTCTTCGGGGAGGCGGCGCTCGAAGCCATAAGGGCGTCGAACATCGAGAAGGAGAGGATAGAGGCGGTGTTCGTGGGGCAGCACGTCGGCGAGCTGACCGACGGCGTTTCGAACTTCGCGCCGTTCGCCGCCGCCGAGATCGGGCTGGCGGGCGTCCCCGCCGTCAGGACGGAGGGCGCCTGCGCGTCGTCCTCCGTGGCGTTCAGAGAAGCCTACTTGCTAGTGGCGACCGGCGTCTACGATGTCGTGCTCGTGGGCGGCGTCGAGCGATTATTATCGGCGGGAACTGCGCTCGGCACGAGGGCGCTCGCGACCTCCGCCGACGGCGTCTACGAGTTCAACGCCGGGCTCACGTTCCCCGGGATTTTTGCGATGGCAGCCATCCTGTACTCCCAGAAGTACGGGATCCCGCTGGACGAGCTGCGGGAGAAGATGGCGCACGTTTCGATCAAGAACCACAAGTACGGGGCGTTGAACCCGAAGGCGCAGTTCTACAAGAAGTACGGCGACCTGAAGGTCGAGGACGTGCTGAATTCGAGGATGATTGCGTACCCGCTGACGCTGCTCGACTGCTGCCCGATGACGGACGGGGCGGCGGCGGTCGTGCTTGCGGAGGCGAGCATCGCCGAGAAGCACGTCGATAAGCCAATATACGTGCTCGGCGCCGGTCTGAGCTCTGCGGGCGGCATTTACCGGCAGAGGGACGTGACGGTGCCCATGTCGAGGGTGCGTTCCTGCAAGATGGCGTTCGAGCAGGCGGGGCTCACGCCTGAAGACGTGGACGTCGTGGAGCTTCACGACTGCTTTACGATCGCTGAGATCATAGCGTCGGAGGCGATGGGCTTTTTTGAGTTCGGTGAGGGCGCAGACGCCGTTGCGGAGGGCAAGACGAAGATCGGTGGCAAGGTTGCAATAAATCCGTCAGGCGGGCTTATTGGCAAGGGTCACCCCGTCGGGGCGACCGGCGTCTCGCAGATCTACGCCATCGTGAAGCAGCTGCGCAACGAGATGGAGCCCCGGGAGTTACAAGTGCACAACGCCAAGATAGGCATGACGGACACGCTCGGCGGCGACTTCGGCACGATCTGCAACATCATCCTGAGCACGGAGCGTCGGGGTGAAGCTTAGCCAAGGAGGGTATAGAAATGGGGAAGCTCACGTTTAAGGCGTATTTTGACGCGTTGCGTGAAGGGAAGCTGCTTGGACTGAAATGCAAGGCGTGCGGGAAGGTCACATGCCCGCCGATGAGCGTGTGCCAGGAGTGCGGCGCCGACGAGCTTGAGGTCGTGGAGATGAAGAACAGCGGCGTGATAAAGACGTTCACGGTGATCCACGTGGCACCAGCGGGGCTCGAAAACGAGGCTCCCTACGTCGTCTGCGAGGTCGAGACCGACGACGGTCCCTGGCTCGTGGGCAGGCTGGACATAAAGCCGGAGGAGGCGTCCATAGAGCTCGTAGGCAGGAGAGTCACTATTACGGGGCAGGAGCTACCGCCCGAGCGCCATTATCCGGACAAGGAGCGGCGGGTCGTCCCGCTGTTCAAACTCTCTTAACTATTTTTAGGGACGGTACCAACCTTCTTCGGTGGTGAGCGTCAGCCGGGACCGTTGGGAAGCAGAGAATGTGGAAGGCGGGCTGCTCGTCTGCGGGGATTGCCTTGAGTGGTTGAGGAACAACAGCGTGGAAGTGCACCTCACGTTTCTGGACCCGCCGTTCCGTCAGGGCAAGGATTACCGGTATTTCGACGACAATCAGCCTGAGGACGTTTACTGGAACTGGCTTGAGGAGGTCGTCGCCCGTGTTTACGAGCTGACGGCGGGCGGCGGCGCCATCTACTTCATGCATCGTGAGAAGAACGCCGAGCACGTCCTGAGGACGCTCAGAGAGACGGGCTGGACGCTCCAGAACCTCATAGTCTGGAAGAAGCGGACCTCCGCAGTCCCCTACGCTCATGGCTTCTCGAAGGCGTACCAGATAATCGCGTTCGCCACGAAGGGCAAGAAGCCTCGGGTGTTCAATAGGCTGCGTGTCGATTACCCGCTGCTCCCAGAATACAAGTATCCGAGGGAAAACGGGATTTTCGTAACCGATGTCTGGGATGACATCCGTGAGTTGACTTCGGGATATTTCGCCGGTGAGGAGGCGATCAGAGATGAGAAAGGAAACAGGGTGCACACGCAGCAGTCGCCAGTCGCCCTGCTCCTCGGTTCTGTTGAATCTTAGGGTGTTGCATTTGTGATGTTGCAAGTGTGGTGGTAGAAAACTTCAAAAAAGAATGGAACCCATTTAGTTATAAGGTGCGTAAAATGTCTGATAAGGGCAGTAATAATGGAAAAAATAAAAACTTAGAGGGCATTAAATGGGTCGTAAAATTTCCAGTCGACACTTTGCAAATTTATTTCCCATGTTCTTTAGAACTTCAAGATGAACTAATAAAAAGAGGTTTTAAAGTCCCTGGTGATAAAAGCAGAAAAATAAAAACACCGATACCATTGATTTACTCGAATTTTAGAGGATGGTTAGTCCAACCAGAACCAATAACAATTGAAAGGTTAATTCCACCAGAATGGTATGGAAAAACTGCTAAAGAATTAGGTTGGAAGGAAACTATTAGCAGAGGTAAAACGGCATATCATTTACCACAGGAAGAAGTTTGGGTCAATATTGGCTTTGATAACAATGGTTTAATACACTTTAAGTTAGATATAAGAGGCTATCATCTTGAAAGAACATCTATAAGAGGTATAAATCCTGAAAAATGGAATAACTGGGCAATGTTTTATATAAGTGCAGAATATTTAGACGATTTGATAAATACCATTGCCAAGTTTCTCAATGTAACTTTAGCACGGAAATTATATCCAATTTTAGAGAAACAGCAAGGTGGAAAAGAGAAAACATATTATGCTTCGCCTACGCGGAGTAAAAGTCTGGGTATACCGGTAATAAATTATAGTTTATGTCTCGGGTGTTTCGATCTTGCATTACTATACTTTAAACATAAATCAATTGAAAATAACCTAAACCCAGATATAGTCAAGGAGCTTAAACTTCGAATAACATACGAACCTACCATAAATGCAGGTTTAAAAGTTGGGATTGCAAAGATTGAAGGAAAACGGCCTCAAATAATGTTTAAATTAGCTTCAAATACGCCCATTCAAATTAAAGGCATCCTAAAACCTATTATTGAAGGTAAAGCTAGGGGTAATCTCTGTTTTTGTAATCATCGATCAAAAACCCAACTAATCATAGCTAGGGCATTGGATATTTATTCTGCATTGTCAGTAACGAAACAGAAGTTAAAAGATCTTTAATGCTTTTTATTTTTCTTCTTTTGCAGTTTTTCATTAATAACTTTTCTTAACTTAGTTCGTAAATGTTTTGCATCATCTCTAATAATGAACTCTACTTTTACACTTTTTACACCTTCTCCATAGAATGTTAGAAGAGTTTTAGTCTTGAGTCCTAATCTCTTCTCTATGATAGGCTTAAGTTCTAAATCTATTTCATAACCGATACTATTTCTATTTAACTCTTTGGCAACAACAGCAGTTGTTCCAGTTCCAAGGAAAGGATCTAAAACTATTTCTCCTACATAACTATAGAGTTTTATCAATCTCTCTGCTAATTCCTCAGGAAATACTGCTGTGTATTTACTTATGTCATTTGACGGCAAGACATTTGTTATCTCCCACATTGACAGGTACCACTTCTCATTTTGAAATTTGCTTAAGGGTATTTTTGATTGCTCTTTCAAGGATTGGGATATTCTACTATAATTAAATCTTCCTTTTTGAAAAATCACTATTTCTTCGTAAATGTTATCTGGATAATAGTACATGGGATATGGATGTTGAATTAAAACGCCACTTCTCCTACTTATTCTTATATACCCCTCTGGTTTTTTCCAAATAATCTTATCTCTGTATTTGAATCCTATTTCTCTCATTATTTTAATTATGTCGCTAACTATAGGGTATAGCTCTCCATCGATTCTTACATCTTGAATTACGAAACATGCAATTCTTCCTTCAGATAATACTCTATAAATTTCTTTACCAACACTTTTAATTAATTCCAAATATTCCTCATAGTTTTTGAACAATCCGGGAAAATCGAATGGAGCGTTAAAGTAAGGTGGCGAAGTTACAACAAGATGTATCGAGTTATCTGCTAGCTCTTTCATTCTTCTGGCATCTCCAAATATTATTTTATGTGTTGTGCTCATTCTTTCTCCTCCCTCACCTTTAGGGGTTTAACTACTATAATTAATTCTCCACCTTCAGCCCTAATCTCCCAATTAAGCTTATCTCCTTCTGAAAGATTAAACTGCTTAACAATGCCCATAGGTATTGTGGTTCTTAATGATTTACTCTTTGATGTTGCTCTAGTGATTACGGTAGTCTCCCCCATCTTCTTATCACCTGTTATAATTATAGGTAAAATCATTTATAAAGCTTTTGGTCTAAGATTTTACCGAAAGATTTAAATATGTAAATATCCATACCTATAAATAGGTAAAATATTAGGTAAGGTGAAGAGTATGGACATCGTACCAATGTGGGGGAAACCAAAAGATGAAAGAGCAATAAGGGGTTATGCTATACTCGTTAAAGAAGATGAGCCTTACTTGCAACACCCAACGTTTCAACAGAACCAGCGTGCCCGGCGACCTTGTCCTCGACCCGTTCGCCGGAACGGGAACGACGCTCGTCGTCGCAAAGCAGCTTAAGAGGAGGTTCGTCGGCATCGAGATCGACCCGGAATATGTGGAGTTGATAAAATGGCGGCTGAGCCGCCTGCGACCCGCCGACGACGTTTCACGCTACCTTCACTACTACCGTTTTACCCCTAACCTCCACGAAATATGGCCGACGGAAAAGGCGAGATTCGTGCAGCGGAGGTTGGACGTTTGATGTTTGAGGACTCTTTGAGCTTTTCGTGAGCGCCGCAAAGCTCCTGAGGGAGGGGAAGCTCAGCCTGAACGATAGGTTGGAAAGAATTGTGCTGGTAGCGGTTAGGGACAAGCTGGCTTACGCCGACGACCGCCGGTGTGCGAGGGACGTGGGCTTCGACTTCTGGGAGCCTTTGAGGAGTCGAATGTCAGAGGAAAAGTTTGAAGCCACCTTGAGGGAGGCAGGAGTGACGAGACCCTATTCAGCGTCGAACCTTTTCCTGGATTTCCTGTTCCGAACGAAAGAACATGGCGGCAAGCCGAGCCGTGAGAGCGTGCTCGAACTCAAGGATTCAGCAGGCGGCAGCATCGCATCCTTCAACTCGATCGAAGTGGAAAAGCTTGGAGGAAATGGATGCGATAAACGGGGCGAGCCCGAGCTTGGTGTCACGGATCGCATCCCTGATGGATGGAATTCCGCTGAGCCACGGGGGTACCTGAAGTTCGAGCGCAGGTGCTTCTACCTCGTGCGGACGCATCGCAACAAGGCTAACGTCAAGCTCTCCATTGTGGACGGCTCCTTCTTCGAGACGGTCCCCAAGGAGCATCTGCTCTACCGGCTGTTCATGCAGGTGCTGCGAGCGCACATTGAGAGCAAGCGGGTGGAGATATCGAAAGAGGAGCTCGAAATCGTCGAAAGGACCCTCAGGCACATCACCGATCAGAGAATCATCGCAGGCTCGAAAATCATAGAGGGCGCCTCGGTCAAGCCGCGGCTGCGGGTGATGGCGGAGGTGCATTCCGAAGGCAACCCGCACAGCCACCATTACGAAATCCCGGAGCGGAGCTTCAACCTCATCTTGGAAAAGACGAGGGAGGCGGAGCGGCTTGAAAGCTCTCTGGAAGGGCTCGACGTCGAAACCTTCACGATCCTCCATAAGAGGAACGGCGAGCACGTGGTGTTTTCGTTGCAGCTTTAAAGTCGCATTCTAAAAGACGTTCATGCGGGGCAAAGTAGCCGTGATAATGGGGTCCAAGAGCGATGAGGGTGTTGCGAGGAAGGCGGTGGAAGTTCTTGAGAGGCATGGAGTCGCTTACGAGCTGAGGGTGCTTTCCGCGCACAGGAATCCCGAGGAGCTTGACGAGTACGTGAAGAAGAGCGATGCTGACATCTTCATAGCGATCGCGGGACTTTCGGCGGCGCTCCCCGGCGTCATCGCAGCGAAGACCGAAAAGCCGGTGATCGGCGTGCCGGTGAGCGCAAAACTCTTAGGGCTTGATGCCTTGCTTTCGATGGTACAAATGCCGTCAGGCGTGCCCGTCGCCACCGTAGGCATCGATAACGGGGCGAACGCAGCGCACCTCGCGGTGCGAATTCTGAAATTAAAATGCGGCGACGAGGAGAGCTAGCTGTCGTCCTCTCTCTACTTGCCGCAATCGCTTCACTGGACAAGATGCGAAGTTTGCATACGAGACGACACGTAATGGCTTCGGGACAAAGAAGCATTTTTATCATCCCGTTGCTTGCAAGACCCCATAAGCGTGGGGATACGCAAGGGGGAGGCGGGCGGGTAGTTAAATACTTTGAAGTTGTATGGTGTAACGACCCCGTAATAGCCGTTAGGGCTGCCGTAAGGGCTGGTAGAAGTAGCCCGTGAGCCGTAAGGATAGTGGGTAGTGGCGGCGTGAGCCGGGGGATAAGGCTCGTAAAGAGCAAACTCCCCACGCAGCCCCTTGCGAAGCGAGGGGTAGTTCACGATACCAAGGTCTAGTCACCTTGGGCTGAGGAGAGGATAGACATGACGGATCTGAAAGAATATTGGGTCCTGCCGTTGGTAGTTATCCTAATAATCGTGGGCATCGTTTTGAATTTTGTTTATGGGAACATGTTCTCAGCAGGACAATTCTCATCAAACTACTTTGCAGCGGTGATTTTTCCATAGGGATATTCGCGGCTGGCATCTTCGCTATAGGTCTGTTTTCAATCGAAATTTTTTCAATAGGCATATTTTCAATTGGTATTTTCTCCGTAGGCCTTTTCTCTGTAGGATTGTTTGTTATTGCAAAATACAAAGAAACGTTGAAGAAATAAACGCTTACTACGTTTGCTACGTAGACGGATAAAAATAGAGATCGCATCGTTTGTGCAGTACTTGCACCCGTTGGGCTACTTAAGTTTCAAAGTCTCAGCAATAGTCTGGTAGAATGGGCAGGAGCGGTAAAGCAAGCAACGCCGCCCGTGAAACGATGGCTCGTCGATATTATATTCCCTCTTAAGTGTACTCATGTTGTGTACGCACGATTTCCCCTTAGGGGTCAGCTTGTCGAACCTCAAGGGCTTACATGCAATTTTACCGACGACCCACAAGCCGCCGTTCACTTCAAGGGGCGAGGCACCTGCCACCGTCGAGAAATACGAAATCGAAAGCTTAATCGGCTCGTCTCCTGCCTCGTTCAGCAGTGTTGCCGCCTGCGAGGGCGTATATCCTGCCTTGAGTAAATATTCAAAAACGAGCCCAGTCCTGAGTGCAACTCTACGAACATGTACATCAATCGGCTGGAGCAGCGAGCACTCTTCTTGCGTGAGATTTGATGCTCGAAGATGATAGAACAGGTCGCGGAGGAACATCGAAGCCGTCTTGTCGCCGACCCCCGGAATGCTTTTTAAGCTTTCAAGAATTCTTTCTAGGTGCGTGCCGCGTTCATACTCGCTCATTACGTAGTCCACGATGTTAAAGTCATATCTTTGCAATCCACTCGTGAATTCAATAGTTCCTACGACCATCCTCCGGTCCTCACTGTTATTTACGCCCGCCCTTTTCAATGCGGCATCTAAAGCTCGCAAGTCCAACTCGGGCTCGTCGCCGAGCATCTCGCGCAAAACCGTGATGGTCTTATCTAAAAATTTCCTGCTAACGACATCACTTCGCCCTCGGAAGAACACCCTGTGGAGGAAGAAGTTCAATGCATGCCACCAGTCGGAGCGGAGAGTCGAAAGATATCCCCTTTTATTCGAGCCAGCTCTTAAGGCTTCATCCGTGATCCATTTTTCCTCTACGGCTCTGAAAATCGGCACATAGGCTTCAGAAACTATGCGAACGACTATGATGCTGCTCTTTTCACGCCCGTCCGCCGTCTTAAGACTCATTCCCAATGACATTTTAACAGACACGCCTATATTCCAAGCGTGACTTCAAACTTTTTCAGCATCACTCTTCCGCCCGTAGAGAGCGAAGAACCCGCAAGGACGAAGCACATAATACTGAAAAGACCTCAAGCTTCGTGGGCGCAGTCGGTGTTTTCAGTGCCTTGCGGGCGTCATCTTGAAAAGCTCATGCCGAACAGGGATTATCCTTACGAGGGACTAAGCGTCATGCTCAGCGGCGAAAACCACCTCGACGGCGTCGCCATGGGCGTGAAGACCGAGCGTCGTAACTGCGTACGGTTGAAGCCGACGAAGGTCGTCGCATCCCCTTGGAAAGCCATTTATTTTTACGAGGGCGATGGAGGCGTACGAGCGTCCGCGGATTACTACCTGATGGCTCTTAGAGGCGAAGGCATCGCCGCCCGCCTGCTTTTCAGAACAAACGCTCCAGTCCTCGTGCTTGAGCCGTTTTTCGACATGAGACACATGTATGACGAATCCTCGCCGGAAGAGCACCGATTTTACGAGATAAGGGACGGCTGGCTCGCACGTAGCGGCGACAGGCTTGCATGCCTTCGTGTCCATGGTTACGGCGGCTCTAAGATAAAATGCGAATTAAGGAGCGCCCGTTACGAGATTCGCTGGCGCTATAAGCTCGGCTCCGGCTATCGGACGAGAACGGACGGCATCACCTTCATAAGCGAATACAAGACGCTCGTCTCGCCCGGCGAACTCAAAGTGCGTTTTTGCAGCAGCGCTGCCGAAACGCCGAAGAGTGACGTGGGAAACGCCTGCGTGCTCGTGCTGGCTTGCGGCGCCTCTGAACAGAGACTTAGAGAGCTGCATGAAACCGCTTTGAGCGAGCTGAAGAAGAACGAGGGGGCGGAGCTGAGATGGGCGGTCGAAGCGGAGAAAAGGCTTAACGTCGCTGAGCGTGCTGTCGTTCTCAGAGCGCTTGCGCTCGCAAAATTTGGCATGTTCAAGGGCTCGAAATTTTTCCAAGACGCTGGGGATTTCTGGTTTAGGACGGTCTGGCTGAGAGATCAGTTTGAAGCATTGCTTTCAAATCTGGAAACGCTCTCACGCATCGGCTTCGCACCGCCCGCAGACCGCCTAGACGTGCTGAAAACCGTAAAACGCATAATTTTCGACGCTTTTGAACTTCAGGACGAGCACGGCAGACTTCCTAACAGATTCCCGGAGCGCCGCGACGCCCCACTCGAATACAACACAGCGGACGCCACACTACTTGCATTCCTCGTCGCCGGCAAGCTTTTTGATTTTATCAGAGAACCGATGGAGAAGAAGAACTTTGCACTCCGCATTTTACAGCGTGCGGAGCTTACTCTCGAGTGTTTTCGCAGCAACTCGCAAGAGGAAATCGATGGCGGCCCTGTGCTTTGCGAGAACGCCTTGCTTTCCGCAGTACCTTCGCATTCGTGGACCGACGGGCTACGAGAAATATGCGGAACGAAAATGCCGATACGCATGCCTGAAAACTGGGAGCTAGAGCTTATTTCGAAGCTCGGTGCGGAGAATGCCGTCAAAGAGGTGAACAGACCAATATTCTTCTTGCCGGAAATAAATGCACAATGGACTTTAGGGCATTTTGAGAGATTCGCTGATTTTTTAGAGAGTTTTGGCTGCGATTCTGAGAGTCTTAATGACGAAACGGCGGCAGCGGAGCTGCGGCTGCGTGCGAGGCACTGGCGGGCGTTGCGTCTAAAGGCGTCGGACAGCTTCAAAAAGGTGCTCAGGTCCGAGCGATTCTTGTGCAACCTCGTGTCTGCGGGCGGCGTTTTGGGGTGGCGGGCTGACGAGACGCTTGGCTCGCCGGCAGTCGTCGCTCTCAGCCTGCTCTCTGACTTTTTTGACGATAGCGAGTTGCGGGCGTTCGTGGAAGTCGTGAAGGGCGAGCTGCTCGTGCGGCGTAAGGGTCTTTGTTTCGGCGTTCTCGTGCGGGCGTCGCCGAAGCGTTGTTACTACGGCGACGATGAATATCACGAAGCCATGGTTTGGCGAGGGACACGCCTTACTTAATTCGTTTGCTGTTGAAGGTTGGCGAGGAGGGGCTTGTGCGTGAGATTTTGCGCAGCAACCTCGAACACCAAAACGGAGAAGGCTTCGTTTTTTACAACGCCGAACTCTTCAGTCCCGACAACTGCAAGCTCACGCCCGTCAAAAATCCGGTGCAGCTCTGGTCGCAGTGGACCGATCCATTCTTAGCCTTTAAGAATGTTGTTGCTGCTAATTCCTGCCTTTTGAAAGGGGGCGGGGCCCGCCCCGAACGCCTGTGGACACTGATGCCTCTGCCCCGGAGGCTGAGAGAGCTACGGGGCAAGCACGGTGGACGAAGCAGGAACCTCCCCTTGCTGGATGCCTCTCACTTCATGAGGGGAGGAGGTCACAAGGCTTGAGGAAAATAATTTTGGGGAGGGTGACCTCCTCTAAAGTCAGGGGCTCCCACCGGGGGAGGTTGGGGGTGTGCCGGACGAACCGCCCCGTCGGGCGGGGTTACCGCAGTCCCTCCCGCCTCCCCTAATTCATCTTATGAATAAATTCATAAGCTTTCTTAGCCGACATTTTTGTAATGACGTGCAAGATTCAATGGCTGGGGCATGCCGCCTTCAGGATAACGACAGCAAGCACAACTATTTTCATAGATCCGTGGCTTGAGGACAATCCGATGAGCGCTCTGCGTCTGGACGATGTTGAGCATGCCGATTTAATTCTCGTGACGCACGACCATTTCGACCATGCGGCGGATGCTGTGAAGCTTGCGAAGAAGACCGGCGCTAAGCTCGTGGCACAGCCCGAGACCGTAGAGAGGATGCGGGGCGAGGGGTTGAAAGGCGAGCAGGCGGTCGCCATGAACATCGGCGGCACTTTCAGGCATGCTGACGTTGCCGTCACGATGACGCAGGCGTTCCACAGCTCAGCCACGGGAGCTCCCTGCGGCTTCGTTATAAAGACGGAGCATGGCACGATCTACCACGCCGGCGACACCGGGATCTTCGAGAGCATGCGGCTGCTCGCCGAGATTTACGGGATTGATGTCGCGCTCCTGCCCATAGGCGGGCACTACGTCATGGACCCGACGCAAGCGGCGTACGCCTTAAGGCTCTTACGCCCGAAGGTCGTAATACCAATGCATTACAAGACGTTCCCGGTGCTCGTGCAGAGCGCCGACGACTTCGTCACGCTCGCGAAAGAGCACGCCCCTGAGACCAAAGTCGTCGTCCTGAACCCCGGCGACACTTATGAGCTTTAAAGATGGTAGCCAAGGCAGCAGACGGGAAGATAGTGATCTGGCCGGCATATTTGGACGCCACCAAGCCCAAGAGCCGGGGCAGAAAAATTTCAAGAGCAAAAGCGGTGAAGTCGCCCAGGCTTTCAGAAATCGTGGAGGCGGCGAGAAAGCTCGGACTTAACCCAGTGGTCGAGGAGGAGAAAGCATTCCCGAGCTCGTGGTGGGAGTTCAGTGGCAGGGTCCTCGTGGATAAGAAGGGCAGTAAGACGGAGTTACTACAGCGGATCGCCGAACTTATAAAAGAGGCAAGGGAGAAAAAAGCGAGAGCGAAGCAAAAAAAGTAGAAAATGGTTTACGACTTTCACACCCACTCCATATTCAGCGACGGCGAGCTCATCCCGAGCGAGCTCGTACGTCGTGCGTTCGTGAACGGCTACGAAGCGGTTGCAATCACCGATCATGTAGATTTTTCGAATTTAGAGCCCGTGCTCTCGGCATTGCGGAGGTTTGCAGAGCACGCTCCTGAGAACGTCTTCATCGGCGTGGAAATTACCCACGTCCCTCCTGATAAAATCGAGAAAATAGTACTCGCCGCCAGGCGGCTCGGCGCCGAAATCATTGTGGTCCATGGGGAAACTTTGACGGAGCCTGTCTACGAGGGCACGAACGCCGTCGCCGTCAGGACGCCGGGGGTGGATATACTCGCGCATCCGGGGCTTCTGAGCCCTGAGGACGCTGAGCTTGCGGCAGAAAACGAAGTCTTCATAGAGATAACTTCAAGAAAGGGTCACTGCCTCACCAACGGGCACGTCGCTCGTGTTTCCAGAGAAGCGGGTGCTAAGTTACTTTTGAACACGGATGCGCACGCTCCGGGCGATCTCATCAACGACGAGCTCGCTGCGAAGATCGTAAGAGGCGCCGGGCTTGGCGAGCGCGATACCGTAAAAGTTCTCAGAGAAAATCCAAAAGTGCTTATCAAAAGGATAGCAGAAAAGAAAAAATGAGAATAAAGGGTAGGCGGATCTCGAAGGGCGTCGCCACGGGCGAGGCTCTCGTTACGAGCGAGCGCATTTCTTTTCTCGGCGGCTTGGACCCGAAAAGCGGCATCGTGATCGACGAGGAGCACCCCCTTTACGGCGAATGCGTACGTGATAAGGTTCTCGTTTTTCCGGGTGGTAAGGGCTCTACCGTTGGCTCTTACGTGCTGTATCTAATGAAAAAGTACGGAACGGCGCCTGCAGCGATGGTGAATGTCAGAAGCGACGTGATCGTGGCGGTCGGCGCCATTATCGCCGAGATTCCGCTCGTGGACGCGCTCGAAAAGGACCCTTTCAAGGTTATAAGGAGTGGGCAAGTGGTGCTTGTTAACGGCACTGAGGGCTACATCGAGATAAAAGCATCAGAAAAGCTGTAACGCTCCCAAGGCAATAAGAGTTATAAGTCCAGAGCGCAGCCCTGAGCCTAAGATGACAGCAAGCCAGACGCGTAACGGCGACATGCCGAGGATGCGTCCGATGATGGAGCCTGTGATCGCCCCCGTCCCGTATATTGGAATCATGACGAAAAGCACAAGTCCCACGAACCCAAGCCTTCTCACCCATGTGTACTTCCCCATAAACTCCCTCCCTCTCTCTTCGGTCCTGCGCAGAAGCCTGCCCACGCCCGGAATTTTTTCAGCATAGCTGATGTTCCACACGAGGAAGAGGGCAGTGGTTGCATCTATGAAAAGGATGAACGTGAATATGGAGGCGGGGTGCAGCCCCATGCTCAAGCCTGCAGGTATGCCTATTTCCATGCCGAGGGGGTTGAAGAAGTAGATGAAGAAAACCGCCGCGTATTTCACCTGCACTTCGGGCTCAACGAAGCTTTTTATGGTGAAGATGGCAGCTGCTGCGAGCAGAAATGGAATTACAAGTTTCAGAAGCGGCAGAAGTTTGGAGTTCACGAGAATGGTCTTTGCATACAACTTCTCACAACACTTTCTCACTCTCTCTAACTCTAAGCCCATGCCGACTACTACTCCGCCTTTACTCTTTTTATGAATGTTGGTCTTTCCTTGACCAATATGCGGTAACCACAATATGGACACTTAACGCCCGGATACTCATAGTTGACCTCCACCTTCCTACGACATCTCACACAGTAGTACACCATGCCCATCCCCCTGCTACTGCGTCTTTTCCTCACCTTCGGGCGTCACGGCGACGCCCTCACCACCCTCAAAGAACCTCCGCACCACCCTTTTGGCGATCGTGCCTGCGGGCGTCTCCGGGACGTATGCGCCGCCGCTGAACACAAGCTCGCACTTCGAGCATTTCCAGATGCCAGTACCTATCCTCGATACTGAGAGGCGATCGCACCGTGGGCACTTGTGCGGCGCCCGCATTTGTTCTTCGATGGCTATGACCTGTCGTCGTATCTTAAGCCCGTATCTCGGACCGAACCTGCCTGCGGACTTCGTCTTCCAGCCCTTCGTGTGCTTTCGTACCATGCCATCCATGGGTTAGGCTCCGCCCATATATAAGTGCGACGGCGCGTGAAAAGCAACTTTGTCCGTCGTGGGCAAGAAGGGATTTCTAAGAGGTGCGCAAGGGAAGTTCGCAACAGTCACCGATAAGTTTATAGAACCCTTCACTCTCTGGCATAAGACACACCTTCTGAAGTCCTCTCATATGAGGGCGGTGGGAGTCTGAGAGGGGCGTAGAGGGTAAGCGGCTGACCGCCCCCGCTCAGGGCTGATGGGTGAGGCTCTGGGCAGTGATGACCTCAGGGCGAGGCTACTCGGCGATGCTTGGTAGCCGGGGGCGTCCTCAGGACGGTTTTAGCCCACCTTTGCCTGTGAGGGTATGTTAAGGTGCGGCGACCAGGAAGAATGACGTGGTATTTCCAATCACGGCATCAAACAAGCTTAGGGTCGAAATAAGGTTATCTTCCCGTTGTTTGCAAGACCCCATAATGGGAATACAGGGGAGGCGGGCGGGAAAGGTTTAAATACCTCCTTTGGACATGGTGGGCCCTTGTAGCCCACTCCTTAAAGAGAGGAGTGGGATGCGGGGCTGTGCCGCCCCGAAGGGTCATGACGCAGAGCTTAAGCTCTGGGCGAACGCCCAACCTCGTAAGCTTCCACGTTGGAAGCCCCTTGCTAAGCGAGGGCGGAGGTCACATCCGAAGTCGGGATTCACCTCAACCCCTTTGCTTTTGATGTCGCTCCTTCATTCGATCTTTCCTAGCTCTTAGCAGGGGCGCTCGGCAAACTGGCGAGCCTGAGAGGAGTACGATCAAGCTGTAGAAGTTCAAAGTTTTTAACCTCCTTAATTTGTGAGGATGGAAGAGCTGCTGCCTTTGGTCATCATACTCTGCGTGGGCTACGTCGCTCAACTCACTTACGGGACGCTCGGCATAGGCTTCGGCGTATTTTCGGCATCGCTTCTGCTGTTCATGGGCTTCTACCCGGCGACGGTCTCGGCAAGCGTGCACGTCGCCAAGGTCTTCGTGAGCTTGATCTCCGGCGGCTCGCACCTCCGCCTCGGGAACGTCCAGCGTGAACTCGTGACGCCGCTTTCAGTGTTCGGCATGCTCGGCGGCATCTGTGGGGCGTGTGTGCTCTCCTACATCTCTGGCACGCTCTTCAGACCAGCAGTCGCAGCCCTCCTTCTCTTCATGGGCGTAAGAATAATCCTCAGGTTCGCACGTGCCCCCGCAAACAAGACTTCTTCCAAGATGTCGCTGCGTAGCGTCTCATTACTGGGTTTCATCGCAGCCTTCGTGGACGCCATCGGCGGCGGTGGCTGGGGACCCATAACAACTTCAAGTATGCTCCTCTCCGATGTGGAACCTCGGAAAGCCGTCGGCTCTGTGAACCTCGCTGGTTTCTTCGTCTCCATCACGATATCCCTCACTTTCATTCTGACTTTAGGCGTTCAGGGCTTTCCGTGGCGGGTGGTCGCCGCCCTCCTCGCCGGCGGCGCCCTCGCGGCGCCGCTCTCCGCCGCCCTTTGCAAAAAGCTTCCGCATCGAGCTTTAGGCACGCTGGTGGGCGTGGCGCTCGTCGGAGTTAATATGAAAACAATTCTTCCTTACTTGCTTTAGTCATTCTACTTTCAATATCTTCCCAGAATAGCCGTATTTCTCAAGAAGTTGCCTTGCAATACTGATGCAGCTTGCAGCGTTGTGATGAGTTTCTATATACAACCCATTTGATAATCTCCTCGGCGCCCTGAAAGGGTCACCATACCTATGTTTTGGCTCTGTGTTTATCAGATATCGTCTATATGCACGACCAATGTTAAAGGGGCAGTCACTTCTTTTCAGCTTCCCCACTCTAATAAGCCACTCTGCAGTTTTTATCAAGACTTCTTTTGCAGTTCTGATTTCGAAGTACTCGCTGCCAATTTTCATCCTCCTCGGGCGCCCAGTTTCTGGGATTATAGGCTCTGATGATGCCGTCTCTGAAAGTGACTCTTTCTCAATGAGCCCACTGATTTTTTCCTTTAGGAAATCTTCAATCTCTGTGCGCTCAAATTCATAATCAGGGTAGCCTTCTCTTATTAACCCTTCAAAGACGGGGATCAACCCTCTAATTAACTCTGAAGGTTCATTCACCAGTGACTGCCAAATTTCATCCAATATTTGAAGCTTCTTTATGAGATTTTCTATGTCCTCGATATTCTCCTTAGAGATGGTCTTCAGTCTCCTTGTGCTCGCCGATAATTCATCACTTTCAATGTCTGTTTTCCAAACTATTTGCTCTGTGATCGTGGTGCCTTCTTGGAATGCCCTAAAAAGGATCCAGACAGCTCCGTTCGTCAGGACGCCGTATTTCATTCCCTCGCTGAAGCAGTATTTCGCTAATTGGCGGATAGCTTCCCTCTGCTCCACATCCACAGACAGTTTCTTCGCCTCGATGAACAGCACCTTCTTTCCATTTTTCATAAGGGTGTAGTCAGGGATGCCCTCGTCGGTAGAGACGTTCGGCAGCACCTCCTCCGGGCTCTCTGGATCCCAGCCCAAGCCTCGTAGTATTGGATTTATAATTTGGTCTCGCACTGCCATCTCGTTTTGTTCGTAAAAGCGGCGGTAACTTCTCATCCGCTCGACAACCATTTTTAGCGTATCTTCAAGCGTCTCTGCCTTCACGCCTACGGCGTCAAATTCACTCATTCTGGAAAAGCTTTCGAGCTTTACGCACGAGGGCATTTGAGACGAGGCGTGTGATGTCGTAAACGTCGTCGACAGGCATGCCCGCCTCCAAGACTTTTTTGTCAAAAAGGACTCTGATACCGCTTTTGTCGCTGGCGAGCACAAAATAAATGTGGAAATAGGGGAGTGGTTTCATCACAATGCTCCACTCCGCATTTTTCACGGCTACGCACTCGCCTTCGAGGGCGGCGGCGAGCTTCTCAGCCTGCTCCTTGGTGAGGCGGCGGAGCTCACCGGTTCGCTCTCGCATTTCGTTTTCGAACTTCTCGGCGACGAGCTGTCCACCCTCGACGGCGCCTATCGTTATCAACTCGTTTTCGTCCACCCGTCTCATTTTCCATCTCAGCTCGCTACTACTTGCGGACGCCGAACTCCTTAACGGCGTCGACCATCGCCTTCACGTTTTCTAGGGGCGTCGTGATGAAGAGGTCCGAACCCGGGCTTACGAGCTCTATACCCTTCCGCTCTATAAGATCCTTCACGTAGTTCCTCACCTGCTCAGGCGTGCCTTTCGCAAGGACGTTGATCGTGGGTATGTCGCCGGCGAGTGCCATGAAGTGCTGCGGACGCATCTCCTCCAAGTCCTTCTTCGCTTTCACGACGTCAGTCTTCTCGTCCACCGTTATGATCTTTGCGCCGAGTTCCGCGCAATCCTTTATTATCGGGCCTGCGGTTCCGGACATCGTCATGGCGTTTGCGCCGGACTTGTCAAATATCTCTTTGAGCCGCGGCTTCACAATATCTCGGAACTGCGCCGGTGCGAGGTTGTCGCAGCCCGCCCCGTCCTCCGCCACGGAGACGATGTCGGCGCCGGCTTCGAAGAAGAGCTTGACCTCCTCGATGGTCATCCGCTTGTAAACGTCATAGAACTCCTTCACGACCTCGGGCTCTGTTACCACTTTCATCATGAACTGCACGGTGTCCATGATGTAACCTGCGAGTATCGTGAAAGGCCCGCCGACTCGTCCGCACACCGGAATTTCGCCATAATATTCTTCGTGCAGTCTTTTCACAGCCTCCAGTATCATGGGCATTCTGCCGGCGCTCGCCACATCCTCTGGAATCACAGCATCCAAATCCGCAGGCGTATCCAGCCTCCGCCCGCTCATCGTCACGCCTTTGACTTTTATCGTCGGCCATATGTACTTTCCGCGGGCAGCTTGCTTCTCTCTGAAGTCAGGCATCAAGCCCAGCATCTCGGCTTCAACCACGGCGTCGAAGCCGACGGTGACGCTTTCCAAGCCGGTGTGCTCGTGCACCGTCTTTATAATTTTCACCATGCCGTCCGTCGTCTTAAAAGCGTCTATCCACTTAACTCCCGCCTTCTCCAAAGCATCTACCGTGAACACGCCCGTATACGGGGAGCATGGCACTCTGTCGAGCTCGTTGAGCTTCCCCTTCAGAACCAACTGCATCCGCTCATACGGGTTCATCCCTAACCCTCCAAGCCTGAAGCATTGAAAAGTACGCCTCTCGCCTACTTATACCTTTCCGTCTCAATTCCTAAATTTCATTGCGCCAATCAAAACCCATAAAATGAGGGTGCATGGCGTGGGTGTAGGGTTACAAGCGGTAGTCCTTGCTGCGGGCGAAGGGACGAGAATGCGTCCCCTCACGTACACGAAGCCAAAAGTGATGTTGCCGATAGCAAACAAGTCCATTCTTGAACACCTGCTCTTTGAGCTTAAGAAAGCCGGAGTGGACGAAGCTGTTTTCGTCGTCGGCTACCACGATGAAAAGGTGCGCGCCTATTTCGGCGACGGCGAGCAGTTCGGCGTTCGGATAAGCTACGTGACGCAGCGTCGGCAGCTCGGGACGGCGCACGCCCTAAAGGCGGCGGCGCATGCACTCGGGGATTCTTTTTTAATGCTAAATGGCGACGTCATCCTGAGAAGTGAGGACATTCGGAAGTTTGTGTCCATGGCACATGAGGGAGCGCTCGCATTGGGCGTCAGGGAGGTTGAGAACCCTGAGGATTACGGCGTCGTGCTCGTCGAGGACGGGCGGGTCGTGGAGATCTTTGAGAAGGTCAAGCGTCCGCCGACGACCCTTGCAAACGTCGGCATCTATTCGTTTACGAGCGAGGTGCTTGAGGCGGTTGAGAGGACGGAGCTCTCGCCGAGAGGTGAGTATGAAATAACGGACTCTTTACGGCTTTTAATCGAGGAAGGGGCGTTCGTGCGGGCTGTTGCCGTTGACTATTGGCTGGATGTCAGCTACCCTTGGGACCTGCTGGATGCCAACGAAGAGGTCTTAAGGGGGATGAAGGGCGAGGTGCTCGGCGAGGTGGAGGACAACGTCATGTTGAAAGGCGAAGTGTCGATCGGTGAGGGCACGGTCGTGCGCAGCGGCTCTTGTATCGTCGGGCCGGTGGTGATCGGCAGGAACTGCGAGATCGGACCGAACGTCTGTATATTCCCGGCGACCAGCATTGGGAACAACGTGCGCATTGAGGCGTTCACGCTCGTGCGTAACAGCGTTATAATGGACGACGTGAGCATCGGGGCAGGTTGTTCGATAAGGGATTCCATCATAGGGTTGCAGCATCGGCGACCGTTTTTCAACGCAGAGCGGGCGGGGCGACGTGAAGATAAACGGCGAGCACCGCTCGGTAGAGGCGGGAGCGATGCTTGGTGAGTGTTGCGTCGTCGGCGACAACGTCGTGGCGAAGCCCTGTACGATCCTTGGGAACAATGTAAAGGTCGGCGACATGAAGGTGGTGAGTGGGGTAATTCCGACAACAGCCTCGTGTGGTGAGATGTGCGGGATCGTGGGCTATATTGGCAAGCGGGATGCGCAACCCATAATACTTGGGGCGTTAAAACGCCTTGAGTACCGTGGTTACGACTCTTGCGGCATTGCCGTACTGAGCAACGGCAAGATAGAAGTTTTCAAGGAGCGTGGCACCATAGACGAGCTTGAGAAAGCTTTAGGTGGCACACGTATCAGCGGGACCGTGGGGATCGGGCACACGCGGTGGGCGACGCACGGCGAGCCTTCGAGGCGGAATGCTCACCCGCACACCGATTGCAAAGGCGACATCGTCGTCGTCCATAACGGCATCATCGAGAACTTCCAGCGGCTCGGGGAGAAGCTCACTGAGGAAGGGCATGTTTTCCGCTCGGATACTGACACGGAAGTCGTTGCGCACTTGGTGGAGAAGTATTACAACGGTAACTTAGAGGAAGCTGTGAAAAGGGCGTTACGCGAGATAAAAGGCTCTTATGCGCTCGCAATTTTGCATAAGGC
>JAPHEE010000002.1:76236-87262 GCA_029259545.1 Candidatus Alkanophaga volatiphilum
GAGGACGCCGAGAAGGGCGGTTATGAGCATTTCATGCTGAAGGAGATACACGAGACGCCAAGGGTCATAGAAGACACGCTGGCGACGCATTTGCGTGACAGCGCTCTCGGCACCATGAACTTAGATCTGGACGTGCCACGCCCGGCTGAAGTTTTGATGGTGGCATGCGGCACGTCATTTCACGCAGCGCTCGTCGGCAAGTACGTCATCGAGGAGCTCGCGGGCGTTCCTGTCAGGGTGAACCTAGCATCGGAGTTTAACTACGCGGCGACGCCTTTGAGCCGAGGGACGCTCGTCGTAGGGATAACGCAATCTGGGGAAACTGCAGATACGCTTTCTGCGTTGAGAAAAGCAAGGGCGGCGGGCTGCGCAACGCTCGCCATCACGAACGTCCTTGGCAGCATCGTCACGAGGCTCGCAGATAGGGTCATTTACATGAGAGCTGGACCCGAGATCTGCGTTGCCGCCACAAAGACGTTCACTGCACAGTTAATAACTCTCTACTTGCTGGCGTTGCACTTTTCGGATATGGAGCTTGCGGAGAAGCAGAAAATGTTCAAGGAGCTGCGGCGGCTTCCGATGGCGGTGCAGAGGGTTTTGGATGTCGAAGACAAGATAAAGAGGATCTCAGAGCGTATTGCAAGCTACGAAAATGTGTTTTTCATAGGGCGCGGCATAAGCTTCCCCGTAGCCTTGGAGGGTGCGCTCAAGCTCAAAGAGATTTCATACATCCACGCGGAGGGCTATGCCGCTGGCGAGCTGAAGCACGGGCCTTTCGCGCTGCTGACCGAGAAGACGCCGGTGGTTGCGATCGTGGCGCGGGATCGCACTTATGACACCATGCTCGGCAATATAAAGGAAGTAAAGGCGCGTAACGCGCCTGTAGTTGCCGTCGCTGATGAGGACGATGATGAGATAGAGAAGTATGTGGATTTTGTGATAAGGACGCCGCACGTCGAAGCCATATTTTCGGCGGTCACGAACTCCGTGGCGTTGCAGCTTCTTGCATATTATGCGGCGAGGAAGAGGGGCTGCGAGATAGACAAGCCGAGGAACTTGGCGAAGAGCGTTACTGTCGAGTGACCGGCGGTAGCATTATTTTTCAGGGCGCAGACCAAGTATGATGGACGAGGATTACGTGGCGAGGTGTGCGGCGCTTGCGTTGCTTTTAGAGGTATCAGCGTCGCCGAAGCCGGGCAACGTGGATCGGCACCATGACTTTGCGGACACGAAATACGAGCATTTCTTAGCGTCGGCGGTGGCTGCCTATCCTGTTTTCAGAGCCGCCGCCCAGGAGGGTGCCAAATGGGCGGAAGAGGGGCGAAAATGCCATATCGGCAAGCTCATAAGGGCGGCGGTTGAGGAGAGCATGCGCTGGCAGAGCGGCGGGAACACGCACTTCGGCTCGTTCATGCTTTTGATCCCGTTGGCGGCGGCAGCCGGCGCCAGTGAGGGCATCAGCCGTTTAAAGGCGAACGCCTGTGAGATAATGCAGCGGACGACGGTCGAGGATGCCATTGAGCTTTACAAGGCGTTTCCGAAGGCGAGGGTCAGAGTTAGGAGCGTCGAGCAGCTCGATGTTCTTGACCCCCGTTCTCAGGACGAGATAAGAAGGCGGGGGTTGACGCTTTACGACATTTTAAGGATTTCAGCGGATTATGATGCGATTTCAAGGGAGCTGACCGGTGGCTTCGAGCTGACGTTCAAGTATGCTGAAGTCATAAGGGAGGGCACGAGGCAGGCGGGCTTGAACGCTGCGATCGTGCGTGCGTATCTGGAGATGCTCTCCACCGAGCCTGACACGTTTGTAGCGACGAAGTTCGGCGAGGCAGCGGCGGTCGAGGTTTCGAAGCGTGCTCGCGGCGTCTTGGCTAGGGGTTGCAATGACGAGGAGTTACGACGGTTCGATGAGGAGCTTCTCCGTGCGAAGATAAACCCTGGCGCCACTGCCGACATCACGGCGGCGGCGATTTTCGTTGCGCTGCTCGGAGGGTTGCGGGTTTGAGATCTGGGCATGTGATGCCTTCTGCTCAGGCGCTGCGGACGCAAGCTTTTTATATTCTACCTTAATACCAATAGAGCAGAAAGAGACTGCCGAAGGCGGCGGCATCATGGTCGATTTTGCAGAAATTGTTAAGATTTTCAAGGAAGAAGAGGAATACCTTAGCGCATGGACGATATGGACGGCATACACGATCTTTTTGGGCATTGCTGTGAGTCTTTGCGTAATCGCATTTTATCTGGCGCTCGTTGCGTTTTCGGCATTGATTCTCGGCAGTGTAGCTTGCTACCATCCGCCGATGCCCGAATACGAGCCGCACATCCTGCATTTCCGCCACATACTGAGCATAGACCCGCTGAGCTTTCCGGGCATCCTGCTGCTCGCACTGATGCCGGCGTTGGGTGGGCTGCTGTGCGGCATCATAAAGTTCGGGTGGCTGAGGGAGAAAGATTTCGAGGTTCACGAGACCGATGCGTTCATAGAGGGCTTTCATGATAAGAGGGGGGTTCTCAGCGGGAGCGGCGGCATCTTAAGAGCGATTTCCTCGGTGTTCACGATAGGGACGGGTGGGAGTGCCGGGCGTGAGGGTCCGAGCGCGTTCATCGGCGCGACGGTCGGCTCGCTCGTCGGCAAGATTTTGGGGCTTGACGAAAAAGCAAGGAGAAGACTCGTGGCATGTGGTGCCTCCGCGGGGATCGCAGCCGTCTTCAAGTCGCCGCTGGGCGGTGCGTTTTTCGGCGTTGAAATGCTGTATAAAAAGGACACGGAACTTGAGGCGTTGGCGCCGGCGGTGATCGCGGCGCTCACCGCTTACGTGGTCTCGTGTTTCTTCTTCGGCTGGGGTCCGATCTACGGCGTGCCGGAGTACGACGTCGTTGCGGCGCTCCGCCCCGCATCGCTGCTGTGCTTCGTGCTCTTGGGCATCGTCTGCGCCCCGTTCGCAGTGCTGTTCCCGAAGATCATGCAGTTTTTCACGGGCTTTTTCAGGGGTTTGAAGCTGCCACTCAGGCTGAAGCCGGCGTTGGGCGGGCTGCTGCACGGCGGCTTCTTCCTGCTCGTCGCGGCGCCGTTCCTCCTGCTCCACAGGCGTGATGACGTCATGGCGGTCGCCAGCGGGCTTCTCGGCGGCGGCTACGGCTTCATACAGCTCGCACTCTACGGCAAGGTTGCCTTTTTGACTCTCATCATAGTGGCGTTTGCGAAGATGATAAGCACGGCGTTCACGCTCGGCTCCGGCGGCAGCGGTGGACTCTTCATACCGTCGTTGGCGATCGGCGCGGCGCTCGGCGGCGCCCTCGGCGAGGTGCTGCACGCCCTCATGCCCAACGTCGTGACGCAGCCTGCGATCTTCGCGTTAATAGGGGCGGCGGCGCTACTCGGCGGCGCTGCAAACACGCCGCTCACCGCAATATTCGTGGTCTGTGAGATTTCGGGCAGCTACGCGCTCTTGGCGCCGGCGATACTCGCAACGATTACCGTCTACACGCTCACGAGCAAATGGACGATATATCCGAAGCAGTACGATACGAGACGTGACTCGCCGGCGCACCGTCGTGAGTTTTGCGTGGACATCCTCGAGGACCTCTACGTCAGGGACGCCTACACCAAGGACGTCGTGACGCTCTCGGCGAACTCGACGGTCGAGGACGCCATTGAGGTCGTAAGGCGTACCGGGCACATCGGCTACCCGGTGGTGCGTGACGGCGTTCTCGTCGGCATGGTGACGCTGAAGGATTTGGAAAGGGTGCCCGAAGAGGAGAGGATGAGTAAAATGGTGGGGGAGGTTGCTGCGAAGAACCTTGTGGTGACGCATCCTGAGGAATCTTTGGAGGATGCGATGCATAAAATGGCGACGAACGGCGTCGGGCGGCTGCCCGTCGTGGATAAGGACAACCGCAGGAAGCTCATAGGAATTCTGACGATGTACGACATCGTGCGCGCGCACGAGCGGGCGCTGCACTTCAGGTCGGAGTAGCGGTTTTGAGGGGAGGTGACCTCTTCCCCGACTGAAGGCAGGGCTTCCACCGGAGCCATTGGGCGTTAGGGGGAGGTTGGGGGGTGTGCCGTGAGGCACTCCCCTCCGGCTTGGCACACAGCCCCTGCCCGCAGGATATACCCACGGACTCGCCCTAGCGAGATTGACTTCGCAGTATAAAAAATAGTATAAAAAATTAACCCACCCACTCCCCTAATTCATCCCTTAGGGCTTTCTTAGCGACTTTTTGTAATTCTTTCCCGTCTTCTCTCAGAGATGTCCGACTCCACCCGATGACGCCAACCGCCTGAGAAGCGGCGTGAGGCTGTGAGGTGAAAAGTTCTATGTGGAGGCGGGTAGGCGTCAGATCGATGTCTTATGAGGAGCGTAGCGATGGCGATGGACGTGAAGAAGCCGGGCGGGGTCTTCCTGCTTTCCTTTTTCTCTTCCTCACTCCCTCCTTTCACCATGGCGTTTTCGACGGCGGCGGTCGGACCCTCCCCCGCCTCCGGCTTTTCAGGCTCTGCCGGCGGCGTCGCTTCGGCGTAGGCTGCCGCGGCGTCGTGCTGCCGCGGCGTCGGCGTCAACATCGTCCTCGAGGGCGGCGTTGCCTGTCCGCCGCCGTCGATCACAGGGCTCACTTCGGCACGCACCTTCAGACACTCTCTCGACGGCATCCAGCGCTCATACGCCTCTTTCGGGTCGAGCACGAGGTATATTTTGCCCTCGTCGTCGCTTGTTTTCGTATACGGGTCTTCGTAGCCGGTTTTGACGGTGATGTAGCGGTATGTGGGTTCGAAGTCGTCGTGGCGGCGTGCCATGCCGACGACGATAATGATGTCTCCTTCTTTAAGCGCCAAGCCGAAGACGTCATCGACGAAGATGCCGCCGTGCTGGTAGTCGTAGTGCCAGCGGTTGCCGACGTAGAGCATGGCTTTTCGTACGGTTTTTGATGTCGCCGTCTGCCCGTCGGGGTCTTCCAGCTCGATGCGGTATTCGTTGAGGTTGCCGTGCGTCGGGCGTGGGTTGATCTTTTTGATTTTCGCGCGGAGCGTCACGTACTCGTAGGCGTCGTGCTCACGAACCGCTCGTACGTCATCGCGTGCTTGCTTGGCGGGATTGCGGCGGCGCCGAGCGCGAAGACCTCCTCGCCGTCGTTGACGCCGTCGCTTTTGCGGCGCCTCGACGTAAGGCGAGATGGGCACGAGTTCGTTCTCATTATCTCGATGAGGACGTGTCTGGCGTTACAGCAGATCCGTATCGTCTTGCGACGTTCGACGTACGAGCCGCCCAAGCTAGCGTCCCGCAGCCCTGCCAAAAGTAAGCACCACTTTTGAACACGTCGTCTCGCCAATTGACGCCTTTACGCGCGTTTTCACATCTCTAATTTTAAAGACGCTGCTGCAGTCGCCGCCCTCTTCGACTTTGCTTCAAAAGAGTCTTGAGGAGGTGTGCGTAGAGGGCGAATTTGTTGCTGGTTGAGACGCGGTAAGGCGACGTGAGGCTTGCACTAAGCGCAAGACTTAAATGGAAGCTTGGAAATAGGAGGCGTAGGGGTGCTTTTCAGAAATGACGTTGAAGGAAGAGTTAGAGAACGTACTGGCGGAAATAAAAAACATAGGGGGTATAGAGGCGTCAGCCATCGTTTCGAGGGACGGACTGCTGATCGCAAGCGACATGAAGGATGACGTGCACGCAGAGACTTTTGCGGCGATGAGTGCAGCGATGCTCGGTGCCGCTGAGACCGCCGTATCCGAGCTGAGGAAGGGGCTAACCGAGAGGGTTATCGTGGAGTCGCAGCACGGCAGGATCATAGCCATGGGCGCCGGTCCTAAGGCGTTACTTGTGGTGATGACGGCGCCGGATGCCGGCTTGGGCTTGATCCTCGTGGGCATGCGGAAAGCTACTGAGAAGATAATGGAGCTGCTAAAATAACATGTTTTGGAGCAGAGACGACTTGAAGCAGAGGCTTTTGGAAATACTTAGGGATGTTCCGAGTGGGAAGAGCGTCCTGCTCGTGGGTGTCGAGCTGAAGAGACTCGCTGTGGATTATGTAAAAAAAGTGCTCGAGGAAGGGGAGTATGTTGTGTACGTGACGGATTACCCCTGCGTCCTCGAAATAGAAAACGAAAGGTGTGGCGTTATCCAGCTTTATGACGTGCCGCCTTCCGGCGCTGATAAGTTCCTGCGGGCACAGCTCGTGCAGCCGAGACTCAAAACCACAAGCATCGTGAACCTCGCAAAGGTGTCCGTGTTCATCAGGGATTATTTCAAGGAGATGATGGATGAGATGTCGTCGGAAGTGATGCGGCGGAGAATAAACTTGGTGGTGGACAACCTGACGAGCATGTTCACATTCGACACGCATCTCTCAGAGAGTCTTCTGCGATTTCTGCGCCTGCATATCGACATGATAAAGCCGTTTAATGCTGTGGGTTTGTATTTTCTCGAGCGGGAAATTCCGGCGATGAAGCAGCTTGAAGCATTGTTTGAAGATGGCGTGGTAATATGGCAGAGCCCGAGGGGGAAGCTAAAGATTAGGGGTTGATTGGTTGGTGCGTATGATGCTCAAGACCGGCATACCGAAACTTGACGAGATGTTGGGCGGCGGCGTGCCCGCCGGGAAGTCGTTGCTCTTCTTCACGCAGCCGGGCATCGAGGGCGACGTCTTTGGAATGCAAGCCCTCTACAATGCGCTGAGCAGCGGGCTGCGAGCGGCATACGTGCTCACGATGTCGCCGCCCTACGAGTTTTTTGAGAGCATGCGGGAGTTCGGCTGGGAGGTATCAGGGAGCAGTAAGGATCGCCTCATCGTCGTCGACGGCTACTCACGGCTCGTCGGCATGGATTCCGAAGAAAAATATGTGGTGGACAATCCATACGACGTGAACGATTTCGACGCCGCCGTCCGCAGCGTCCTTGAGGAGATCGACGCTCTGTTCTTCAGCTCGCTCAGCGACATTTGCGACATGTGCGGCGAGGCGAGAACCTTGGAAAGTGTGCGGGCGTGGCTTGAGCTCGCCGCCAAAAAAGGCGTGCCCGTAATTGCGAACTTCACGGCTTGGCCCTATGACGCTGAAATCTTGGAGGGCATCAAAGATGCGTTCGACGCCGTCGTGAAGATCGCAGGCATCGCCGAACGCATCATCATAGGACAATATTACAGCGTGACGAAGGCGAACTGGGTGAAGGCTGAAGAGAAGGCGTTGCTCTTCAAGGTCATCCGCCCCGGCGGCGTCCGCGCTTACATCCCGAAAATCCTCGTCACCGGACCTTATAACGCCGGCAAGTCGACTTTTGTGCGAGCGCTTTCGAAACGGTCGGTATCGGTCGACAGGCTCGGCACGACCGTCGCTCTCGATCACGGCTACATCGACCACAAGGGCATCGTCGCCGAGATCTTCGGAACGCCCGGACAGGAGCGCTTCGACCCGCTGCTGAAGTGGCTCGGCGGCGAGTCCATGGGGGTCTTCCTCGTCGTCGATTCTACCGACGAAGAAAGCTTCCCGAGGGCGAAAAAGATGCTCGAGATGGTGAGGGTGTCGGGGCTCCCGTGCGTCATCGTCGCGAACAAGCAGGACCTGCCAGGGGCGCTGCCGCCTGAGGAGATAAGGAAGCGAATGCGGCTCGAAGAGGACATGCCGATAGTTCCAGCGGTCGCTACCGAGGGCAAGGGCGTTTTCGAGGCTTTTGAAATACTTGTAGAGAGGATCATGGGCATTTGATCCACTGCGAGCAAAGCTCTCAGACGCACGCACGGCGGGCGATTGGGATTCTGCTCGCGTGAGGGCGGTCGCCGCCGGCGAGGCTGCCTGCGACTATAGGCAGCGTCGCAGAGTGAATACCGTCGGATATTTGTCTGCTTGTTACTATTTCTAACTCGATGTCATCGGCAAGCTTGGTTTTCTACCTGCTCTGCGTGGGCTTCCTGACGGGGCTCAGCGGCGCCATGCTCCCCGGTCCGCTGTTCGTGTTCGTGGTTTCCGACGCAATGCGGCGTGGCGCCCTCTCTGGCATTTTCGCAATGCTGGGGCATGCCGCCGTCGAAGTGCCGACGATATTATTGCTCGTCTTGGGCTTGAAGGTCGTCGGCGTCAGCCCTGTGTTCTATGTCGTGGGCGGTGGCGCCTTGACGCTCTTTGCGTTTAAAATGAGCTACGATGCATTACATCCAAAGCAACAACCTCAAGAGCCAACACGCAAGAAGCACGGCGGCGCTATGCTCGGCGGCATTGCGTTCACAGCATTCAATCCGGGTTTTTTCGTGTGGTGGGCAACTATCGGCTGCGCGCTGCTCGCTTTCGGCGCCGAGAAGCTCGGCGTCGTCGGAATGACGCTCGTCGTCCTGGGACACTATTTTTCCGACTTCGGCTGGTATTCTTTCGTCGCTTTCTCTGCATCTCGCGGCTTCGTGGTGCGGCACGCCTCGAAATTGCAGCTCGCGCTCTCGGCGTTCCTTTTTGCCCTTGGTGCTTATTTCCTGTACTACGGCATCAGGCTCGGCTGCGGCTCGTCTTAAGCTCGTCCAACAAGCTCAAGCTCCTTATCCACTCGCCTTTAGGCTCACGACTTGTCCCTACAACGAGACGGAGTTCGTCGCCGTATTTCTCAAGCACGCCACGTGCCTCCACGGTCTCGTCCTCAAAAGCTTGCCCGACGTAAGTATGCGTGAAGCACAGTATTTTATCGACGATGTCGTGTTCTACCTCATAAATCGCAGGGTTGTCGAAGGCAAATTCCGCATTGCGGACCTTCGCAATTATCTTCTCGTGGCGCAGCGGCTCGCCACGTTCGACGTCTTCTCGCTTCAAGCGTCGCAACTCCCCCCAGTCCCGCACAAACAGAACGTCAAAGTACGTCCGAGCCCCTTCTTTGCCCCTACCGCCGTCATGGGCACAGCCGCCGTGACGCCGCAACAGCAGCCCCCTGTTGCATTTCCTAAGCTCGTGCGCCAAGAATTCTTCGTAGCTGAGTTCCGCCCGCCGCTTCTCATATATGCGGCGCCACGTCGCATCGTCGAGCTTAAGCTCGTCATTTTCGCAGATTGCGGCTCGTACCCTCTCAAAGTTCCGCCGCCCGTAAATCACGAAGTCGGCATCCGAATCTCTCTTCTGCAAGCCGCAGAGGTAGGAGCCGGTTATGCCTATTTTCGAGGGTTGTACGCCGGCGTCCCTCAAAAAGTCGTAAACCTTACCAATGCTCGCATCCGCTGCGGCAACCTCCTTGATACGCACGCTCGGCAGCAAAACCTCCGAAATATCGGAGCGAGGCACGCCCTCTAGGTATTCGGGCTTCCGCTCCTTCAGAAAGTCACGAGCCTCCTCGAAACTCAGCTTCCTGAAACGCCTGCCGTCCTTCGAGACCCGCTCGCCCCGCTCGTCAGGCACGTACCTCAAAAGGCTTTTTATCACAGCGTCGCCTGGGAACTCGTAGCACACCACAGAAAAAATCCACCCCTCTTTCGTCGTTATGAAATCCCGTATCCTCAGCCTTGCGCGCATGGCATCACGCCGCATCACGCAGCTCTTTCCTACAGCCTAACGCCATTAAAACCTCTTTTACTTTCCCTTTTGCGATCACGACGGCGACGCCGGCGCTCGTGAGGGCTTCGAGTGCCGCCTTTCGAATGCCACCGGTGATGAGCATGTGCACGCCCGCACGCACGAGAATTCGGGCGGCTCGCAAGTCCGTGATGTTCGGACGGAGAGCGCTGCCAGCACCCAAGCTCGTGTTGCTCATTATTTCTATCTTGCTCGTTTCGGAATCGAGGATAAAGAAGTAAACGCTCTTCCCCAGCTCCGGTGATATTTCGGAATCTACGTCCTTGGAAAGTGCGGCTATGCAGATCTTCACGCCGCTACACCCCGTTGCTCCCTCCCTTGCTCCTGCTGCTTGCAGCCGCGCTCGCAAGCTCCACAAACTTTAGTATGTCCGCCTTTTTTATTATGCCTTTAAAACCATCCTCGCCGAAGACTGCAAGCCTGTTCGTATGGTGCCTCAACATCTCTCTCAGCGCGTTTATAGCGTCTTCGTCCTCAGATATTCGAGGTAGTGGCGTCATCACGTCCCGAACCTTCAAGAGCGGGCGGCGGTCCACAGGCACCCTGCTCACGTCCGCAAAGGACACGAAGCCGCACACCCCGCTTTCGTCCGCAACGAGATAACCAAGGCGGCGTCCCCAAAACATGAGGTCTACGAGCTCCGTGAGGGATAGCTCTGGCGGCACCGCCTCTAAAACCTCGCCGCTCATCACATGCTTGACCTTTAAGCCTTCGAGCGCCGCGTGTATGAGCGTCGCTGTTTCCTCCTCGCTGGCACCGACGTAGATGATAAAGGCGATGAGGATGAGCCATGGGTTCAGGATGCCGACGAGCGCCATCGCAATGGCAAAAGCCTTGCCGATGAACGCTGCTTTCTTAGTGGCTGCCAAGAAAGAGTATTTTCTGGCAAGCGTTGCCCGCAGGATGCGTCCGCCGTCCATCGGAAACGCCGGTATCAAGTTGAAGGCGGCGAGCGCAACGTTCAGGTACCCGACGTTCAGAACCAGTAACTCCAGCGGCAAGTAGATGCTAATGTCTGTGAGGTAATAGAGGGCTAGGCACACGCCCCCGATCGCAAAGCTTGCAGCAGGACCTGCGAACGCAATCCTCGCCTCCTGCTTGGGCTCTTTTGGGATCTCCTCCATCATTGCGATCCCGCCGAAGATGAAGAGGACTATGCTGTTTATCTTTGTGCCGTATCTCATTGCGACGGCGGAGTGTGAAAGTTCGTGCAGGAGGACTGAGGTGAAAAGCAGAATGGTAGCGACGGTTGCGACCGAATATCTCAAAAAAGCATCTTTTATCTCTACAAAGCCGAAGGGGCGTGGCTGCTGCGCAAAAAGCCATGCGAATAGGGGAAGAACCATAAGAAAGGTTACATGCAACTTCACTGGTATTCCCATGATCCTAACGAGCTGTAAAGACGTTCTCATGCGTTTCGCCTCAGCTTCATTTTGTTTTGGCATTCTCGTAAATTAATCTAGCGCCGTATCGTTCGGTGATGAGCGG
>JAPHEE010000003.1 GCA_029259545.1 Candidatus Alkanophaga volatiphilum
CTTCCTCATCTGTCCAATAATGATGGAAAAGCGTGCCTCTTGGCGCTTCAACGCAGCCGACGCCCTCCTCCGGCTCTCCAAGCTCCGCGCGCACATCCTTTGACGTTATTTCAGGGTCTTGAACTAGCTCCATGAGGCGTTCCGCCGCATACAAATTCTCGATGAGTCTTGCCCAGTGGAACGCCAGCGTGTTGTGCACGGGCTTCCTGCCGAAGAACTCGTAGAACTTCTCGTAAGCCTCTTGGGCGAGCGGCGTCGCCATGCCGTCCGCGACGTTCAGCCTCGCAAGAGTGTTCACCCGGTAAACGCCGGAATCCTTGCCGTCCACAAGTCCTTTCCAGCCGACGCCTTTGAGGTACGGGAACTTCAGGTAGCTCCAAGGCTCGACATGCTCTGCAATATAGTCCAAATACTTATCAGGCGAGAACTTCGCATACTCTCGCCCTTCAGGGTCCACGACGCGAACGTCGCCTTCGTAGAAGTTCACCTTATTGTTCTTGTCCACGAGTCCCATGTAGTACGTCTCATGATAGTAGATATCACCAGCTATCAGGTCGACAAGCTCCTTGTTCTTTAGCACAAGGTTATCGAAGATCTCTAACGAGGTCTTTCCGAATTCGAGCAGCGCCTTCCCCTTCTCCTCGATCTCTGCTCGCTCCTCCTCGCTTAACGGCTTTGAAACGCCACCTGGCACGCCGCAGACCGGATGCGTCGCCTTTCCACCGACGATTTCCTGAATTCTCTGGGCATAACCTCTGTTCTTGATCACAAGCTTCCCGGTCTCCAGCCCAACTTTCTGAATGAGCCCAAGGACGTTGCGCTCAGCCTTCGGGGCACCAGCGCCGACTATAAAGTCGGGAGCGGCAAGAGCGTAGAAATGCAGCTGGTGCGAGTGCATCATGTGCGCGCAGTATGCCATCTCCCGTATCTTCTTGGCGGCAGGCGTTGGCTCCGTCTTGTAGACGGCGTCGCACGCCTTCGACGAAGCCATGTGGTGCGCCCATGGACACACGCCGCAAATCCTAGGCGTGATCCTCGGCAACTCCTCCACGGGACGCCCAATACAGAAGCGTTCAAAGCCCCGAAGCTCCACAACTTGGAAGTAAGCGTCAGCGACGTTCCCTGCATCATCCAAGAAAATCGTGATTTTTCCGTGTCCCTCAAGTCTCGTGATCGGCGAAATCACAACTTCCTTCATTTACTCCACCTCCTTCTTCCGTACAACCTTGTTTATCAACGCAGACGGGAGTGTAAACCGGTAGAATGTGCCAAGTGGGTCCTTTATTTGGTCTATTAGCGCCGTAAGTTGTTCCTCAGTCATTTCCGCCTCCTCGTCCAAACCCAAGACCGAGGCGATTGCCGAGAGCGCTGAGGCGCCGTGGTCCCTGACGGCTGCAGTCGGTCCATAGCAGCCACGACACGGCATGTTCGCTTTTATGCAACGGGCGCCGCAACCTCCCCTCGTCGCCGGCCCCAGACAAATGAGTCCCTGCTCCAGCAGGCACGTCTCGAGATCTGGCATGAAGTCCTGTGGTCTCCGAATCTCTTTTATCCGCTTCTCCTCCCGCTTCCTCGGACACTCATCACATAGCGTCTTCTCAGACGCTATGACCGTGCCCTTCGGCGGAAGCTCGCCGGTCTCAGCGTACTTTGCGACTATGCCCACTAAATCATTTATCCGCTCGACCGCCGGCGGACACCCCGGCACGTAGTAATCTACGTCCACAACACGGTCGAGCGGGAAAACTTCATCGAAAAACGCAGGAAGCGTTAATTTCTTCCCATCAACCTCAGACTCGGTCTGCGGCGTCACGCCCTCCGGGTTCTCCGTCGAAACCGTCTCCTTATACGCAATGTTGAAAATTTGTTCCTTATCAGCAACATTAGCGAGTCCAGGAATGCCGCCGAAGCACGCACAGCTCCCGAACGCCACCATCACCTTCGACTTCCGCCGCAGGAGCTTCGCAACCTCTTCATGCTCGCTGAGACGCACGGCGCCGTTGAAAATACAAACGTCCACGCTTCCATCTTCAAGCTTCTCGACGTCCTCGTATTTGAAATCCATCGCCACTGGCCAGAAAACAATGTCGGCGATCGCTGCTACGTCGAGAATGCGCTCTTCAATGTCAAGCGTCGCAACGTCGCAGCCGCCACACGTCGCCGCCCAATAAAACGCCAATTTCACCTTTTTCTCTCCTGCCATCTCAACCACTACTCCTTACCGCCTTCAGCCTTCAGTGGACTCGGCCCCAGCTCTTTCAACTTCTCAGTAAATTCAGTTATGACTTCTGCAAACTTTGCACCCTCAGCCGCGGAGATGAACTCCATACGGAGACGCTCTGGCGAGATTCCAAGTTGAGCGAGTAGCCTTTTCAGAAGCTCGACTCTGCGCTTTGCTTTGTAGTTACCAGCCATGTAGTGGCAATCCCCAGGGTGGCAGCCACCGATGAAGACGCCATCGGCGCCACGGGCGAACGCAGCAAGGATGAACTCCGGGTCGATGCGCCCGGTGCACATCACCCTGATGAGCCGGATGTTCGGCGGGTATTTCAATCTTGATGTCCCTGCGAGGTCAGCGCCTGCATACGTGCACCAGTTACATGCGAACCCTATGATCTTAGGCTCAAAGCTCATACTGCTCCCCCATATGACGCTTAAAGCTCTAAAAATAGCCACTCACAGAACACATTTAAACTTTCTGTTTTTGTCCTCTGTGGTGGCTCAGCTAGATCGTTGAAATGGGCGCAGGAGCGAAAATGCTATGGAATACCTTACCAAGGACTATAAACCAATAGCGGAGCACCCCGCCGAGGAACTCTCCTATATCCTGCGGAGCTATGCCTGAGGGTACGCTTGCGTACTCTGACAGTACCGGCAGCACGAAAAACAGTATCAGAAGGATTATGAGCACCGCCGTCGTTATCTTCATCCTCACCCCCGATTGAGAAATACATAATCACATAAAAAAGTTGCCAACGCCGAGGGTGGGATTTGAACCCACGCGCCCCAAAGGGGCATCGGCTCCCCGTGGGTTGGCGAACACCCTACGCACGACACGCCAACCCGCTCAAGGCCGACGCCTTAGTCCACTCGGCAACCTCGGCTCGCTCAGATTGAAACCACTTTATGCTCCTCCTTCGTCGCCGACGCCTCCTCCATCATCCTTATAGCGCCGGTCGGGCACTCATTTGCGCAGATGCCGCAGCCCTTGCAGTAGTCATAATCTATATTTATCTCCTTATCTATAACCGCTTCTGGGCAGTACACATAACACAGCATGCAACGTATGCACTTCTTCTCGTCCCTTACGGGTTTAAACGTCCGCCAGTCGCCCGTCTTCCCGGAAGCCCCTATTTTCGGGTAGGAAATTGTCACTTTTATTTCCATTATCACCCGCTCCCGTTGAGGCGTTTCGTCTCCTTGTATGCCAGCTCCGCCGCCATGAGGTTCTTCCGCATGGTCGAGGGGAGCGACTCCGTGCCGTCGAGCGCGGTCGTCCCCGCATAGCGAGCCAAGGACGTGACGACGCTGCCGCCGCCGAGAACCTTCAGGATCGCCTGCTTCGCAGAGTCGAGGCTTATAATGCCGAGCCTCGCAGCGGCGCCCACCATCGGGACGTTGAGCACCGGAATGCCCGCAACTTTGAGGTCGAACCGCAATGAGACCCGTGTGGCGTCCACCGCATAAACCTCGTAGTCCCTAAACCTCTCCAAGTCCGTGCTGTTGTTACCCACGTTTATCAGAAGCTTCCCGCCGGGCTTGAGACCCTCGGTCACGTCCACGACGCTGGCGATCGTCGGGTCCATCACGATAACGCAGTCGGGCTTCCGGATCTGGCTGTATTTCCGGATTTCGCGGTTGCTGATCCTTGTGAACGAAGCCGTCGGCGAGCCCCGCCGCTCCGCCCCGTAGATCGAAAACGCCGTGCTGTACTTGCCCTCGAGGGAGGCGGCGACCGCAAGCATCTTCGCAGCGGTCACGCCTCCTTGCCCACCTCGTGAGTGGATCCTTATTTCGATCTCATGCTTGCCCTCATCGCTCTCGCTCATACTCCAAACCATACCTCACCACCCCGCTTGTCCATAAACATCTTCTCAAGAGCCTCGTGCGGAACATCCTGCCCGCCGAGACCCGCAATTATGCTCTTCACCTCCTTCTTCAGTCCTAAATCGTAGAGCTTTGCCTTCACCTCCTCCGCAAGGATCCCCCCGTAGCCGGAGGAGTACGCCCTATCAATTATTATGAAGCGTTCTGCCGTCAGCCTCTTCACTTCCTCAAGGAACGCTTTTGGGAAAGGTCTAAGCTGCCGCAGCCGCAACACGCCTATCTTCTCGCCCTTCTCACGAAGCGAGTCGCATGCGACCTCAGCCTCCTTTGCGAGCGTCCCCATGGCTATGACGAGCGTTTCCGCATCGTCGCACCGGTACTTCATCACGGCGCCGTACCTGCGACCGCTCATCCTCTCAAATTCCCGCTCCACCTCCGCAATCACGTCGTCCGCCGCCCTCATGCACCTGTTATTATCGTACTGCACGAGGTAGTTGTGCTCCGGCGAGATCAGCGTGCCAAGTGTATGCGGACGCTCGAAGTTCAACGCATGCGGAATCCTCACGGGCGGCAGGAACCTATCGTACTCAGCCTCGTCAACGAGGCGGAGCGGCTGCATCACGTGGCTCAGCACGAAACCTTCGAGATTCACCATCGTCGGCAGCATCACCCTCTGGTCCTCGGCGATCCGGAAAGCCATGAGCGTCGTGTCGTACGCCTCTTGGACGGACGCCGTGTAGAATTGAATCCAGCCGGCGTCCCTGTGCGACATCGCATCCTTGAGATCAGCCCAGATGTTCCAGCCCGGACCTAGCGCACGGTTCACGTTCGCCATCACGATCGGAAGCCGTGCGATGCTCGCCCAGAAGATCATCTCGCACATGTAAAGGAAGCCGTGCGATGACGTTGCGGTGAAGACACGGGCGCCCATCGACGCGGCGCCGATGCACGCCGCCATCGCTGAATGCTCGCTTTCCACGTGTATGTACTCCGACTTGAGCTCTCCACTCTCCACATACCTCGCAAGCACCTCCACGATTTCAGTCTGCGGCGTTATGGGGTACGCCGCGATCACGTTCGGCTTCGCCAGCTTCACAGCTCTCGCAACCGCCTCGTTCCCCGTGACGAATACCTCTTCCTCCTGCATCCCCCTCACCACAGTTTGCGGCGAGCAGCCGCCTCCTTAAACCATTCCAGCTCCTGATAAACCATTTTTTGTATTCTCTCTACCTCCTCGTCGGTAATTCCATTAAAACGCCCCTGCGCCCTCAAATACTTTTCCACGGGCACGACGTCGCCCCTCAGGACAACGCGGCGGCTCGGAGGACTCAGCCTGAAAACGCCGTGCTCCACCTCATAAAGCGTCCACATTCCGGTCCTGACGGCGAGCTTGCCCATTTCCACGCCTTTACTCGTCGGGAACCTCCAACTCACAGGACACGGTGTCAATATATGTATGTACTTTGGGCCCTCGATGGAAAACGCCCTTTTGAACTTCTCATAGAGGTCTATGGGGTAAGAAGGACATGCCGTCGCCACGTAGGGGATACCGTGCGCCGCCATTATCCTCGGGACGTCCTTCTTTTTCTCCCGCTTGCCACCAGGCGTCGTCGTCGTTCTTGCGCAGGGTGGCGTCGCACCAGAGCGTTGCATGCCGGTGTTGCAATAGGCTTCGTTATCATAGCAGACGTAAAGGAAGTTGTGCCCTCGTTCGACGGCGCCGGAAAGTGCCTGAATACCGATGTCCACAGTGCCACCGTCACCTGCGAACGCTATGACGTTCACATCCCGCCGCCCGAAGCTTTTAAGTGCAGCTTCGACGCCGCTTGCCATCGAGGCTGTGCATGCGAACGCCGTGTCAAGCGTCGGCACGTTATATGCGGTGTTCGGGTACACGCCTTCGCAGACGACCATGCAGCACGCTCCCACGAGGAGCAACGTCTTTCTGCCCGTAGCTCTCGATGCTTTGAGCGCATAGCGCAATGCTATCATCGCAGTGCAGCCCGCACACGCCGAATTACCTTTCAGTACGTACTCATCTGCAGGAATTTCTGCCAGCCATTTTACTACCTTACCCTCGCCCCCCACTGCTTCCATCCCTTCGTGCTCCTCTTTTCCCAGCACTTCGACCATAGAGACCACCACAGTGTTGAACGCGCGCGCCAAAAACGCCGCCGCACCGCAGGGAAACAAAGGAAGCGGGTGCGAAAAGCAGCACGACGACGCCCGGCGCACGTGCTTTAAGCACGCACGCCCACACGCACTATAATAATGCGCACTAACAATAAGAGAATAACAACTGAGGCAGCAGCCCTTGAAGCTTCACGACGCCGCCTCAAGTCGAACTTTCCCATCTTCCTCATAACTCCCATAAGCCACTATTATATAAAAGTTTCCGTCGCTGCACATTTACTTAAAAGTGTCGGTCCTTGCTAAGTCTCTAAGCCTGCCAACGCCATCTATTTCCTTTATCACCTCCACGACGGCTCCAGGTACGAGATCCTCCCAAGCCTCGCCGGCGAGCATCCGCCGCCTTATTTCTGTGCCGGAATACTCGTGGCGGTTGAAGAGCGGGGGCTTCCTAACTTCATACCCCCTCTCTCTAAAAAGCCTCTCCACAAGCGCATTGTTAGTAAACACAACGTTCACAGGTGGTATTAATGACTCAACGTGTGAAACCCAAACCGCATTCCTGTTGATGTCTATCACGGGCACTATGTAATAATTCGAGATGCCGTCATCCCGTAGCGACTTGGAAATCATAAGGTAACGTTCGCCTGCGGTGAACGGGTCGTCAAGCTCGTGACTTTTTTGCGCCGAGCCTATAACTATCACGACTTCATCGAACTGCGATGCTATTTCCTTTATAACGGCGTGGTGCCCATTGTGGTAAGGTTGAAACCTGCCTATGTAGAGCGCTCGCATCCCAAGCCCCCTTAAATTATTTGAATTAACTTTGTCTTGATGAAGATAATATGGCATGGGCATGCCTGCTTTGAAATAATTTCGGAGGAGGGCAAGAAAATAGTTACTGACCCTTTTGACGAGAGCATAGGCTACCCCCGCCTTGACATCGCAGCAGACGTCGTCCTCGTGAGCCATGAGCATTACGACCATAACAACGTCGCGGCAGTGCGGGGCCGTCCTGAAGTCGTCAGGGGCGCCGGCGAGCACGTGGCTAAAGGCATTAAATTCTATGGCGTCAAGACGTATCATGACGCCGCTAAGGGCGCACAGCGTGGCGAGAACACGGTATTCGTGTTTGAAGTCGACGGCGTGACGCTCTGCCATCTCGGCGACCTTGGGCACGTTCTTGAAGAAGAGCAATTAAATGAGATAAGGAGGGCGGCAGCGAGCATTGACGTGCTCTTCGTGCCGGTCGGCGGCACTTTCACGATCGATGCTGGTGACGCCGAGAAAGTAATCTCGCAGCTTTCGCCAAAAATCGTAGTTCCGATGCACTTCAAAACGCCGCCTTTAAAACTCCCAATCAGCGGCGTCGAACCCTTCCTTAAGGGTAAGAAGGTGAGAAGGGAGAAGAAACTAGAAGTAACAAAGGAAACCCTCCCGGCGGAGATGGAAGTCGTAGTCCTAGACTGGCGGCATTAGGCTAAGCGAGCGGGTAATGTTGAGAACAGCAACTTACAAAACAGATTGTAGTATTGTTTATGCTGTTAAGTGTCGAATGACATAAGTGGCGATTAGAGGTTCAAAATAACCGGATCTAGTAGCTCCCTGATCGAGGAGCTGTTTGGTGCTTATTTAGGATTTTTCAAATGTAACTGTAAAAATAAGAGGAGATAAGAGCCTTTAGGGTTGGAAGCCCTTTCTCCTTCTAATTATTAGTAACGTAGCGCCGAACACCATCATCAGTGCTGGCAACGCTATTGCTGAGAACTCCGGCGCAGGTGCTATGGGTCTCAATGCGTATGATGTGCGGGTCGTATCATCTGACCACAATAAAGGCTTAAGATTGACACCATCTGACTGTACACCAGTTGGAGCCTTGCTAACACTATATACCCACATATCGCTCGGTGTTATCACGTTGGGTGTCGTGAGTAGTTCACTCGTTGTATCACCTCCAGTTATCCTAGCCATGCCATTAGTAGCGCATTTCCATTCTTTGTCCAAGTCGCAGCATGATCAACTCCTACCCATAGTCCTCCACTCCTGAGCTCGAAAGCATGAGCTATGTTTTGAATTAATAGTTTGTCTCTAGTAACGTCATAGTATATGCCGTAAGATCTAGCATCTATCACGATATTTCCTCGATTACTAGAATACCACGTAACGAGCGCTGCCTTGTCTGTTGAGTCGGTCAAGCCTAGCCTCGTAGTTATGTCCCATAGACACACTTGATCAAAGTCTGTGGATGACATTGTGGATGCTATAGTGCCTGGTGTCGGATTATATAAAAAGTAACGTCGTACCCTAGATTTGTCAATACAGTCTCTAAGTTATGTGTATTCAGACCCATCAGTTAAACTATTACAAATATCTTATCGACTGCTGGATTTGCTAACCCTGTGGAGGTATCATCTGAGATTATGGAGCATCTCCGGCTGGTGTCTCAGCAGCTACAATGGAAGTCAGTACCAAGGCGCTTAACATCAACATTAGTGTTACTAGAGCCGTTATATTTTTGCATCTGCCTCTCAATCTCTCGCCCCCTCCCTGTTGAGTATTTATATCATTGCGTCCCGCACTCGACGCTCGCGCCGTTGCTCCTTATTGCCGACCACAACAAGCGCAGCAACATCAAAATCGTTTTTAAGAATATTGTTGCTGCTAATTCCCGCCTTTCGAAGGTGAGCAGGGAGGCGGGCGGGAAGTATTATGCGTTGCTCGCAGTGCGGGCTTAGGTCGGGCGCCGAAGTGAAGCCCCGACACCGCAACCTCTGCCCGCAAGGCTGAAAGAGCTGGCGGGCAAGGCGAGGATGAACTGGAAACCCCCTCAGAATGCCCCTTCAGTGAGGGGAGGCGGTCACTACATCTAATCTCCTCTTTCAAAAATGAAGACCATCGCATTGTTAAGCATGCCGCCCTCGCAATGCATGAGTCCAATTTCTGCGCCGGCGATTTGATTCGGGGCTTCGCCCCGTAGCTGCTTTATTATGGAGATCGTTTCGTAAAAGGGTGTCGCCATTGCAGGATGCCCTCGTGAGAGGAGCCCGCCGTCAGTATTTATTGGAATTCTGCCGCCGACCTCAGTCTCACCCTCTTCGATGGCTTTTACCATCTCGCCTTTCTCGAAGAAGCCTAAATCTTCGGGCACCATCAGTTCTTGCGGGCTGAACGGCGCGTAAACCTCAGCGACATCCACGTCCTTTGGTTCGAGCTTCGCAGCTTCGAACGCCCTGCGAGCCGCCAAAATGTTTGCTTCAAAGCTCGTGATGGACTTACAGCGATCAGTCGGCACGAAAGCAGAATTGTCATGATGCTCTCCTATGCCCCTGATGTAAACGGGCGTGTCCGTGTACTTACGAGCGTCCTCTGCGGTGCAAAGTACGATAGCAGCTGCGCCGTCCCTCGCGGCAGAGGCATCCAAAAGCTTTATCGGCGAGCTCAGCACCGGCGATCTTAAAACATCATCCACTGTTATTTTCTCTTTAAAGTACGCAAGCGGATTTTTCATCGCTGCATTACGGTCTCTGACGGCGGCGAGTGCGAAGTGCTCCTCTGTAGCCCCGAACTCGTGCATGTAGCGGCGGGCAGAACAGGCATAAGCCCAGATAACGCCGCCCTGCGCATAGACCCGCGTCAACGGCTCAAACATTTCCAAGAAGTCTTGACGCTTGAAGATGCCGAGGCTATGCTCTCTGACAGCACCGAAGCACACAGCTACTCTCACGTTTCCCAGCATGATCTCGTTTGCCGCATATTTCAGCGTAAGCCCAGCGGCGATGCCTCCGCAGCCAATCTCTGCCATAGACCTCGGCGAAACCCTCAGATACTCCGCAAGTATTGAGAGGTGCAAGCCGAGCGTTGTTATATAGTTCGGCGTCGCGTAAAGTCCCTCAACCTCGTCCTTCGCCACCCCCGCATCCTCAAGCGCCAACCTTATAACCTCAAGTGCAAGCTCGCTCTCAGTATTCCTTGGATACTTCCCAATACCCAACGCCCCATATCCAATAATTGCGACTTTGTTCATCAACTACTCCTTTTGCCTCTCATTTTAGCCTTCCATTTTGAAACCGAACAGGTTCTTAAACCCCCCTTACCAATCCTTTAGCATGATAAAGGCGGCAGTCATCGGCGCCTCCGGCTATATCGGCATGGAGCTTGTCCGCCTCTTGCTCATGCATCCCGACGCCGAGCTCGTGGCGGTGACCTCAAGACGCTTTAAAGGTTTGCGGGTCGGCGACGTGCTTCCACACCTTCAAGGCTTCACCGACCTCAGATTCGAGGACGTGGACGTCACTGATATCTCAAAGCGGGCGGACATAGTCTTCACGGCGGTACCGCACGGCGCCGCAATGAATTACGTGCCAAAAATTCTGGAAAACGCAAAAGTCGTGGATTTGAGCGCAGATTACCGGCTCGATCCGCAGGAATATGAGAGGATATACAAGAAGAAGCACGAGGATCCAAGAACTGCAGTTTATGGGCTCACGGAGCTTCACGCCGCCGAGATAAAAGAGGCGAGGCTCGTCGCAAACCCCGGTTGCTACCCGACAGGCGCTGTCCTCGCAGTTGCTCCACTGGTTGCGGAAGGTGTCGTCGCTCACATCGTCTTCGACTCGAAATCTGGAATCTCGGGGGGCGGCGCTGAGCCCTCAGAACGCTCGCACTTTCCAAACCTCGCCGAAAACATCATTCCCTACAACATAACAAAACACAGGCATGTCGCCGAGATAAGAATGGAGCTGGCACGCCTCGCAGGAACTCCCGCCACGACGCCGAAGGTGAGCTTCACGCCACACGTCATCCCCTGCATTCGCGGCATTCTGACGACGGCGCACGTGCTCCTACGTGATGACGCGAGCGTACCCACGCCGGAGCAGCTTAAGGGTCTCTACGAGCGCTTTTATGAGGACAAGCCGTTCATAAGGATCCTTGGCGAGAGGACACCGTCGCTGAGCTATGTTCGTGGCACGAACTTCTGCGACATCGGCTTCTGGGTGGACGAAGATGCAAAACGCATCGTCGTGGTCTCGGCGATCGATAACCTTGTGAAGGGCGGCGCCGGACAGGCAGTTCAGAACATGAACCTGATGTTCGGGCTCGCTGAGACCACCGGGCTGCTCACGCCAAGCTTGACACCATAATAACGACAGCGGGCGGAAACGAAACATTTAAAGTCAAATATGACATGACGTTTAGTAGAACATGGAGCTGAAAGAGGTTCAAGCAATAGACACTATGTGTAGAGCTTACTACTGTGACCCTGAAGTTGCAAAAGAAGTGTTCAGGCACTATGAGTTTCAGATAATGGGAATAACAACTTTTGGCGGCGTGATGCGGAAACTTGGCATAAAGGAGCCAAGCGAGCTTTGGAGAGTCCTTGCAGACCTTGGAAAAGGCTCCGTCGAAGCTATGCTGCAGGAAATGGGTGAAATAGGTGTGGAATGTGTCTTCATGGATCAGATGATAATCTGGTCGGTGCGGGAGCACACTGAGATGTGTCATCTCTCGCTCGATTATCTTGCAAAACTCATAGACAGGGCGGACGGCAGGATAGTCGGCGGCGCCGGTTACAACCCCTTTAAAATAAAAGAGAGTCTTAAGGAAATAGAGACCGCGGTCCGCGATTACGGCTTCAAATATGTGTGGTTCCACCCGATAAGCTTCGGGCTCAGACCGAACGACAAGAAGTGCTATCCGCTGTATGCGAAATGTCTCGAGCTCGAAATCCCCGTGTGCATGCAAGTAGGACATTCTGCAGAGCCGCTGCCAAGCGAGCCCGGACACCCGATGTATGTGGATGAAGTCGCAATCGACTTCCCTGACTTGAAAATCGTGCTGACGCACACCGGCTGGCCTTGGGTGGACGAGTGGATTTCGATGCTTTGGAGGCATCCAAATGTCTACGGGAACATCGGCGCCTATTATCCGAGCGACGTTGCGAGGCGAATGCCGCAAATCATTGATTTCATGGATCGTCGCGGTCGTGATAAAGTGCTGTGGGCGACGAACGGCTTTGGACTGACACGCTGTAAAAAGGAATTTTTAGAGCTGCCGCTTAAAGATGAAACGAAGAAGAAGGTCTTAAGGGAAAATGCGATAAAGGTGTTTAAGCTCCGATGAAGCGGTTTAAACTCGTACTAAAAGCGGAGCATGGCAAGTGCGTGGAGACCGTCGCAAAGCATGAGTACTGGCGAGCGGTTGATGAGTACATGCGGCTTGAGGACTATGACGACGCCAACGAGCTTGAGCTGAAAATAGAGCTGTTGCGCAGGTTCTTGGAAGAAACGGATGTCCGCAAGTACAGGGCGGAGCTTGAGGAGCTTCAAGCCGAGGGGAAGGACGCATTTTTAACTCTCGAGCTGGACGAGAACGGCGGAGTGCACGTGCAGATTGAAGTGCAAGAAAACCAGATTGAGGAGAAATGAGAATTTGTGTGCCGACACTTGGAGAAAAAGGGCTTGAAGATGAAGTATTTTGGAATTTCGGACTCTCGCCAACGTTCACGTTCGTCGAGCTGGATAGCGGCGATGTCTCAGTCGTTCAAGGCTTCAAAGATGGCTGCGACGGCAGCAGGATAACTTCTGAAATCATAATGAACAGCGACGTCAGCGTGGTCGTCTGCAGTGGCATAAGCGCGTTCGCCGCCGAGCGTCTCATGAAGTTTGGGATCTCTGTTTACATCGGCGCAAAGGGTAAAGTCAGAGATGCAGTGGAGGCGTTCAAGGCAGGGCGGCTGCTGAAACTTGAAAAAGCGGCATGCGTGCACGCGACCGCTCATGACGAATGCGCAGCCCGGCGGCAAGAGGAGCACGCTTGTTTCGAAAAATGGCGCTCAAAATAACGACGCTCTGCGACAACGTCGCCGCAGTCCGTGAGGGCATACTCGCGGAACATGGCTTCTCCGCCCTAGTTGAGACTGACGACGTTAAAATTCTCTTCGACACAGGTCAAAGCATTTCGGTCGTTAACAATGCGGACGTTTTAGGCATCTCTCTGGATGTTGACGCCGTCGTGCTGAGCCACGGGCATTACGATCACACCGGCGGGCTTCTCCACGTGCTGCGGCGTCTCAGCAAGGGCGGCATAAGGAAGACGAGGGTTTTAGCGCACCCCGACATCTTCCAGAGGAAATATGTGGTCCGGGAGGGTAAGAAGCGATATGTTGGCATCCCTTATGCTAGGGATAAACTTGAGAGCTTCGGAGCTCGCTTCGAGCTTCAAGCGAGTGCTGTGCGGTTGGCGTCGAACGTCATGACCACAGGCGAGATAAAGAGGAGAGTGAACTTTGAGAAGGTGGATAAAAGCCTTTACGTGTGGGATTCAGGCTTGAGGCGAGACGAAGTACTAGATGATCAAGCCTTAGTGATAGATCTTGACGAACGAGGGATTTTTGTGGTGCTGGGCTGTGCGCACGCAGGCATGATAAACACGCTGGAGCATGCTCTCGAGCTCACTGGCGCTTCCAAGATATACGGCGTCATCGGCGGCACACATCTCCTCGGAGCTGGCGAGCGTAGGATAAATGAGACGTTACGGTGGCTGAAGCGGCACGATGTCTCGCTGGTCGGCGTTTCACATTGCACTGGCGTGCGCGTCGCCTTGAAGTTTGCAGAGGTGCTTAAGGAGAAGTTTTTCTTCAATGCTGCAGGCACCACTTTATCCGTAGAGTAGAAAAGCAAGCAGGATCAACCCAGAAATATGCAGGTGAGCAAGCGTGTTGGCAGCTCCACTTTAGAGCTTATGGAAGGAGACATCACCGAACTCGACACCGACGCTATCGTCAACGCTGCAAATTCTTCACTGAAGATGGGTAGCGGCGTCGCTGGAGCGATCCTCAGGAAGGGCGGCTATGAAATCCAAGAGGAATGTGACCGCATTGGATATTGTCCGGTCGGCGGTGCCGTGATAACGACCGGTGGAAAGCTCAAAGCGAAGTATGTAATACATGCCGTCGGTCCCAGATGGGGCGAGGGCGACGAGGACGAAAAGCTGAAAAATGCGACGCTGAATTCCTTAAAGCTCGCAGATGAGCGAGGGCTAAAAAGCATCGCTTTGCCAGCGATAAGCACAGGCATATTTGGTTTCCCGATGGACAGGGCGGCGAGGATCATGCTATCTACAGCCATCGAGTATCTAAAGGGCGAAACACAGCTCGAACGGGTAGTGTTCTGCCTTTATGGTAAGGAAGCTTTTGAAACGTTCAGGAAGACGCTCGAGGAGTTGCTACCTTAGCTCAAAGCGTTTAAGAATATTGTTGCTGCTAATCCCATTCAAAGGTGCCGTAGCCGCACTGAGGGATGCCCCTCAGTGAGGGAGAAGTCACTGCCTCCCTAAATACCACTACGGCAGTTTCGACGTCGCAGCTCGCTAGCGCCTCGATTCAAGTACGAGAGACGTTTTCGCTGCCGCACTGCGGGCAGCGTACTGGGAACTTCTCGGGATTCTCTTGGAAGACATAGCCGCACTCGCAAATGAAAAACACCTTGTCCTCTTCAGGCTCGAAGCTCATCTTCTCACCCCGCAATAGTTACGTTATGCACGACGAGCATGAAGTTGAAAGGCGATGAGCTGGAAAAATTCACAAAACGCTTAGAAGGGGGAGGCGGGGAGAAAAGTTTGCCGTTGAAGCTGGCATTGACTTCCTCCAAATAATATATCCAAGCTGAGGAATACTTGCCCCCAACGGAAATATTGACGTAGCTGACTTGCGTGTGGGCTACGACTTCAGTTGCATCCGCCTCGTCGGGATACGGTGTTATCGTCAGCTCGGCAACGCCGCCGCCTGCCGAGAAGGCGCCTGAGACGTTGATTATGGAGATATACAGATATTTGCTGCCATTGACGTTAAGAGAGGTGATTTTAGGCTTTGAAACTATAATGCTGCTTGGGAAAGCTTCGACGACGGCGCCGTTCTCATAAACAATTTCATGGCCGCCAAGGAAGAACACAAGGCTTTGATAAGTAAAGTTTTCGCTGTACGTGCTGCCACTATCACTCCAAGAAATTTTCATCCAGCTTCCATCAGAGAGGAAGAGCGAGCCTTTACTCACCTTAACCTTAATCGTGCGGGATGGAGATTGCCCGAGAGCCACTTTTTCGATGTTACTTTGGATATTAAAAAAGACGGTTTCCATGCTCTGGAAGACGGATTCCTCCTGCGTCTTTTTGATGAGAGGCACGCCGCCGACGTAGACCACAGCAACAACGGTCATGACCACCGAAAACATAAGGATATACCCAATAACTTCAGAAACTCCTCTTTTGTCAGACAATATATTGAGGCGTGTTTCCAAATGAGACACTATGCCGCCGCGGGCTTCAGCGTTCCTTATCTTGAGTTTCACCTTACCACCTCCTGAAGCTTAAGGTCAACTCTTTAACACCGCCATAGGCGGTTTTGCTTTCAACAGCGGATGCGTTCACCTCAGCGCTCATACCGCTGAGCGTGTAATTCAAGGAAAAACCCTTAAAAGAATACAACTGGAGCTGATCCGAGGCAGGCGGGATGAGAATGCGGTAATTGCGTCCACCAATCTCCACAGGCAAGCGTTCCGTGACGGTGACGGTGCCACCATGCGGCAACGTGAGGATCATCTCCATTATTTCGGTGCTAAAAGCATTCCCTAGATCATTAAACTGTTGTTCAGTTGCCACTTTCGACGGAAAGTCGAGGAGTGTGTCGTGATAAAGCTGCAAGCTTGCTACGAAGATAATAGCAGCTGTTGCGAATATTATGAATGAAATTGGCGACACCGCCCCGCTTTTCACACTTCCTTTATTCCAGCGGAATGCTTCTTTCGACATACACGCCCAGCGTAAAGTTTACTTTCTCATTTGACAGGAAAATGCGAATGTTTGCACTCCTCTCGTCCCTTTTTACCACGCTTATGTTCACGATAAAACCATGAGCGGCATATATTTCCGAGACGTTCTCGGCATACCACGCCATCAAGTCGTCGAACGCGCTCTCGTTTTTAACAAGCTTTGCGACCCTCACGGTCTCCTCATAAAGCTCGTTCATCTCGTAGCTGGGAAATCGAGCCTCCACCTGCGAAATACGGTGACCTGCGGAGAGTGCTTGGTTCAAAAGCAGTACCACCACGAGCAGCCCGAGCGCGAGGATCAGCCCTGAAAGGACGATCCATTGCCCTTTACGTGCCACGTCGCCCCCCGCAACGCCGCTCAGATCTGCCATACCGTCAACCTCACCTCGTAAACCTCAGGAACGCTTCCATTAAGCACGGTGACGAGCTTCCACGCAGAAATGGCGTTAGCAGGTGGCTCGTCAAAGCCGAAACAGCTGCTGGCATTGATGCATTTGAGCTTCAAGGGATCGAGTTTTAGGATTTCAGCTTTACAAAATACGCCTCTGTCGTTAAGGTTTGTCCGTAACCATTGTTCTGTGATGTTTTTGGCGCCGTCCCAATGAGAGCCGTTAACCGTTCCATTGACTTGATGATAAAGCCAGCTCGTGTGATCTTCCCGCTCCATGTCAAGGACATTGAGGAAGTCCTCAGCATAGAGCTTGAGCTGGACGTCCATGGTTTCAGCAAGTTGCATGCTCGTCGTCGGGACGGAGCGGGCAGCGAATATTACGACCCCTATTACAAGCATCGCTGCCATCAGGGCCTCTATAGTGTGCATTTGACCTTCTTTCGACCCTTCCTTCGACTTTTCTACATTCTTGCCTACCATACGTAAACCACAAGCTTCGCGCATCTCACATCGCCAAGTCGGGTGCCGGTGTTCGGAGGCGGATCGTCAATAGCGACAAGCCGCTCCATCTTCTCGACGTTGATGTTGCCCCCTTCTGGTAGGGGGCTGCCGATTCGCAGTATCGGCGAGCCGTTGAATTCAAAGAGCGAAACATTGAAGCTATATTCAAGCTCGCTGCCGTCCACCTCGACGAAAAGCCCAAGCTTTCGGTGTATGTGCTGTTCTTCTGAGATGTTCGTTTGATTATTCCACCACTCCTGTAGCTTCTCTATCTTCTCCCACGAAAGATTGTTGGGGATTATATCCTCGTAGGACGACCAAGTCGGAGCTCTTGATGCAAGCCCCACTCTCTTAACGTTGCCTAAAACCGAGCTCACTGCTGTCAGGTTGCTGAAATTGAGGTTTTTATGCCATTCTGAAGTTATGAAGCCGCTGACATTGTAAATACCGCCGTCTTCGACGAGAATCGAGCTTGTTCGGTAAGCAACGGGCTGGAGATCGGAGGCTCTCGTCTGCATGGGCGTGAAGAGGGTCGGCAGGAGCGATACGAGAAGAACTAATGTGAGCATAAAAACAGCGATGCCTGCGAGGAAATCCGTGCTCACTTGCGCCTTTTTTGTCATGTTTTAAAAAGTTGGGAGCCAGAGATAAAAAATTGCGGAAAATTGGAAGAAAAATATAAAGGATATGGAAGTTAACTGACCTCCTCTATGCGCACCCGTATTGCTGCGGCGGGGTCGTTCGTCGGTCCTATGTATCTCTCCTCCCCACCGACGAGTTCGCGCACGTGTAGCGATACTATGTGTGTGCCGCTGGACATCGGCACCCATGTGACGCTTATCCTCACGTCTTTCTCCTCTCCGTTTAAAATTTCATCCCTCCGTGCTAAGAGCATGCCGTCAACACGAAGTTTCACCCTGACCGTAACTGAGTGGTTCTTGTTGTTCTTAATGCCCAGCGCATATGCGTCAACATCGACTGGCTGTCCTATTGTCGGACTTTCGGGAGTGACGCTGAAGATATGCCTACCGCTCCACGTGACGTTACCGCTCATTTCGGAGCCAACGCCTTCGCCAACCACTATTATCTCAGTCGTTGAATCCGTCTTACCGAAATTGTCTTCAACCTCAAGCCTCACGGTGTACTCTCCAGGCTGGCTGTATGCGTGGCTTATCATAACCACGTTGCCCTCCACGTCCCAGCCGCCGTCCCCATCTAAGTCCCATCTGTAGACGGCTATGTAGCTGTTGGGGTCGTAGCTCGCAGAAGCGTCGAGCGTGACGGTCTCGTTCGTCTTCACTTCGGTCTTGTCGGCTTCGAGCACCGCCACCGGCGGCAAGTTCCTCAAGACTCTTATCCCATGTGTTGCGCTCGTTTTCGCCCCGTCGTCGTCGGTGACGGTCAGCCTTACTGTGTAGTTACCGGCGCTGGCGTAAGCGTGGGACACGACGGCGCCGCTCGCGGTCGTTCCGTCGCCGAAGTCCCACTCGTAGGCGACAATGACGCCGTCGATGTCTGAAGCATCTGCTTCGAACTGCACCTCGACGCCCTCACTTGTGACCTCTGGTCCCGCTATGCTCACGCTCGGCGCCCTGTTATTCACCTTCACAGTAACGCTCGTGCTGTTCTTCGCCCCGTGGTTGTCGGTGACGGTCAGGGTCGCCGTGTAGGTGCCGTCGTCGGCGTAGGCGTGGGACACGACGGCGCCGCTTGCGGTCGTTCCGTCGCCGAAGTCCCACTCGTAGCTGATTATCGAGCCGTCGGGGTCGTAGCTCGCAGAAGCGTCGAACGTTATGTCCTCATAGGTGTAAGTTTCGTTCGGACGTGCGGTCGCAACGGCGACGGGCGGCGCCGTGACAGCGACGCTGAGCGAGGGCAGCGGGACTTCGTGCTCCTCACCGAAGACATCTTCGTAAGCGACTATGGAGTTCTCGGTATTCAGAACGACATCGCCCGAAACCAATGGCTTGACGTCGAAGGACACGCTCCAAGTCTCATTGACGGAAAGCTCGCCGACGCTCCATATTAGCTTGTTGCCCACGATCTGCGGCGTCTGCGTCGCATTGCCGGCGTACGTGACGGCATCTGCGAGCTTGAACGTGACGACGACGTCCTTGGCGGTGATGTTGGAAAGCTCGACCGCCAGCTCCTTGTAGATGTTAAGGAGATCATCACTGGTTGCCGGGAAGAAGGATTCGCCGCCCGTCGTTTCTGCGATCTGCGTCAGCTCGTCGTAGTTGACGCCGCCCCAGCCGATGACGTAGATCGGGATCCCGTCAGCCGCCGCCCTTTGTGCTTGATCGAGCGGGCTGACGCCCATGTTCCACCAGCCGTCCGTCAGCAGGATTATGGCTTTGACGGCGTCATTCCGCCCGTAAGCTTCGAGGTGGTCGAGCGCCCTGTCGAGACCCTCCCCCATGGGCGTGCCGCCGCTCGCAGAAAGCCCGTTGATCGCACTCTTGACGGCGTCCTTGTCCGTAGTCAGGCTCTGAACAACTTTACAATACGCAGAATAGCTCCAGCCATCGGAATGGAACTTCACGAGCGCCGCCCTGTCGTTGCTCTTTAAGAGATCGACGAACTCGCTAGCAGCATTCTTTGCCCCTTCTATTCTCACAGGCTGTAGCTCCACGCAGAACGTCCTATCGGGCTGCGTGTAGCCTGAGCGGTAGTAGTAGAGCCTTGCGTAGACCTCATAAGTCCCTGGTTGGAGGTTGCTCCAGCGAACAACCGAGTACGCCCCCTTGGTACTCGTCTTCGCCCCTGTATCTTTGTTCTTCAGGTAAGCGTAGTAGTAGTCGTAGTAATAGAAGTAGACGTCAGCGCCGTAGCCTCTACCCGGTAAGGTCTGAAGCATGATCTCCACATCCGCAGGCGAGGAGATGGTGAACTCCCCGATCTTCTGGTAGCTCGTGGTGAGCGTCACGTCACGCACGTCGGTTATGATCGCCCCGTAGCGGTTCATCGAGCCTGAGCAGTCCATGACGAGGGCGACGTCGAGCGGGAACGATATCTCAGACGTCCCACTTCCGGTGAGCACGATCGTCACCCTCGTGGTCTCGCCGAGCTGGATGACGTCCGGGCTGACGCTCGCGTCCACACTCACGTGCACGCCGCCTTGCGCCGCCGTCGCCACGGTTGCCGCCACGAGCATTGCGAATGCAAAGATTGCTGACAGTTTTGCGCCTCTCATGGCTTCACCCCCTAACTGGTTATTTCGATCGTGGTGTTTTCGAGCACTTGCTGCACGAACTCCACTAAGTTTTCGATGTAGACGACGCTCGCCGCATCAAACGGGTCGGTACCCACTACGAACTCGACGAGGTCGGGCAACCCGTCACCGTCGGAGTCCACATCCACGGCGTCGGGAATGCCATCGCCGTCGGCGTCCGGAAGCTCGCCGGCAAGCGAGACCGAAAGCAGCGAAAGCATGCAAAGAACCAGCACCACGATGAGAACCGCAGCAAAAATCTTCTTCATAGCCCACCCTCCCTCTTTAAGAGGCGTTCAACAAGCCATACGTCATCGGCTATGCCGCACGTGCTGCTTTTGCCTCGTGCGCTCTTGTAAATTTTAAATGAGATGTCGAACTTCTGGTCATGCTCGACATCCGGCTCCGTGACGACCCCGTTGTCGTCATCAGGGAAGGAGACCGCTGCCGCCGCCGCAGTAGGAGCCGTGAGCGCGAGCAGCACTGCCGCCCCTGAAGCCTCGAAATTCGGACGCCTCCCAAGCTGCGCATCTTTGATGTCTGGAACTCCGTTGTGGTCGGCGTCCACGAATATGTGCGAGAGCGTTGCGTCGTTCGCGCTACCGCACATTACGAATATAAAGAATGCTACGAGCACTGCGACTGCCACGATTCTTACCCGCATAGAGCCTCAATCAGATGTTAAGAAAGTCGTTTTAAGTCCATTTCTGAAGGATAAAAATTTGTTGCCGTTGTTTTTGAAGTTGCGCAAGCGTGATTGCTTTCGGGATATCGAAAATTTGTTAAAAGTTACGATTAGACTTATATTGGAGTTTCTAAAATTTTCTCACGTGAAGCGGCTTACGGTGCTGACGGCGGTAGCAGGCTTGGCAATTGCCGCCCTCTTGATCATATGCATGTCGATGCTCGCACCGCCGCACGAAGACAAAGCTGAAGCGCTACTTGCATCGTCAAAAGATGCGGTAAAGAGCCTTCACACGTTAAGAGCCGAAGTTTATACACTGAAGGATGTCAAGGCGCCTGCCGCACACGAACGAGCTAAATATGTTTTCAGTATTGAGCTTGCAAGCGATTTGGGCACGAAAATCTCGTTTAATGGGTTTGAGTTCGAATATGAGGGGGAGAACGAAGAAAAGATGGAAATGGTGGGTGGTGAGCTTGGAAAGACACTTGAAGGCGCTTGGCTTCTTGAAAAAGACACGTATTATTGGCTGTACACGCCTGCGGTCGCGGAACATGTCGTCGAGTACAGGACGGGGAGCGGGCTGCTGAAGTACGAATTCCTGCCCATATTCCACTTTGACATCGCTGAGCTTTTCAGTTTTGCCGAAAACCCCAGGTATTTAGGGACCGAGCGTCTAAGGGTTGGGAACGATACTATCGAGACGCACGTCGTCGGGTTCGACCTGCCGCCGTCGCTCATGCCGTGGCGGGCTGCTGCCACCGTGAAAGTGTGGATTTCCGATGCCGACAAGCTCCCCCTTAGAGCCATCATCACCTCAAGATACGAGAACACGAACATCACGCTCGAATTCGGCTGCACACACTACGAAAAAGACGTGGAACTGCCACCTGAACATTTTGAAGTCCCTGAGGATCTTCTCATAGTCAAGCGTTATTGAATTCTATTCAGCGTTTTCAAGCGTCTTGGGAGGTCCAGAATCTTGGCTGGGACGCCTATTGCGAGCTTCCAAGCAGGGACGTCCTTCGTGACGACGGCGCCGGCGGCGACAAAGGCGCCCTCTCCGATCTCCACGCCGGGAAGAACGACGGCGTTGGCGCCCACGGTTGCGCCACGCCTTATGCGGTCCTTTCAGAGGATACTCTTCTCTTATGGGGTACTTGTCGTTCGTCAGCACGACGTTCGGGCCTAAAAACACGAAGTCCTCGACGACGGTGTTCGTAGGAATGTAAACGTTGGATTGTATGCTCACGTTGTTGCCTATTCGAGTTTTCACCCCGTTGAACCTGTACTCTTCCAGACCTATCTTCTTCTCAGCAACCTCCCTCAGCACTCTCGCTGTGGCCGAGTATCACATTTTCGAGAATTACAGCGTTCTTTCCTATCTTAGTGTTCTATATTTTCACGGACTCGTGGATCATCTTCATAATGGTCACTGGGAGGACTTATGTAACCTTTATGGGTCGCTGAAAAGATGGGCGGAGCAGCATGACACTCACCACCAGCCTGCCGATTTTCTCCGAACGACACCCTTATAAGAGACAACACTGAAAAAAAAGGAGGGGACGCAGGGGAGGGACAATGCTGAAGAAGGAATACGAGCACGGAAAGGTCGAGAGGAAGTGGTTGGAGCGTTGGGATGACTCCCTCTACTATTTCGACAAGTCGTCGGAGGCGGAGCCTTATATCATAGATACGCCGCCTCCCTACCCGACGGGGGATTTTCACATCGGAAATGCCCTGAATTGGTGTTATATTGATTTCATAGCCCGCTACAAGAGGATGCGGGGCTACAATGTGATGTTTCCACAAGGCTGGGACTGCCACGGGCTGCCGACTGAGGTTAAAGTCGAGGAGCTGCACGGCATCACGAAGAACCAAGTCTCACGGGCGGAGTTCCGCCGCCTTTGCCGAGAACTCACGCTCGAAAACATCAGGAAGATGAAAGAGACGATGCGACGGCTCGGCATGAGCATCGATTGGAGTCAAGAATACATCACGATGGAAGATTACTACAAGAAGTTCGTGCAGTATACGTTTGTCAAGCTGTTCAAGGAAGGGCTTATCTACAAGGCGGAACATCCTGTGAACTGGTGTCCTCGCTGCGAGACCGCAATCGCATCTGCGGAGGTCGAATACGAGGACAGGGAGACCTTTCTGAATTACCTGAAGTTCAAGCTCGTCGATGGCGGCTACGTGGAGATAGCAACCACGCGTCCTGAGCTCCTGCCGAGCTGCGTCGCCGTCGCCGTCCACCCCGATGACGAGCGGTACAAGGATCTAGTAGGCAAGGAGGTGGAAGTGCCGATCTTCTCACAAGTTGTCAAAGTTTTCGCCGACGAAAGCGTCGACCCGTCGTTCGGGACGGGCGTCGTGATGATATGTACGTTCGGCGACCGGCAGGACGTCCGCTGGTGGAAGGAGCACGGGCTCCCGCTACGCCGCTCCATAGATGAACAGGGCAGGATGACGGAGCTTGCTGGCAAATACAAAGGGCTAAGCGTTGAGGAAGCTCGCCGCCAAATCATAGAGGATCTAAGGGCGCAGGGCATACTCACGAAACAAGAACGGCTTCAGCAGAGCGTCGGCGTCTGCTGGCGTTGCAAGACGCCTATCGAAATTCTCTCCACAAAGCAGTGGTTCTTGAAAATAGATGGCGATCGTGTCGTGGAGGCGGCTCGTCGTGTGAAATGGGTGCCTGAGCACTTCTTCCTGCGTCTGAAGAACTGGGCGGAGTCGTTAGAGTGGGACTGGTGCATCTCTCGACAGCGCATCTTCGCGACGCCGATCCCGATCTGGTATTGCAAGAGGTGCGGGCATGTCATAGTAGCGAGCTATGAGGAACTGCCCGTCGATCCTTTGGAGCGACCGCCGAGCGTGGAGCGCTGCGAGCGCTGCGGCGGCACCGAGTTCGAGGGCGAGAGCGACGTGCTCGACACTTGGATGGACTCCTCGCTGACGGCGCTCTGGGTTGCGGGCTGGCGTCCGTGGGGCGATACGAAGTTCGAGCCGACGGCGCTGAGACCGCAGGGGCATGACATCATAAGGACGTGGGCGTTCTACACCATTCTGAGGACGCTACTCCTCACCGGCGAGATCCCCTGGGAGACGATCGTCATAAACGGGATGGTCCTCGGCGAGGACGGCTACAAGATGAGCAAGTCGAGGAACAACATCGTGGCGCCCGAAGAGGTCATTGAAAAATATGGAGCGGACGCCTTCAGGCAGTGGGCGGCGATCGGTGGCGCCGTCGGGAGCGACGTGCAGTTCCGCTGGAAGGACGTCGTCGCCGCCCGCCGCTTCCTGCAGAAGCTCTGGAGCATTTTGCGCTTTGCGATGCAGCACCTCGAAGACTTCACGCCCCCCGAAGACGACATCAGAACGCTGCGCACCGTGGACAAATGGCTGCTCGTGAAGCTCAGCAAGCTCGTAAAAGACGTCACCGAGAACATGGAAGCCTTCAAGTTCGACGAGGCGATGCGGCGGCTCAGAGCCTTTTGTTGGGGCGTCCTCGCCGACAACTACATCGAGCTCGTGAAAGCCCGGCTCTACGGGCGTTTCGGGGACGCCGCCCGTGACTCCGCAAGGACGGCGCTCTACATCACGCTGAAGACCGTCGCCGCCCTCCTCGCGCCGTTCACACCGTTTTTCGCAGAGGAGTTGTACTCAAGGGTTACTCGTGGTAACGAACTTCGGAGCGTCCATCTTGAAAAGTGGCCATCGCCGTTGCCTTATGATGAGGATGCAGAGCGCAAAGGTGATGTTCTAAACGCGATCGCCGCCGCCGTCAGGAAATACAAATCGGAGCGAGGCATGCCGCTGAACGCCCCACTTGGAAAATTGGAGGTTTACAGTAACATCGATGTTTCAGAGGAGGACGGATTGGACGACCTTTCGAGCGCCGCGGTTGCCGAAATCGAGTTTAGGAAGGACGTGACAGCGCTTAAAGCCGAAGTTGTGCCGGTGAAGGTGGCTCCAAAGTTAAGCGTCATCGGTCCGAGGTTTAGGGATAAAACTAAGGAAATAATCAAAACTTTGGAAGAAGCGGACCCGAAAGAGGTGGACAAGCAATTACAAGAGCGGGGAAGCTTCGTGCTTCGCTTGGGGGAGGAGCAGATCGAGCTTGACAGCGAGTGTCTCGAGGTGGAGCGGAGCTTCATGCTGAGGGGTAAGGCTGTGGACATTCTCGAGGTTGACGGCGCCGTCATAGTCGTAGAGCGGACAGGATAGACGACAGATCTTCCGTCTCATTTTTCCGCAGAGCAGATCGCCCAGAATATACCGCCTCTATGAATATGTGCTCTTCGGGAATCCCTCTCGGATCGTATTCCATGAGGTACTCCCTCCGGCTGAAAGAGCTTCGGTAAAAACGTATTGCGCCGCCATGTCTGTTCATGAAGTAGAAGCTTACCTCAGTGAGGCATTGTCTCTTCAGCTTGTATTTCTTGCCGTTGATGCGGACAATGCATTTTGGTAGTTTGAGCGTCGCACTCACGTTCTCGCCGTCAAGATGTACGACAGTTTTAGAGGGGCGTTCCTCCCAACGCATTCGGTAAGATTCACCAGAAGCCGTATATTTCGCATCACAGGGACGATGTCCGTCGAAACTCACTCCTCCGAGTATCTCCCCGCCCTGAGTCACCAGAATAAACGTTATCCACGGGCTCGAACCTTATTCCCCTCGGCAGGCTTCCTATCTCTCGTATTCTGCGTCTGAATAGCATACCCAATAAAGTGGGGGTCGTTAAATAAAAGTAACCCCATTTTTGTGCTGAATAAAAATGCAATTTCAAGATAGGCTTCCTGCGACAATTGCGGCAGTTTTAAATAGGGCTTCAAATGACTACGAGATGTCCTCCCCTGACTCCATCCGTAATTTTTGGATCAGGATTTGGGCTGGGCAAGATGGGGTGAAGCGTATATGAAGGTGGAAGACATAAAAAAGGTGGCTGTGATCGGCGCAGGAATAATGGGCACCGGTATAGCACAAGTCTGCGCACAGGCGGGCTATGAGGTCGGGCTTCGAGACATCGAGGACGAGTTTGTGGAGCGGAGCATCAGCACGATGAAGTCGAGCTTGGGGAAGCTCGTGCAGAAGGGCAAAATCTCGCAGGGCGACGCCGACGCCATCATCGGTCGGATAAAGGGGACGACGGACCTCAAGGAGGCGGCGGGCGACGCCGACCTCGTCATCGAGGCGGTCGTCGAGAACATGGACGTGAAGAAGCAGGTCTTTAAAGAGCTCGACGAGATATGCCCGGAGCGCACGATATTCGCATCGAACACGTCGTCGCTGAGCATCACCGAGATGGCGGCGGCGACCAAGCGTCCGGAGAAGGTCGTCGGCATGCACTTCTTCAACCCCGTGCCCGTGATGCGGCTCGTCGAGATCGTGCGGGGGCTCACGACCTCCGATGAGACCGTCGAGGTCGCAAGGGCGTTTGCCGAAAAGCTGGGGAAGACGCCGGTCGTCTGCAAGGACTCACCTGGCTTCATTGCGAACAGGATTGCGCTCCCGTCGCTTAACGAAGCGATGTTTGCGCTCATGGAGGGGGTCGCCCCGAAGGAAGACATAGACACCGCCATGAAGCTCGGCTACAACTGGCCGATGGGTCCGCTCGAGCTCGCAGACCTCGTCGGGCTCGACACGCTCCTCGCAGTCTTCGAAGTCTTCTATAACGAGTTCGGTGACCCGAAGTACCGACCGTGCCCGCTCCTACGCCAGATGGTGCGTGCTGGATACTTGGGCAGGAAGACCGGAAAGGGCTTCTACGAATACAAATAATTCTTCCTCCTCTTTTATTTGGAAAGCTCGTCAAAGAAGGAATTTCAGAAGCACACTTGGCGACAGTGCTTTTCTTTTCGGCAGAACGTTTGTCACGACGCCGCAGAGTAACTCTGCCAGTCTTTCGTCCATGGACGCATTTTTTATTATCCTATCCAGCAATAAGGGGCGTCTTACGAGCCTTCTGAGGAGTGACCTCCGCCCTCGCTTAGCAAGGGGCTTCCCGGAGAGGTTGGGGGTGGTTCAGACGATCGGGCGGGGTCACCGCAGCCCTGCCCGCAGGATATACCCACGGCTCGCTCCGACTCGCATCACTTCGGAAAATTAACTGCCTCCACCCCAATCATCCCCGCCCGCAGGACGAACCTTCTTAGCGACTGAAGGTAAAGAGTGCCTGAAGTCTGCGGCGAATTGTTTTTTCCATGCCGTGTCGTATTCTTTCAGCGTCCTTAGACTCGTGTCCTCAAGCTTCAAAGCCTTCGCAGCGACATCAGTAGCAAGCTTCCCGCTTTCGAGCGCTGCCCTCGCCGGTAAGGGGGTTCACAAAGGACGCGGCGTCCCCTATGAAGAGAATTCCGTTCGTGGCGGCTGCCGCCCGTCGGGACGAGCCAGCCTCTCGCCTTGCCTGCTTTGCGTCCTTTAGCCTTGTGGCACCGGTAATAAACCTTTTAAAGTACGCGTTCAGGTTTATCTTCCTGTGCGCCGGCATCACGCCCACACCCACATTCGCCATGTCGTCACCAATCGGGAATATCCAGCCGTAACCTGGCAGCAACTTTTGCTCATAATGAAACTCAACGAAATCAAAACTTTCAACGCCGGAAAAGTATGCACGGACCGCGACGCCTACGTTGGCTCGCCTTTTTCTCTCCTCTTTTAACAGGTACCTCGTGAGTGCTGAAAATGCGCCGTCAGCGGCGATCACTACTTCTGAATTTATTTCAGTGATGTTACCATCATGTTTGCCCCTGACGCCCACGACGCTTTTATTTTTCAACAGAGGCTCTTTAACCAGAACTTCGAAGAATTCGGCGCCCGCATCAACGGCATGACTTCGTAAAATCTCGTCGAATTCCATTCGTGGAGCTACATAGCCGTAGGGTCTGTCTTAGGACTTTTTGCGCTCATGCGGTAGCCGCTCGGCGAGAATATGGTTATGCCATCGGACTTTTTGAAACCGCTTCGCTCAATGGTTCCAAGGAGCCGCATTTCCTCTAGCGTCTTCAGCGAGCGTGGAGAAATGGCGTCGCCGCACACTTTTTCCCGCGGAAAACTTCTTCTATCAACTAGTAGAACGTCATAGCCGGGTCTTGCGAGGAAGTGTGCGCAGGCGCCCGCGGTCCAGCGCCGACGATGGTGACGTCCTTTCGCATCGTTAACGGTTCAGCCGCATGTGCGCCTCCGCAAGGTGTCGTGCGCCGAGAGCACCGATTAACGAGACCTCGCCGGCGAGCACTGCTGCCGCCACGATTTCAGCGAACTTCTTGGCGTTGCTGCCGGGCGGGTTGCCGGGACCGTAGACGCCCATTATGGAGAGCGCTTCTTTCTGCGTGCCGAGGGCGGTGCCGCCACCGACAGTTCCTACCTGTAACGACGGTAGCGTCACTGCAAAGTAAAGGTCGCCGTCCTCGGTGACCTCCGCCGTCGTGATCCCGTGCGAGCCCTCGACCACATGTGCCTCATCCTGACCGGTGGCGATGAATATCGCCGCGATTATGTTGGCGAAGTGAGCATTGAAGCCATAAGCTGCAGCCTGGGCGCTGCCGACGAAGCACTTCCGGTAGCAAACCTCAGCCATGGCTTCGGGCGTCGTCTTCAGCACCTCTTTGACCACCTCACGCTTTAAGACCACCTCCGAGACGACCGTTTTGCCCCGACCGCGGAGAAAATTCATCGCCGACGGTTTTTTGTCGACGCAAAGATTGCCTGAGAGGGCTATGTGTTCTAAGTCAAGCTCCTGCTCTAGGAACTTAAGGATTTCGTCTGTCGCGAACGTCGCCATGTTCATGCCCATGGCGTCGCCGGTGCCGTAAACGAAACGTAAGAACAGGTTCCTACCGACGATGTAAGGCTCGATCCGTTGCAGCGTGATGAATGGGTCGGTGTCCTCCGCTATTTTCTTCAACTTTTCAAAGTTCTCTTCGATGAAGCGGGCGGCGCGCACGGCGTGCTCCGCGCTCTTAGCTTTCAGCACGGGACCCCGCGCCATGCCGTCCCGCAGCACGAAGGAGCGGGCGCCACCACTGCGGTTTATGGCGGTACAGCCTCGATTCACCGACGCGACGAGGGCGCCTTCGGTGGTGGCTAGGGGTATAAAGTAGGAGCCGTCTGCGAATTCACCTTTAACCTGAAGAGGCCCTGCAATGCCCAGCGGGAGCTGCGCCACACCTATCATATTCTCGATGTTCGCCTTCATCGCCCTGTTGGCATCTATGGAGAAGTTGCCGATGTTTTCGAGACGCACGCCGGTTATGCGTTCGATTGCGCGACGACGTAGCTCCGTCGCCTTGAAACTATCGCCGCCCGTGTAATCCTCGACCTCGTACAGCTTTATCTCACCCTTCACGATCTTCTCCACAATCTCTTCATCACGCACCTCAACGCTCAAGTTTCCGCATCACCGTGGTTGCTATTTTCTTGCACATCGGTACGAGGAGGGAAAATTTAAATGTTTCGTCAATCTCAAATTGGGCTCTACGGTAAAGGGGCGTGCGAGCATGAGGCAGGAGCAACGTGAAAAGGAAAAACGAATGTGGAGGTTGGGGTTTTTGGGCTTCTTGGGATTCCTAGGGTTTCAGGCATTTGCGTTTCACGACCCCTGGCTGCTGTTCCTCTTTTGTCTGTTCAGCCTCTTCGGATACTTCAGATACTACAACGAGAAGCTGAAGCACCTCTGGTGGCTCGGAGTTGCGGGGTTGATCGTAGCCGTTCTCGGGGTCTTGGGTTTTATCAGGGTGTAGGAAATAGTGCCACTTCAGTCCGGTTCGCCCTTTCGTTTTCTAATCGCTTTGGATTCACTTTCACTTATGTTCGCACATCGCTCCAAGTGCCACATAAAACCTATGGGTGATCTCTGGAAACGGTAGTCCAGTATTTCTGGAAGTGAGAAAACAGCTACTGAAAAAAGATATACGGATTCCTTCCACAGATTGGATTCATGATTATGCCCCGAGGTTGGGGATTGGGGAATACTTTATTGTTGAAGTTCCGAAAGGAAAACGATCGAAGAAGCGTGGGGTTATGTAGAGAGGGCAGAGGAGTGCTTTAGAGCGTGTCAAAGGGGTTTTCGCAAACTGCCGAGAAGTTGGAACGTTGCTTAACAAAATTGTAGGCGATAAATTCAAAAGCTCTCCAACGATTAGAAAATGGAACAAAGTGATCGGAAAGTTTGAGCACTTGGCGTCGTTAGGTCTGCATGTGGAGGAGATAAAGAAGGAAAGGCCTGAAGGGGATGTCAGCCACTCCCGTCTGAAGAACGGGAGCTTGCTCACAATGTCCCGCCGGGACGTTCATCAGCCAATCAGGACGGCTGCTTCGCCTCACGGGCTGGAAAGCTGGCAGACCGCTCCAGCCCACGAGAACAAATACGCAAAACACATATAAATAATCTTCGCCAATTCCTCCCCCCGACAGGGGGCTTCCTTGGCGGTGGGAGTGTGAAGATTGGGAAAGCGGAGGCTGAGCACGTACTGATTTAAGGCATTAATCAAGTATGCGGAAGAGTTGTTAAAGGGAGGCTGACCTGAAGCGAGCTATGCTCAAATTTCACTGCGGCAAGGCTTCACACCGGAACGTCGAGTGAGATGCCCAGCTTGCAAATTAAACGGCGGGATGAAAATATGACAAAATTGCACCTGATTGGTCACATAGTATATGCTGGCTTGTATGGAATATTGATGGCATCCGCAATCTCTTGTTATAATTCTGCCAATTTGGCGGAGCTACTTTACGCAGGATGGGCAATCTTGACATTTGGAATTATCTTTTTGCTATGGTCAAGCAAATCACGAAAGAAAAGGTATAGAGAGAACATGAGTAAGAGTAGGGAAACTTTTGTTGAAAGCGGGACGTATGCTTTTGTTCGCCATCCAGAATTCCTCAGTCACATCCTGATAATTTTTGCACTGATTGTTATCTCGCAACACTGGATCAGCTTGGCTGTCGGCACAATCCTAATTGTTCTACTGTGTCTTGCTATGGTAGAAGAAGAAAGGAGAAACATAGAAAAGTTTGGCGATGCATATAAGGATTATATGAAAAGAGTTCCGAGAATAAATTTAGTAGCCGGAATTGTCGGGCAAATGCGTAGCGGGAGAGGAAATAAGAGAAAAAGCAGATGAAACTCTAAAATGAGTGGGCGCCCTGCGGTGCTTCGTGCCTCGCCCTTTGGGTTACTTAACAGGTGGATATTTGGTCCGCTTACGCTCGCCCAAATTTGCTCCGCAAACTTTACATATCCCTAACATTAGGTGAAACGATTTCCATCGCCTCGAAAAGATTTAAAATTAAGGAAGTTAATTTTTCTATTAACAGGGTGAGAAGAATGCTGACTTCAGAAGAGATATTGAGGAAAATAGAGGAAAATAGAGATAAAATCAAAAGATTTGGGGTTAAAAGGATAGGTTTGTTTGGCTCATATGCAAGGGGGGAGCAGAGAGCAGAGAGTGATGTAGATATAGTGGTGGAATTTGAAAAGGGAAAGGCGACCTTTGATAATTTTCTGAATCTGGCAGAATATCTGGAAGAGCTTCTGGGTAAAAAAATTGATCTGCTCACAAAGGAGGGTGTAAGAAGTATAAAAATAGAACACATCCGAAAAGAAATTGAGGAGAATGTGATCTATGTCTCGTAGAGGCGATAGAGAGTTCCTGCTTGATATACTTGAAGCATGTAACAGAATTATTGATTTCACAAAAGACATGTCATACGATGAATTTGCAGAAGACATAAAAACACAGGATGCGGTATTACGAAACATAGAGATAATAGGTGAGGCTGTTAAGAATATATCGGATGAACTAAAAAACAGACACGGCGATATAGAATGGAAAAAGATTGCAGGATACACTTCTATTTCGGAGTGAATTTAGATATAGTCTGGGACGTTGCCAGAAATAAAGTTCCGGTATTGAAAGATAAGATTTCAAAGTTATTATCGGAACTGGAGTGAAAAAAGGGAAATTAAAGTATGCAATGGTGTGCACTCTTGCAACCCGAAGGGTTGCTTGGGGCTAACGCCCTCACTCATGAACACAACGAAACGGTTGTCGCTCATACAGCAGTTGCTAAAATGGAGAAGATCTCCTTATGGCAGATCGGAAAAGAGAAAGTTATTGAAATGGATACAAAATTAGCCAATAATTTGATTTCAACTCTTGAAAACGTGAATTTACAAGGAACGTGTGCCATATTTGAAGAAGACGTTGAAAAACTGAAGCAAGAAGGCAGGATAATTGAAATTACATTCAGAGAGCCGATCAACGTAACGATAAGCCAATGGATTAAACCAGAGGATAGGAATCACATTCCAATTAATGCAAGCGGTTACAGGATTCTGACAAACGTTGAAAAAGCAGTATTTGTCTTGAAAGGAGATTACGAAGGAAATATACTAACAAAAAGTGCCGATGTTAAAGGATATGGTTGCTGGGCAATCTCAAAAGATGGTGAGATAGACAAAAATTGGATAAGTGAGGTTGAAAAGGAGGTTGAAAAATGAGAAAAAAGTTAATAGCTCTCAGCATTCTTTGCATCCTCGTAGGATTCGTCGGTATAACCATTAATCACTTAAATTCTGATCAGATTTACACCTGCATTTCACCGAGCGCTTATGGCTTGCCTTTATCCAGCTTGTGGAAAACTGTTTTGGAAAATGCTGGGGTGGAAAACGAGACAGCCGTTTTACAGTGGCTTTACGTTAAGATAGATAGAGATGGGAGAGTTGAGCACATCGTTTTGCAGTTCTCCGGAACTTTCGATGGAGAGCCGAGGTGGTATCAGGTTGAGGTCTCTTGTGGAAAGGTGAGGTGGCACTCGTGGAAAGCTGAGAAAGTTGGCGAAGGCTTGCACCCCTTAACCCTGTTCAAGGAGATAGAGAAGCTCAACCTTAGAGAAATACCTTCTGGCGAGAACGGTATTACCATCGACACAGCTCCGATATCGGGAAGCGTTGGATACGAAGACAAGTATTCCGACATCTACCTTCTGAAAAATGGCGTGCTAATCCGATTGAAGAGGATAATCTTTGATAGCGACATACCTTGGTATCCGATTGGGATTTGCAAGAGGGAAAAATACAACGCATCTGTAGTCGAAGCCAACAGAATTGAGGTTAGCAAGAATGTTGTCATCAACTTAACCAAGGGAAATAAGGAAAACCAGTGTATCGTGATTTTCATCCCCCAAGACTTGAGCAAAGCTAAAGTCGTTGAGTATAGAGAAGGTTTGATGACACCACCACTCCAGAAGCTTGAGGAGGTATCAAGACAACATCCAATAGTTAAAAAATACCTTGAAATGCATCCAAGTGCAACATATTACGTTGAAATGGTATATCTTACATCTGAGGGCTTAGTTTACCAAGTTGACGAACAATGGAGGATAAAAGATTTTGAAAGCGTTAGTAGTGCCGGTAAACCCGCAGATGGTAAAGATCATTACTGCTGGGTTGTTCACTGGCACGATCCTACGCCAGGAGTTGGCATAGACCATATTGTTGTCTACATTGATAGAGACACCTATGATAGCGTGTTTGTCCAAGAAGGGTAAAGGTGTTGAAAATAAAAAGAGGAAAATGATAGGCGGGACTTCGTGAACTCTCCGCTTTGCTTCGGTGCCAACACTCGGACGACAGGTGGATATGTGGCTTCGCTACGCTCACCCAAATTTGCTCTGCAAACTTTACATATCCCCAGAATGTTAGGCAAAATGCTTAAGGTGTAGAGAAAATGAACGACCAAATAAATCCAGAACCACTAAATAAAACTGGCAAAGTGATGGTAGCCTTAATAATATTGGAAGTTATAGTAATGTGGATGTTTGCAATTTACGCTTATTTAACCCTTCCCCAGGAAGTTCCTGTTCACTTTGGATTTAAAGGAGAACCAACAAGGTATGGTGATAAATCTACATTTTTAATCGTTCCAGCAGCATTCAGCATAGCTCCTGTAATATTTCTCTTCTGGACAAAGTTTAGATTTACTCTAATTAACAGAATCAACATAACGAAAGTTTCTCCAGAAAAAAGGGGTTGCCGGAGTTGTTCCTCCCGACCAGAACGGTGAACTTGGAAAATTCCAGCGGCTTTTTACAGCTCCTGATGCCCCTGAATTCCCTAATGTTCACCTGTGAGACGAACATGGCAACCATCTCAACGTTGCTGCCGGCACTCTTAAACGTTGTCGCCGACGGGTTAAGGTCGTCGCCACGTGAGCGCTGGTACGGGAGATCCACGATCGTACTAATAGCTTGTCCGTGGGAATTTCCAAGCGGACAAGCTAAATACTCCCGGAACTAACTAAGGGGGATGCAAGCGGTACTAGCGCTCGAGGACGGCACGCTTGTGGAGGGCGTGGGCTTCGGGTACCCGAAGGTGGCGACCGGCGAGCTTGTGTTCGCAACGCCGATCACGGGCTACGAGGAGGCGCTGACCGACCCCTCGTACAAGGGGCAGATTCTCATGCTCACGTACCCGCTCATCGGGAACTACGGGGTCAGCGGCGCCAGATTCCAGTCCGACGGGATAAAGGTGGAGGGCTTCGTCGTGCGTGAAATATGCGAGCGTCCGTCGCACCACAAGTCGAGGATGACTATAGACGAGTTTTTGCGTTCGGAAGGCATCCCCGGAATTTGCGAGGTGGACACGAGGATGCTCACGATAAAGACGAGGCGCTACGGCACGATGAAGGCGTGCCTCGTCGTGAAGGAGACGATAAGTGACGCCGACAGAGAAAAAGCGCTGGAGCTGGCGGAGAAGCAGCCCGACATTTCCGAGCTCGACCTGATAGAGCAGGTGACTTGCAGGAAGCCCTACAGGATAAAGGGCAGAGGCAAGAGGATAGCGGTGCTGGATATGGGCATCAAGCGCAACATCCTGAAGAGCTTAGAGCGACGTGACCTCGACATTTACGTGTTCCCGGCGTGGACGCCCCCCTCCGAGATCGAGGGCGTGGAGCCCGCCGCCATCCTGCTCTCCAACGGTCCCGGCGACCCCAAACGTGGGAAGAACGCCGTGAGCGTCGTGAAGCACTTCTTAGGGCGGCTCCCGATATTCGGCATCTGCTTGGGGCACCAGATAATAGCGTTGGCGCTGGGCGCCTCCACGTACAAGCTGAAGTTCGGGCATCGGGGCGCAAACCAGCCGGTCAAGGACCTCAAGCTCGGAAGGGTCTTCATAACGTCGCAGAACCACGGGTTTGCCGTCGCCGAGGAGTCGCTGGACGCTGCGGAGGAGGGCACGCAGGTTACGCAGATAAATGCGAACGACTCGACGGTCGAGGGTCTGGAAAACCCGTACTTGGGCGTGCACTGCGTGCAGTACCATCCCGAGGCGTGCCCCGGACCCTGGGACACCGAACGCCTCTTCTTCGACAAGCTCCTCAAAATCGTGGACACGTGGCGTGCCTGAAACAAACAGCTTGGACAGCCGAGGCTCCGGCGACGCCCCGCAGATTTCTGAATTCGTGCCTCCTACGCTTTGACCTCCACGTTGCGCCGCACCACCCAGCCAGCACTGTAGGGGGCGTGCGGTGCGGGGCGGCGGCGCCCGCCGTGCGCGCCGTCGGTCTCTCGGCATCGTCCCCGCCGGCTGAGCCCGAACGAAGGTGATGATGGGGGTGGGGCACCGCCTCTAACGCTTGGAGCCGCTCGGCGCTCCGTGTTCGAGCGGACGCCCGCACCGCAGTTCGGCGGCAAAGCCGCCTCCCAAGCGCGCTCACGACCGCACCTACCGTAGTAGAGCCCTGACAAATCCCGAATTGCCCCTGATATCAACCCTGCTGTACACATCATCCACAACCTCGAGCCCCCTCTTTATGCCGTCTATCCATTCCTCCATAGCATCTATCGCCTTAAACACCAAGCGAAGCATTACCCTTGAAACTAATGAATTTCCCTTCATCAACTTACCCACCAACCTTCTGGAATTGTAAACACTCAATTTCCAGCCAGCCACTATGCAATCTATCGCCTCTTCGGGTAATTTTAAGAGATATGTGAAGTCCGCCTCCTTCTTCCTCTCTATCGCCGAGCCTCCTATAGGTATAAGGAGCAGCGGGAAAGTCCAACCGATGAAACCCTCGCCTCTCAAATCATCTATCAGCTCTGTGGTCGCTATGTAATCATCTGCAGTTGCGTCCGGAAACCCCACAATGTATGTGTAACATGGATACCAGTACGCATCGTTAAATAGCTTTGAGGCTTCAATTAGAACATCCGGCCAGTCTTCAGGCTTGTACGGGCGCACCTTCCCCCTAAAATACTTGCTCACGATCCTCGGACTTGCGGACTCGAAACCTATTTGAGGAAACGCCGGCTCATCCTCGCTCAACCCCTCAATTTCCGAAATGTACTCGACCACATCCCTCATGACCAATGCAGAGGCGCAGGACACGTGGGAAAATCCGACCCTCCTCGAAATTCCGTACTTCGCCGCCAGGGATGTCGATGACTCAAATAACTTTTTGACCGCGTCGGGGTTCAATCGCAGCCCGTCGGCTCCGTACAACAACACATCCTCGGTGACAAAACTTATGTTCTCCACGCCATTTCTCAAATTGAACTCAATCTCTTTCAGGACGCTATCAAGTGGTATGGACCTGAACTTCCGCACCGTCGGATTGCAGAAGCGGCACCCCCTCGGACATCCTATCGTTATTTGAACCAGTCCGTTCCTGCTCGGAGTTGTTATTAGTGGAATCCTGTCCGCAGGTGCCGACTCTCCACGGATGTGTCTCGGCACCTCCTCGCCGTCAAGAATCCTCTTGACCATCAAAGGAAATGTCACTTCGCATTCACCATCGTACAACACATCTATACCGTACTCATCTTCATATCCTCTCAACTGCCAGTTGCCCGGTCCGCCCACGATCACCCTGAACCCGTACTTTTCCTTCAGACTTTTTATCTCATACATGAGCTTTTCAAACTCAAGTTCTGTGCACGTCTTCCCCCCACCGCTTAGCGACCTCAGCGTCCATGAGACGGGCGCCAAGCCCTTCGGGTCAAGCACGTGCACCCCGACTATTTCCGTGTCTTCACCGATAGCCTTTCTTATCATGTGCGGAGGGGTGACCACAACATCCTCTCGGCTGAAGCCGGAGGCGAGTAGAGAAGCTTCAACCTTACCCAGAGCGTAGGGGGCGTACTTTGCCCTCAAACCATCGGTGGGCGTCTTAGGCGCCAGCAGGCGGTACTCCACAACCTTGGGCACGAGCCTGTACGGCATGCACAGCCCAAACCCAAAGAAATCAAAACCGTGGTAATCCGTGAAAACGGCTCTGTCTGCGGTCAAAACTATCCTCGTCACCTCGATCACCCCCACAATTATATTGCGTGGACGCTACCATAACCCTGATGCCGAGCGTCAGCTTTGTGGGCAGGGTGTTGAGGGTGCTGCCGCCGGCGGGCGGCGCCGACGCCAAAAGTAGAAGCCTGATCGTCGCAAACGAGCGTGACTACGTTCGTGTCTTCTTCCGGGACGAAAAGGCGGAGCTTCTCGACGAGATAAACGTCGGCGACGTCCTCCTCATCGAAAACGCCTACGCCGGCGGAAAGCACGCAACGAAAACCATCAGCGTCGGCAGATATGCGAGGGTCAAGAAGCTCGACTTGGAAGTCAAGGCGTTGCGGGACGTCGGAGCCACGCACCTCACGACGCTCGCCGTCGCCCGCCCCGAGCGCAACCACGTCTGCGTCGCCGGCATCGACGAGCACGGAAACTGGCTCCGCCTCCAGTCCATATACGAGGAGGACGTCTTCCCGCAGGGACGGGCGCCGAACTTCAGAAACCTCTGCGTCTCCAAGGTTTACGTGGACGAGTGGCGTGGCGGAAACCCACGGCTGGAGGATCGCTTCTTCGTGTTCGGCGGGGGCGTCGTCAGGGAGCTCGGCGACGAGGAGAAGAGGAGGTTTCTGGAGGAGCACTTGGACGAGTCGGTGGATGCCGTTTTCAAGAGCGGGCGGACGCTCGGGCTGATAAAGCCGAGGATCTTAAGGGCTTATGAAGACCGCCGGGCTCGCCGTGAGGGGCGGACGTACGAGCAGTACATAAGATTCGACTTCAGGGACGGCGCCGGCAGGCTGTTCCGTGGCTGGTCGTGCCGCTGCCTGTCGTTCTACGACTTCTGGAACGAATTCAAGCGTCGGAAGCGCCTCTTCTTCGGCTACCGCATGCTGCGGTTCCTGCGGAGGCACACCGTCTATTTCTGCATTGGACTCACGCATACGGACTACGGCTTCAAAAACCTCGAATACGGGGCGTTCCCGATGGTCGTCGGCGTGCACATCGTCTGACCTTCCAGCTACCCGCCGGCAGCTCGCCGTCGCCCGTTGCCCGCCGCCGTCGCCGTCGAGCGTCAGCAAGGCTCTATGGTGGACGGCGGCTTCGAGGAGATGGCGTAGGCGACCCACGTCACGCCCTCGACCTCGTTGGTGATCCGCCGGCTGATGTTTTCGAGCACGTCGTACGGCAGCCTGGCGAAGTCGGCGGTCATGGCTTCGACGGACTCGACGACCCGCACGATGACGATGTGCCCGAGGCGACGCTCGTCACCGAGGACGCCGGTCGCAAGGTCGTCCCCGACGACCGCGAACGCCTGCCAGACCCTGTCGTACCAGCCGCTCTTCTTCAATTCCTCCTCGACGATGAACGATGCTTCCCGGCAGATCCGCAGCTTCTCCTCGGTGACCTCGCCGATGATGCGGGCGGCGAGCCCCGGTCCGGGGAACGGGTGCCTCCTTATTATCTCCTCAGGAAGCCCCAGCTCCCTCGCTATCTCCCTGACTTCGTCCTTGTAAAGGTCTTTTATCGGCTCTATGAGCCTGAGGTTCATCCTTTCCGGGAGCGCACCGACGTTATGATGCGACTTTATCCTCGAAGCACGGGCGCCGCTCTGCGCCCTTGCGCTCTCGATCCTGTCGGGGTATATGGTGCCCTGGGCGAGGAAGTCCACCCTGCCGAGCTTTCGAGCCTCCTCCTCGAAAACCCGGATGAACTCCTCCCCTATGACCCTGCGTTTCTCCTCGGGGTCGCTCACGCCTTTAAGGCGACGCATGAAACGCTCCTTAGCGTCGACGTGCACGACCCGCAGCTTAAGTCTTTTGAAGGTTTCCAGAAGCTCCTCCGTCTCGTTCTTCCGCATGAGCCCGTGATCCACGTAGATGCACGTCAGGTTGTCGCCGACCGCTTTGTGCACGAGGAGCGCCGTCGTCGTGGAGTCGATGCCGCCGCTGAGCGCGCAGATGACCTTCTTGTCGCCAACCTCCCTTCTTATTTCCTCTATAGCACGCCGCACGAAGTCCTTAAGCTCCCAGTTGCGCTCCAGTCCGCAGATCCGAAACAGGAAGTTCCCGATGATTTCCTTGCCGCTCTCCGTGTGGTGCACTTCGGGGTGGAACTGCACGCCGTAGACGTTCTCGCCCCTGATGCGGAAGGCGGCGAGCGGCGAGTGCTCCGTGTGCCCCAAAATTTCAGCGTTCGGCAGCTCTTCTATCCGGTCGCTGTGCGACATCCAGACCGTTATCCTCCTGCGAATGCCGTGGAACAGCTCGTCTTCCTTATCTATAAAAAAATCGGTCTTTCCGAACTCCCTCTGCTCAGCACGCCGCACGACGCCGCCTTTGAGGTGCGCGATGAGCTGCGCACCGTAACAAATCCCCAAAATCGGGACGCCGAGCTCGAAGACCACAGGGTCGCATGTCGGCGCATCCGACTCATAAACGCTCTTCGGTCCTCCTGAGAATATTATCGCCCGCGTCCCCTCCTTTACAAGCTCTTTCGCAGGGATATCGTGCGGGAAGAGCTCGGAATACACACCGAGCTCCCGACACCGCCTGACGATTAGATGCGCGTACTGCCCGCCGAAGTCCAGCACTGCGACCTTTTGCCGCATGCCTCGTTCCATCTCGTCAGTTTCGTCTCTGGTATTAAATTGATTGTTGCTCTCGCAGGGCAGCTTGCCATGTGATTACGAAAGCGTTAAATCATATTTTATCATTATCTATGACTGTGCCCCCATAGGTGTTTGGGTGATGAGAATGGCTGTTTTGTGTGAGTTATGCGGTAAAAGTGAGGCTATATACGAGTGTAGTGAGTGCGGTGCGAAAATATGCGACGATTGCACGAAAGAAGTGTCCTATGAGGAGTATCATCCCGGTATCGAATGAAGGGCGAGTCCTTCATAGGGGCGATGAGTGAGGGGCGGGTGAAGAAAAAGTTATGCCTGAAGTGTTTCGAGGAGGTAGACCTGTTGGGGTGAGACGTTTTGCAAAATGAGGTCTCTGAAGAATCTGAGTTGATAGCAACCGTTGGGAAGACCTCTGTGAAAATAAAAGAAGTAGTTAGGGACGCCCGTGGCATAGAAGAGGTTGTGAAGCTGGCGATCGAACATCCGGACTTCGGCTGTCGGAGCGGCGGCTGCAGCAGGTCGAGTGCCGCCTCCGCATATACCCGTCGGCGAGGGATCTCAAGGATTTCTCCTCGGCAGATACTCGCCGCTGCATGTTCCTCAGTCGGAGACGTGCACGGACTGCTCGCTCGGACCTTGCGACCTCAGCACCGAGAGGGGCGCTTGCGGCTCGGACATGCGGACGAAGTGCGCAAGGGACAGCCTGCTCGCAGCGTGTCGTGGCGCCTCCCAGATGATCTCGCACGCCCGTGAGCTCCTCGACGAAGCGCTTAAGCGCTTCGGCAGAGACGAGAAAATAAGCCATGGACGCAACGTCAGATACCCGTCGATATGCACGATGCTCTTCACCGGAAAGCCGATATATACGCTGGACGACGCCGATGACGCCCTAAAATATGCGGAAAGGCAGCTTTCTGAACTTCTGGCGGCAGCGACGGCGCCTGGTGAATTGGATGTTCTTGACCTAGAGTGCAAAGCGATGCATGCGGGCTCGATGTTTTACTTGCGGCGGAGGTGGCGGAGCTCGTCAAGGAATCCTGCTTCGGGCTTTGTAGCGCGGCTGAACAGGACCTCGTAGACCTTCCGAACTTCCCGCACTTCATAGAGCGTGGCGTCGGCGCCCTCGACCTCGGAAAGCCCGTCATTCTCTTCCTCGGAAACTCGTTCCTCGCGGGCATAGAAACCATCGAACTTGTTAAAAAGCGGGGGCTCGAAGACGAAATTCAGATCTGCGGCGTCGGGCAGATGGGCTTCGACCTCGGCAGACGTTATGAGCGGGTGAAGCATCTTGGCGGCGCCCTGAAAGCGTTGAGGGTGGTACGTGCCGGCGTCGCCGACGTCATCGTCGTGGGCGAGCAATGCGTCCACCTTAACTTGAAGAGGCGAAGAGGGCGAGAACCGCCGTAATTGCCGTCTCGTCATCAGCATGGGGCTTGACGACATGACCGGCGAGGAAACCTCGAAGATCGTGGAAATGCTAGTAGGTGGCGAGGTGACAGGCGTCCTCATCCTGAATCCAGATAAGGCGGCGGAGGTCGCCATCGAGACCGCAAGGGCGCTCTCTAAAGGGAGGGAGAAAAGCTTATGCTTCCAAGACTCAGCGACGCCGCCCGCTGCAATGGCTGCGGCGTATGCGACGACGCCTGCCCGAATGCTCTTGAGGTCTCGGAGGCGGTACTCGCAGCAAAGGGCGGCGACGCCGAGAAACTTAAAGAACTTTACGACAGCTGCTGGTTCTGCGCGCGTTGTGAAGGCGTCTGTCCTGAGAACATACCAATAATGAGCCTGATCCTGAGCGCCGCCAAGGACAAAATGCGAGCGGAGCGCTTCAAGATGCGACCCGGCAGGGGTACGCCTGTTATCGAGTATAGGGATGTCGCCTACGCCTTCGGCTTCGGGACGGTTTCCGGAATGGTGGCGATCATAGGCTGTAGTGCATACCCGGGAAGCGAGCGGGATGTCAGCTACATGACGAGCTTGTGGATATGAATTATCTTGTACTGACCGCAGGTTGTTGCGCGGCGGACATCGCATCCTTCTACGGCTGTACGCTCTGCCAGAGCTTTGCGCCGAACCACTGCTGCGTGATCACGCCCGACCGTACGCCGTTCTGCGGCGTTCTTAATTGGCATAACGCTCGTGCGTGCCTCGACGTCGACCCCATGGGCTACTGCTTCGTCATTCCGAAGGGTGAGTGTTTGGACCCCGACGTCGGATGCTACTCTGGCGTCGAGAAAGCAATCTACGAACGCTCGAACCGCACGATAAAGCGGGTGTACTTGTACTCAACAATAAAGTACCCGATGACATCTTGCGGCTGCTTCGAGATTCTAGTGTTCTACATTCCGGAGGTTGATGGTCTCGGCATTGTGAACCGCACCTACAAGGGCAAGACGCCTTTGGGCGTGCCGTTCTCGACGCTTGCGGGCATGTGCGGCGGGGGCGTCCAGTATCATGGCTTCTGCGGCGCCTGCGTCCTTTATCTCAAAAGCCCGAAGTTTGCGCAGGGCGACGGCGGCTGGGATCGTGTCGTCTGGATTCCTAAGGACCTGAAGATGAAGATCGCCGACGCCATCCCAGAGACGCACTTCCATCTCATACCAACCGAAGAGGACGCCGTCGAGCCCGATGAACTCAAGGAGTGGCTGAAGAAGGTCGAGCACCCCATAGTGAAGAAGTTCTGGAAAGACGGCGAGCCGCAGCCAATACAGCTGCCGGGCCCCGGCGAGCTATGGCCTGAAGACAAGGAAGAAGACTAGCTAGGGGCATCGACTCAGAAACTCTCTTATCTTTACTTCCTGCGCCTTTTTCGCATTTTCGAGCTTTTTGGCAAGCTCTTCACTCAGGGCAACGCCGGTCACCCCCCTTAAAATCTCGACGTAAGAAACAAGTTCTTTCTCTAGGAGCAGCTCGTAGAAGCGTAGGACTGCTCGCTCCTCGACAGCAGGGGCGACTGCTGTCAGTTCGTGCAACACCCTTATCTTTTCCACGCTTTCCTTCGGATTCGTCGCCATACGAGCAAAGAGTTTTGCATAAGCGTTTTGGATGACCCCGTCCTCGAGCTTCGGCAGGAAGCCTATGGACTTCACGAGCCTAGCAACGCCGTGCACTAAACACTTTTCAAGAAGCCGTTCACACTTCTCTCTGACGCATGCCTCAAGTTCCCGCCTCAATTTCTCACGGGCGGCGGCGTCCGCCTCTGCCTCTAACGCCTCTTTTAAAGTCAGTATCTCTTCAACCTTCATCACCCAAAGTAAGGAAAGCTTCGTTTTTTGTAACATTCCTCCTTGAAAGGGCAGCCCTCCGCAGTCCAGCATGCAAGATACGCTTCTTCGACGTACTCGTCCTCCTCATCGTCGTAGTCCTCGAACACGAATCGCGGCTCGAAGCACTCGTAGCTATCCCAAGGGCGGATGATCCTGCCCCGGCAGTAGCCTACGCTCCCCTTCTTTATCCCTTCTATCAGCTCCTTTAACGTCTCATCGATCTCGTAATCCCACACCGGCACCTCGACACGCTCCCCTAGGATCTCAACCACAACGACCTCATCGCTCTTCGTCCGCTTAATGTCGAACATCGCCTTCCTCACAACAGCGTGTTCCCAATGCTTGCACGAATAGCAGCAGTGCATCTTTCTCACCCTAAGCTTACGTAGGAAAATATCTTTTCTTTGATCTCGTATATGCGTTCTACGGCTTCGCCACCGACGTCTATCGGCGCCTTTCCCTCCATGTCTGCCCTTATCAGGGTTTCATCGTAAGGGATGACGCCAATGACCGGTATCCGCAGCTCCTGTTCGAGTTTACTTCTGAGAGTTTCGACGACCGCCTCGTCGCTTGCCTTGTTTATGATCGCTGCTATGTCGTTCACGCCAATGTCTGCTGCAAGCTTTTTGATGCGTTTTGCGGTCTCAACGGAACGCATTCCGGGCTCGACAACCGCCAGCATTAGATCGACACCCCTTGCGGTGCCGCGTCCTAAATGCTCGATGCCTGCCTCCATGTCGAGGATCACAACCTTACCCCTGAAGATCACATGCCGGAGAAGCGCCCGTAAAAACGCATTTTCAGGACATACGCAGCCGCCCCCGCCCTTCTCAACAGTGCCCATCACGATAAGACGGACGCCGTCCGGGGCGACGGCGCTGTACTTCGCAACGACATCGTCCACCTTTGGATTGAGCTTGTAGACGCCACCGTAGCCGCCAGTCCTTTCGTATATCAGGTCCTTAAGCTCCGAGATGGGCGTCGGCACCTCCGAAACGCCAAGCGCCGACGCGAGATTCATGGCAGGGTCGGCATCTATGGCGATGACCTCATAGCCGTCCCTCGCAAGCGCCCGGGCAAGCGTGCCCGCAAGCGTTGTCTTCCCAACGCCACCCTTCCCTGAGATCGCTATTTTCACGCCTCTTGCCTGCATGGCTACCATATTTTTAGTCTATAACTTAAGTTTCAATCAGAATTAGCTTGAGTTCTCTTTTTAAAGAACTCGTACGTTTTAGCCATGTTACTCACAGCAGAGGAGACATCTTTGCTTGCACGCAGCGGTGGTAAAATCGTATTGATGGAAGAAGCACATGGAAACATAGAGCGAGAGCACATTTAAGAATATTGTTGCTGCTAATTCCCGCCTTTCAAAGGTGCAGCAGGGGAGGCGGCGGGGATTATTTATAAAGGGCGTGTATTATGCGTTGCTCGCGGTGCGGGTTGGGTCGGGCGCCGAAGTGAAGCCTCGACACCGCAACCTCTGCCCGTGAGGCTGAAAGAGCCGCCGGGCAAGGCGAGGATGAACTGGAAACCCCCTCAGAATGCCCCTTCAGCGAGGGGAGGCGGTCACAAATCACACCTCATTTGTGAATCACTTATGAAACCTGAATCTTGCCAGAGAACGGACACGTATGCACGTCTTTTTAACGTTCCGTAAAGACTTGCTGTTATTTTTCTATGGCTGGAGTGTATATGAAGGCTGGAATTGCGGAGGTCGTGATGCGGCAATTTGCGGGCTCTGGTTAAGGATCCACGTGGGTCCTATCCGGTTTCCATCTGCTCCATAAAGCATGTTTGTTACCCTGCAAGTGTGTTAGAAGTAGCTTGTCATTGCGGTGAAGTGTTGCGCTACACAATATTAACAATGTTGTAGTCCCTCCCATCACAATAAACGTATTGCTTTTAGATGGGCATATTTGGGCGTTAATGCATCGCTGCAAAGCCCTTGCGAGCGTTTCTAATGACCTGTACGAAAGCAATTGGGCCAATGAAAAACTCATCCCCGAAGCTTTTAACATGCCGACGCAAAATTTGTCTGATGGAGTACAAAGTCGTTGGAGACAACCTCCAGATCGTAGAGATAACGCTCGAGGCGGGCGAGAAGGTTTACGCCGAGGCTGGCGCCATGGTTTACATGAGCGGCAATGTCAAAATGCAGGCGAAGGTCAAAGGTGGCATTCTTAAAGGCTTGAAGAGGAAGCTTGCCGGCGAGACGCTCTTCTTGACGGAATTCTCTACGAGTAGCGGTTCTGGCATCGTCGCATTCGCCGGGAACGCCCCTGGCACGATCCAGCCCGTCGAAATATCTTCGGCAGAGCGAAGGGAGTTCATAGCGCAGAAAGACGCGTTTTTGTGCGCGGAGGACGGCGTCGACCTCGACATCACGTTCACAAAGAAACTTGGCGCCGCCATTTTCGGTGGCGAGGGCTTCATCCTCGAAAAGTTCTCAGGCGAGGGTCTTGTGTTCTTGCACGCCTGCGGTGACTTCATAGCGAAAGAGCTGGGCGTCGGCGAGACGCTGAGAGTGGATACTGGCTGCATCGTCGGCTTTGATGCCTCTGTGAAGTACGATATCGAGTTTGTAGGCGTTAAGTCTGCACTCTTCGGCGGCGAAGGCATTTTCGTGGCGACGCTCACAGGTCCTGGCAGGGTTCTCTTACAGTCGATGACGCTGCACAACCTCGCGGCAGCGCTTCGCCCATTCCTGTCGACTGGGATGTCCGGCGCCGACCGTGAGATAGGTTTCAAAATAGGGGGCTTTAAGATAGACATCTGAGGTGTGAGGATGGGATACGAAGACGAAATAATGGGTTATCAGCTTGCAGAGCGGTTGAAATCAGGTCTTATAATGGGACAGAGGCTCATAGACACGTTTTCCTCGTTGGAAGAGAGCGAGCGTGGCGGCGCTCGGAAGATAGTGCTCACATTCTTCGAGGGGCTACTCAGCGAGACACAGTTTGCGCTGAATTTCACAAGCATGCAAGAGTTTGCAGAAATAGCCTCGGAGTTGCGAGATGTAATGAGAAAGGTCGAGGCTGGCGAACTCTCAGATACGAACTTGAACATAGGGAGGGCAATTTCAAAGGCGACGACGGTCTGCGACGCAAAAATTAGAGCTTTAAGAGTGATTTTTGAGGCTGATTGACGCTGTTATGTGCTTGGTGGGAAGTATGGACAAAATAACAAAGAGGTTTAAAGAGTTGAAGGAAAGAGGCGAAGGCGGGCTGATAGGTTTTATCACTGCTGGCGACCCCTCTGCCGATGCTACCGTTAAGATCGCAGATGCTTTGATAAGCGGCGGAGTGGACTTCCTCGAACTTGGCTTGCCGTTTTCAGATCCCATAGCTGACGGTCCAACCATACAAAAGGGGACCGAACGTAGTTTGAGGGCGGGTATGACACCTGACCTTTATTTTGAGGTCGCTAGGGATATTGAGGGCGTGCCGAAGATATGCTTGACTTATTACAACTTGGTCTTGAGGCGGGGCTTCAGAAAGTTCATAGAGGATTGCAAACGTGCTGGCATCGACGGTTTGATCGTGGCGGACCTCCCGATAGACGAGGCAACGCCGCTCCTCGAGCGATGTCGAGCGGAGAATTTCCACTTAATTTTCCTTGCGGCGCCGACGACGAGCGACGAGCGGCTGCGCTGGATAATGAGGGAGACTTCCGCCTTCTTGTATTTGGTGTCACTGCTCGGCGTCACCGGCGAGCGTGAGAAACTTTCTGCTTACGTGAAGCCGCTCCTGCGGAAAATAAGAGCGTTAGAGCAGGATATTAAAAAGGAGGTGAACGTGGGGGTCGGCTTCGGAATTTCAAGACCCGAACACGTCAGCGCCGTGATAACAGCGGGGGCGGATGCCGCTATTGTCGGAAGTGCCTTCGTCAGACTTATCGAAGAAAATGTTGATAACGAAGAGAAAATGCTGGAGGAAATAGAAAAATTTGCAAGGGCGCTGAAGGAGGCGACACGCCGCTCGTAGCCAAGGTACTTTGGGCTAACATTTACAAATTTCGGCGGGAGAAAGCTTATGTTTAACATGAGATGAATCGCCGTTGGGTTTATACATTCGTTTTGCAATTTTGCTATTAGCGAGGCTGCGGGTATAGCCTGCGGGCAGGCTGCGGTGAGCCGCTCGCCGTCGTGAGGCTCCCGGCTTCAGCCGTGGAGTAGCTCACAAAGTGCGGCACGAAGCTGCACTCCCCTCCGGCTTGGCACACAGCCCCCGCCCACACCATATAAGCATGGGCCCGTTTAAACGCCGTAGCTCCGAGGACGCCAATGAGGGGAGCAGCTGGGGATGGAGGCAGTTTGGAATCTACCTTGATCTCACTGCTTGTTGGGACTTTCGGGCGGGAAACCCTTTAGGTTTGCGTTGGTCTGGGCTCGGGGACGGACGCCTTTTCACATCACTGGCAACCGACTTCAGCACCCCCCGGCGCTCCGGTCTAAGGAGGCACTTTATCTTCCCGTTGCTTGCAAGACCCTGGGGATACAGGGGAGGCGGGTGGGGAAGTTTAAATACTTCAGTCTACTGAAGATTGGAATGTTTCTGATGACGCAAGGGGGAAGAGATGGGCAAATAGCCCATGCCTTAAGAGGCATGGGATGGGGGAGCTGTGAACCCCCCCGAATCCAGATGAAGCCTTAGCCGTAAAGGCAGGTGGAACGGGAGAAGCCCCGTCCGTAGGGCGGGGTAGTTCACCCTTTCTACCTTTCTATAGCTTTGAGCGCTGCCGACGACGCTTGACACAGGGAGGCTTCAGATGATTACTGTGTCATCCAAACGTCAATCCGAATCTCTAATGCAGTCACTCCACACGCTCGACCAATGAGATGTTCAACACTCGCTCCAACTTTTGTCGCACTCTATCTTCAGGAACAAGTTCGCCCCGCTCTATCTTGCGGAGAAGTGAGACCTTCTCATTTATCTGCTTTGCAAGCTCTTCCTGCTTGAGTCCTAACTTTTCCCGGGCGTCCTTAATACGCTTTCCGAAATCGGGAACGATCTCAAAGCTCAGCTCTTCATCCATAAGCTTGTATATTTTCTTCTTCCTTACCACCGGCGTTTTCACGCTGCTTGGTTTCACTTGCCGCTCGGTGACGACAACGCCGTATTTTGCGCAAGCCTTACAGACCCGTAGCTTAGAAGTGCCGATCTCAACGAGGTATGTGTGCGGCACATCCGCCCCGCATATCTCGCATTGCTGCGCCATTTTGCATCAACTATTTATTAAGGTCGGACAAATTAAAAGGGAAACAGAGGGATAAAAGATGGAAGAAAGTGAGAGGGTGCCGCCGGAAGCGAAGGACGATCTTTCGAGATACCTCATGGACAGGATAAGGCAGCTTGAAGAGATGAACTACCGCCTCAGGGAACGTATTTCCAGAATCGAGCGGGAGAAGCGATATCTGGAAGAACAGCGGCTGCGGTACGAGCGGGAGCTGAGGCGGCTGAGCAATGAGGTCGAGCGGCTGAAGTCTCCACCACTGATCGTCGGGACGGTCATTGACGTTCTCGGCGACGGCAAGCTCCTTGTGAAAAGCAGCACCGGCCCCAAATTTGTGGTCAACGCTTCCGGCTTCTTGGACGTCGCGTCCTTGCGTCCCGGGACGCAAGTCGCTCTCAACCAGCAGACATTGTCCGTCGTCGAGGTCCTGCCTTCGATGAAAGATCCCATGATATATGGGATGGAAGTGATCGAGGCGCCTGACGTCGACTACGACCAGATAGGCGGACTTGAAAGGCAGATACAGGAGTTGAGAGAGGCAGTAGAGTTGCCGCTGATCGAGCCTGAGAGGTTCGAGCGGATAGGGGTTGAGCCGCCGAAAGGCGTCCTCCTCGTGGGACCGCCGGGCTGTGGAAAAACGCTTCTTGCAAAGGCAGTAGCGAAAAGGACGCTCGCCACGTTCATCCGTGTAGTGGGCTCGGAACTCGTCCAGAAGTACATAGGGGAGGGCGCCCGCCTCGTGAGGGAGCTCTTCGCCCTCGCCCGTGAAAAGGCACCCTCGATAATCTTCATAGATGAAATAGATGCTATAGGCGCCCGGCGTGTGGATGACGGCACTTCTGGCGACAGGGAGGTACAAAGGACGATGATGCAGCTCCTTGCCGAGATCGACGGCTTCGACCCGCGGGGTGACGTCAAGATAATAGCGGCGACGAACCGCCCCGATATTCTCGATCCGGCGTTGTTGCGTCCTGGGCGCTTTGACAGGATTATAGAAATACCGATGCCAGATTACGAAGCCCGCATAAAAATATTTGAGATACATGCGAGAAAATTGCGGCTGGGCGACGACGTGGACTTCGGGAAGCTCGCTGCGATGACCGAAAACGCAACGGGCGCCGATATAAAAGCAATAACGATGGAAGCTGGGATGTTCGCGGTGCGGGAGAACAAAGAATGTGTTGAGATGGTAGACTTCGAACGAGCGGTACGGAAAGTCATGGCGGGCGGGCAGAGAGAAATACTAAAGGAGCTTAAAGAGCCAGGGGTGATGTTCGCCTAATAATATTTTCACTATTTACAAAATGTCGCTAAGAAAGCCCCTCACTTCAGTGAGGGGATGAATTAGGGGTGGTAGGTGGTTTTTATACTCTGAAATTAGTATAAAGAATGATGGAAATAACAAAGACCATCAGGTGTAAACTCATCGGACTAACGAAGCGAAAGTTAGACTTAATCGAGAATACGACAACTTCCAACACTACTTGAAGACAGGAGAAGATAGAGGCGTTTATTCTGCAACGAAACAGCAAGGGAAAAGAGCCTATCGAAAAATTGACCTTAAAAAAGAATATCCTCTTGTCATAAGAAAAGACCTGATGGATATTTGGAAGACTGATAACAAGCTCGCCAAATACTGGGCTCGCATTCCCGTTCACGGTGTTAGAGGCGGTATTAAGGTTGCTTTAGCTCATCAACCCTTCAACTTCGAGGAGTGGGGAATTTGTGGCTCTAAACTCGTTAGAAAGAATGGTGAGTTCTACCTCCATGTGACGGTCAAAAAGAATGTTGAACTCAGGAAGGAATACTCATCCATCATAGCAATCGATATGGGAGCGAGATGGGTGGGGGTGTCGGTGGCGCCCCACCGCAGTAAGCCAAAGTTCTACGGCAAGAGGGTGAGAGAGGTTAGAGGAAAGTATTTCCGGTTGAGGAGGAAGCTTGGAAGGGAGAAGAAACTACTGGCGATAAAGAGGACAGGACATAAGGAGAAGAGAGTTGTGAATAATGAGCTACACAAGATAGCAAAGGAAATTGTTGATGAAGCTGAGAAGCACAACGCAATAATTGCAGTCGGTAATTTGAATGGGGTTAGAAAGAACAACAGGGGAAGAAAAGTGAACAGGAAAGTTAATTCGATGCCTTTCTACAAACTGAAGGAATATATCAAGTATAAAGCCCTTGAGAGAGGAATTGCAGTGATAGAAGTTCCAGAATTTAACACATCAAAGCAATGTTCTCGTTGCGGCTCGATGCGAGCTGAAAGACCTTCTCAAGGATTATTCATCTGCAAGGATTGTGGCTACCAGATTAATGCCGATGTGAACGGAGCTAAAAATATATTGAAGCGAGCCCAGGGCTATATGCTCTGGGCAGGGGCTTCTGTGACCCAGCCCGAAGGGGGGAGCAGGTACATCCTGCACACTCCCCAACCTCCCAAGGCTTCCGGTGGAAGCCCTGACTTTAGTCGGGAGGAGGTCACGAGGCTTAACTACCAGTCTATCGTAAATGCGACGAATCCTTTGCCATTTGAATTTAAATCCAGCAAGAACGCCGTTGTAAACAAAAAAGTTTTTATACGTATAATCCTCGCTTTCTCTTGTGAGTAAGCTTAGAGGCTTGATAACGTATATTGCAGGACTGTTACTGACAGTTATTGTAGTTAGTGGAACAGACCTCAACGCGAGTCAGATGGTATCCGTCACGATATTCATCGCTATAATTCTCGGAGCTATACTTTTTTGGAGATTAAGGCTGGCATTCGCGCTCGCCGGGGTCGCTGTTCTCCTGTTCTCGAGAGTATTAGACGTCCCGCATCTCATGAAGTACGCGCATTTCGATGTAATTCTTTTCCTTATGGGTATGATGACAGTAATAGGTTTTCTTGAGGAACAAGGTTTCTTTGAGCACGTCCTAGAAATACTTTTTAAGTACTTCAGCAGGAGCGGTCTTATGCTTATTTCTGGCCTTCTACTGATGTCCGCCGTTTTTGCAGCGCTCGTTGACGAAGTAACATCAATATTATTCATAACGGCACTGACGTTGCGCATAACTAAACATTACGACCTCGATCCACTACCGATGGTCATAGCTACCGTAATGGCTACTAACGTCGGCAGCAGCTTCACCGTTGTAGGCAACCCCATAGGCGTACTCATTGCATTTGAAGGAAACCTGACGTTCCTTGATTTCATCAGATGGGCCACTCCTATTGGTGTTATGGTGTTGATCTTGACCATAATACTTGCGTCCTTGTATTGGCGCCCTTACATTACGAAGCTTAATGATATGATGAACCTTTTAGGAGAGCCCAATCTTGGGGAGGAAGCAGATAAGCGTAAAATGAGAGTATCATGGGCAATTTTCCTCTGCACGATAGGCGGTCTTGTATTACATCATCCTTTAGAGGAACTGTTGCACCTCGAAAGGAACACTTTATTGTTAGCGGTCCCACTAATAATGGCGGGAGTGACGCTGTTGATAAGCGGGGAGAGGGCAAGAGAGCTTATTGAGCGTCGAGTTGATTGGTGGACGTTAGCATTTTTTATATTCTTCTTCGCAACGGTAGGAACGCTTGCATACACTGGCGTCACGGAAATCATAGCCGAAGCTATCATAGCATACGCTGGCGGCAACCCAATTTTAATAACCGCTTTGATAACGTGGACTGCTGGCGTACTGAGCGCATTTATGGACAACATACTGGCAGTGGCTACACTGGTATCAGTCGTACACGGACTTGAAGCTTATGGTTACCATGTATTCCCAACATGGTGGGGCATGCTTTTTGGCGCTTGCTACCTCGGTAATTTGACGATGATAGGTAGCACCGCGAATATCGTGGCGCTTGGCATACTTGAGAAGGAAAGAGGCCGCCATATCCATTTTTTCGATTGGTTTAAGCCCGGATTGGTGATTGCAGTGCCTCAGCTGACGCTCGCAACGATATTGCTACTGCTCCAACATTTCGTGTTTTAATTTGGTTACTGTGATAACGATTATTACGAAGGTGAAAAGCAGTAAATCGTAACGTCTCCATACGTTATCAATGTAGGGGCGTCCGCCTTTCGATCTCAAATTTGGTTTGCCCTCGCACGGTGACGAAGGCGCTGCGGGCGTTTTCAAAAGTCCGCCAACCCATGTAACATACGGACGGTATGTTGCGCATTTATATGTTTTCGTCGCCGAAGTCGTGACGTGAGCCGTAAGGTTGGAATATATATCCGGGTTAGCACGCAGGAGCAAGCTGAAAGCGGTATTAGTATCGAAATACAACGCTCCTTACTCTACAAGTTCTGTGAGCTGCACGGCTGGGAAGTTCACAAAGAATATGTGGACGCCGCCAAGAGTGCGGCGACCATAGAGCGAAAGGCGTTGCAGGAGCTTCTTGAAGACTGTGACCTCCTCCCCTGCTCACGCAAGAGGGCTTCCACCGGAAGCCTTGGGAGGTTGGGGAGTGTGCAGCACAAAGCTACGCTCCCCGCCGGGCGGGTCACGACGCCCCTGACCGCAGGATGTACCCACGGACTCGCCCAGACCTACATTAAACTTTCGGAGTATAAAAAATTAACTACCTCCAACCTCCCCAATTCATCCCCGCCCTCAGGACGAGCCCTCTTAGCGACTGGAGGTAAAATGGAGAAGTAGATACAGTCGTTGTGTTTAAGCTGGATAGACTTTCGAGGTCGCTTCGTGACCTGATCCTATTAATGGACGAGCTTAAAAGGTACGGCGTCGACTTCGTGAGCGTCACCGAACGCATAGACACGACAACCGCCGCCGGGAAACTCATGTTTCATATAATCGGGGCGTTTGCGGAATTCGAGCGGGAGATGACGATCGAGAGGACGAAGCTGGCGATGGACAAGAAGGTTAAGGAGGGCTCGTTTGTCGGGCGGCTCCCGCTTGGCTATCGCTACGACGAGAGCCGCCGCATAGTCCTTTCGGAGGACGCCGAAACCGTCCGCTGCGTGTTCTTTGACTTCCTCGAGACGCAGAACGTCAGTGAGGTCGCCCGGAAACATAACATGTCGAGGATGCAAGTTTACAGAATACTTAGAAACCATTTTACGCTGGCATTGTCCACTGGCGGGACGTGGAGTGGCGGGGCAATCACCCTAAGATCATCAGCAAGAGGACGTTCGAAAAAGTCCAAAGGATTTTAAATTCGAGGAAGAACAGGAGCCGTAAGAGTCACAAAGTGAAAGAGTAGGTCTTCTCCTTAAGGCTTCTCCCCTCGAGTTCAAAGAGGTGCACGATGCACGAGCGCCGGCTTACGTCGAGGAACATGAACGACGGCTTCCCGGAGCCACCACCGCCGCCCCAGACGCCCGTTGCGGAGCCGGGGTTCAGAAGTAAAACCTTCTTGCCGCCGGCGAGCCCTCGCATTAAGACCTGCGGGCGGTGCGTATGCCCTGAAATCAAAACATCGACGGCAAGCGTTTCCGCGATCCGACATAGTTCCTTTACATTTCCCCTGGGGTAAATCCCATCGCCGTGTATCAGCCCTATTTTTAAGCCTTCAATCTCGGCAACGTCCCACTTCTTGAGGTTTAAATAGTCCATGTTGCCCCTGACGACGTGTAACTCACCGAACTCGGCGTAAAAGTCCAAGAGTTTCTCATCGGTGAGGTCGCCGGTGCAGAAGACCTGGCTCGTGCCGCCACTCATTATCCTCTCCACGATAACATCATCTATTTTCTTCGCCCTTGAAGGGATGTGCGTGTCTCCAATGACGAGAAGCCTCACATCCCCGCCCATCCGCCCTCGCCCATGTCGTCGTCGGTTCTATAACACACAACCTCCTGCCTCTTTATCGGGAGCCACCTGAAGACATGCGGCGCCTCCCTTCTAACACGCTCTTTCAGCTCTTTCCACTCATTCAGGTAAGAGCGCCCGGCTTTTGCAAGTTCTGGTGGATACTCGCCAATGAGCATATCTTCTTCGTATGCTACGCCTTCGAGCCCTACCCAACTGTAATACTCGCGAAGCCTTTCAATAAGCTCACGCTTCTCGCTCTCGCTTGTCTCTTCCTCAATGATATAAAAGCCCACAGGTATGTACTTCGAGCCACTGTAGACCTGACCCACGCAAATAGCCTTTACTCTGCGTAAGTTTCCCTTCCTTATTTCTTCCTCAATAAGCGCCTCTACTTCCTGACGCCGCCCTCCTGCCTCTTCCAAAGCTTTTATCACCGTCGAGGGGCGTAACGGCGAAAATGTAGAAAGCAAGCCTGCAAGCAGTAGCTCTAAAGATGGCTCCTTTACAACTCTATCATACACCCTCAAAACCTTCCTTGCAACTTCTTCTGAAAAGCTGTCCTTTTTATACCTATACGAGCCTCGAACGTTCTCCACGAGGCTCCGGCGCTCAAGCTCGCGCAGCGCACGCCGCACATCATCCAAAGGCTCGTCGAGGCGGGCAGCAAGCTCTTCGGCGCTAAGCTCCTCGCCCCCCTCTTTGAGGTATTTCAATACCTTCACGGGCGTGGGCATCTCTAACATTCTAGGTATTTTGTTCTTGCCCCTGTTTTAATCTTGCTCATCAGCAGTCACGTAAAGCCTGCTCTATCAAACGCCTTGCCCACCTTAGCTTTCGCTGCTTCGTCGCACTTACGCTTTTATCTTCGAAGTCGAAGCCGACGAGCTTTATGGAGGCGGCACCGAACTCCTTCGCGATGAAAACGCAGCGATCGCCGTCGGTGAAGCCGCCGAAGTTGTGGACGTGCGGCGGCAGCGGTCTGGCTTGCGTCGTGCAGAGTACCCTACTAAGCTCCGGCAGCACCCTTCTTATCATATCGATGTTGTCGCCGTGGGCGTGCGCCACGACGATAGCTCCGAGCCTGCTTGCGTAGATGATATCAGGAAGATAGCCGTCGAGGTCGCTTACGATGATGTCGGGGAGCACGCCGCACTCCAAGACGACGGAAGTGGCGCCGTCCGCCGCCAAAACTACGTACTCAAAAGGGTCGATATTCCTCAGCTCCTCTCGGAGACATGGGGCAGCCCCGCATACAAGGACGTCCTTCCCCTCGATCACACCCCTCAGCTCCTCCACGCTCACCTCCTTCCAGCTCATCCTTGAAATAGCCTCCGCTGCTACCGCCGCCGCCTCCTCATCCCTCTTCCGGTCATAGCCAAAGTCCGCTAAAATACGCTCGTATATCGGCTCCCACTCCTCAAACCGCATCATATTATTAAGGGGGCTCGCACAAAAATAGCACCGACGGCGGCAGCTATGAAATACATAACCTTAATAGGCGACGGCATGGCGGATTACCGCATCGCTGAGCTCGGCAATAAGACCGCACTCCAGGCTGCGAGCACGCCAAACATGGACTTCATAGCAGCAACGGGACGTTGCGGCGTCACGAGAACCATTCCCGACGAGATGCCAGCGGGTAGCGATATCGCCATCCTCTCCATACTTGGCTACGACCCCCAAAAATACTACACCGGAAGAGGTCCGCTGGAAGCCCTAGGCAGGGGCGTGGAGCTGGATGGCAAGGATATTGCGTTCAGGTGCAACCTCGTAACTGTGAGCGGCGAGAGACTCGTGGATTACAGCGCCGGACATATTTCAAGTGAAGAGGCGAGGGTGTTGATCGAGGAACTTAATGAACGTCTTCCTGATGTCGAAATATATGCGGGCGTGGGATACAGGCACATCTTGGTGCTGCGGGATGCGTTCGATGGCGAGATTCCCGAATGCACGCCACCGCATGACATGCTTGGCGAGAACTTCCACACGCACCTGCCTGAGAACGAGGCTCTCAAGCAACTCATCTTAAAGTCAAGAGAAATACTCGAGACGCACGAAATAAACAAGAAAAGGGAAAAAGAAGGGAAGCAAAAGGCAAATATGATATGGCTCTGGGGCGGAGGCGTGAAGCCTGAGCTCCCAAGCTTTAAGGAAAAATACGGTGTTCATGGCTCGGTGATTTCGGCAGTGGACCTGATTAAGGGCATTGGGCGAGCCTTGAGGCTTGTTATCGTCGATGTGCCCGGCGCCACGGGCTACTTAGATACAAACTACGAAGGAAAAGCAAGATATGCCCTTAAAAGTCTTCAGCGCAATGATTTTGTGCTTGTACACGTCGAGGCGCCGGACGAGGCGGCTCACGAGGGGGATGTCGCCGCCAAAATCAGAGCGATTGAAGACTTCGACGAGAAAGTGGTTGGGAACGTCCTTGCGGGCGTGCCTGATCTCGGCGCCGCTCGAATCTTAGTAATGCCTGACCATTATACGCCGGTCTCGGTGCGAACGCATACGAAGGAGCCCGTGCCGTTCGCTATCGCAGAGCTACCAAGCGGCGACGAGGGCGACTCCGTAAAAAGTTTCGACGAATTTTCAGCACGCAAGGGAGCGTTTGGGAACACACCTGTTGAAGAGCTTATGAAGATGCTCATTTGCTGAGCTGGGAGCTATGACGCAGGCTGATGAGAGGGGAGAAATGACGGCAGTGGGGAAGACGCTTGCTGACGAAGACGTTCTTGAGACGGCGAAGCGAATACTTAGTGAGGGCTACGTCTGCGACAACTGCTTGGGGCGGCAGTTTGCCCGTATTTCCACTGGAATGACCAACCGGGAGCGGGGACGCCTCATAAAGGAAAAGCTCAGAAAACGGGGGCTTTTGGAGAAGGAAAAATCTTCTGAGAAGTGTTGGGTCTGCAACGGGCTTTTCGAGCGTGTCGAGGAGTGGGCGTGGCGGGCGGTGGCGGCGCTGCGAGATTATGAGTTCAATACGTTCCTCGTCGGCACGAGGATGAGCGGACTACTCGCCGAGAACGAAGAAATGCTCTGGGAGCTCACCGGCGCCGAGTACGCCGAGCCGCTGAAGTCGGAATTCAACCGGGAGGTCGGGAAGATTCTGCAACGCTTGCTAGGCAAACGTGTCGATTTCAAAACGCCGGACGTCCTCGTCCTCATCGACCTGAATCGGGAGACCGTGGAGCTTCAGGTGCGTCCTGTCTTCATTTACGGACGCTACCGGAAGCTTGTCCGCGGAATTCCGCAGACGAGGTGGCCGTGCCGCTCCTGCAGGGGTGCGGGCTGCGAACGCTGTAACTTCACCGGGAAGATGTATCCGGAATCCGTCGAAGAACTCATAAAAGCGCCGGTCGTCGAGGCATTCGAAGCTGAAGACATGATTCTTCACGGCTGTGGGCGTGAGGACATCGATGCCCGCATGCTCGGACGCGGACGCCCGTTCGTTGCTGAAGTCGTCGCCCCGAGGCGACGAACCGTGGACCTGCGGCGGCTCGAGGAGAGAATCAGGGAGAGCAGCGGCGGTAAGGTCGAGGTTCTGGGTCTGCGCTACGTTACGAAGGACGCCGTCGAGATCGTAAAAAACGTGAAAGCCGCTAAGACTTACAGGTTCAAGCTACAGCTCGCCGGAAAGGTGGATGAGCAGCAGCTCAGAGCCGCCTTAGAAGGGCTGAAGGGCGTGATACGACAAAGGACGCCGCTGCGCGTCGTGCATCGCCGCGCTGATATCGTCAGAGAGCGAGAAGTCTACGACGTCCGCCTCGTGGAACTTGGTGAGCAGCCGATCGTGGAACTGCGGTGCGAAAGCGGGCTCTACGTTAAGGAACTTGTGTCCGGCGACGAGGGTAGAACCAAGCCAAGCCTTAGCGAGCTTCTTGGCGTCGCTGCCGAAGTTTCGGAACTTGACGTTCTCGATGTCGAATTTGAGCTGCCAGCGAGCGGTGGTCCTACCTGACGACATAAGTACTGATAATATTTATCTATGACCTCAAACTATACCCACTCACACCGCAATAAAGGGAGGAAGGGGCAGGGCGGACGCCGTGGGCAATATCTTCGAGAACTTGCTTGGAGAAAGTAGAATTTTTGAAAATAAGGACGTTTTACGTCCGAGCTATGTGCCCGGACGCCTCCCGCACCGGGAGGAGCAAATAGAGTGTTTAGCTCGAGCTCTCGCCCCGGCGTTGAGAGGTGAGACGCCTTCCAACATACTGGTCTACGGGAAGCCAGGAACCGGAAAGACTGCGACCGTCCGGTACGTCGAGCGGGAGCTGAAGGACGCCGCCTGCAAGGTCGGGAGCAAGTGCATGCTGTTCTATTTGAACTGTGAAATAATAGACACGCAGTACCGAGTCTTTGCAGCAGTCGCAAGACAACTTAGCAAAAACGTGCCGATGACCGGCTGGCCGACAGACCACGTCTATCAGGAGTTCAAAAACGCTTTGGACGCCGAGGGTGGCTGCGCTATAATCATCCTCGACGAGATAGACAAACTTGTCTCAAAGGGCGACGAAGCCCTTTACACGCTTTCAAGAATGAACTCGGAGCTTAGAAATGCAAGAATAAGCATAATAGGCATCTCTAACGACCTTACCTTCACAGAGCGTCTTGATCCCAGGGTGAAATCCTCTCTGGGGCAGGAAGAAATAGTGTTTCCACCGTACAACGCCGTGCAGCTTCGTGATATTCTTGAGCAGCGCGCGAAAATAGCTTTTAAAGAGGGGATCCTTGATGACGACGTGATTCCGCTGTGCGCGGCGTTCGCCGCCCAAGAACATGGGGACGCCCGCAGAGCGCTTGACCTTCTGAGGGTTGCAGGCGAGCTGGCGGAGCGTGAGAATGCTGCGAAAGTCAGAGGCGAACATGTAAAGATGGCAAAGAATAAAATAGAGGCGGACAGAATCGCTGAGGTTGTGCGAACGCTGCCTTTGCAATCGAAGCTCGTGCTCAGCAGCATTTTACTGCTGGATACCGAGCGCAGAAAGAGGCGTTTCAGCACCGGTGAGGTTTATAACATGTATCGCAAATTATGCAAATACACAGGGACGGATGTACTGACGCAGCGTCGCGTGACGGACCTCATCTCAGAGCTCGATGCGTTGGGGTTGATAAACGCCGTGGTCATAAGTAAGGGACGATACGGGAGGACAAGAGAAATATCGCTGAGCGTGCCCTCAACCATAGTGAAATCCGTGCTCTTTGAGGATTACAAGCTGAGCGCGCTCGCGGGAGTGAGGTTGAAGGTGCAGATGACCCTTTAGGGGGGATGAGAGTGGCGAAGATGTATGTAAAGTTTGAGGTGCCTGCGGAGCTAGAGAAGAAGGCGCTTGAAGCCTTACAAACTGCAAGGGACACGGGAAGCATAAAGAAGGGGACGAACGAGACGACAAAAATCGTGGAGCGAGGACTTGCGAAGCTCGTGTACATAAGCGAGGACGTGGAACCCGAGGAGATCGTCGCGCATCTCCCACCGCTGTGCGAGGAGAAGAAGACGCCCTATATATACGTGAAGAGCAAGAAGACGCTGGGTGCAGCTTGTGGCATCGAGGTGAGCGCCGCAGCGGCGGCTATCGTCGACCCCGGGAGTGCAGAGGACATGATCAGAGAAATAACCGAAGAGTTAAAGAAAATACGGGGTGAGGGGTAAGGAGAAATGGCTGAGGAGGAGGCGACACCTGCTGAAGTCCTAGAAATCATCGGCAGGACGGGGATGCACGGTGAAGTGACGCAAGTAAAATGTAAAATCTTAGAAGGTCCGAACAAAGGACGTATAATTACGAGGAACATCTTAGGGCCCGTGCGGGTTGGTGACATCGTAGTGCTGCGGGAGACTGCACGGGAAGCAAGAAAGCTCACCGCTAGATAAGGGGGCGGACTACGATGAAGTGCTCATTTTGCCAGCGGGAGATAGAGCCGGGCACCGGTAAGATGTTCGTGCGGAACGACGGCACCGTTTTCTATTTTTGCTCCTCAAAATGCGAGAAGAACCAGATAAAGCTGCGGAGGAAGGCTAGGAAGGTGAAATGGGCGAGAAAGGCGGCAAGAGCTGAGTAGGCAAGCTTGGGTGAGCAGAGCGGAGTTGATCAACCATGACGAGCGGGTAGGAGTTGGAAAAATGGCGAGAGAACGAACTTTTCTAATGATAAAGCCCGAAGGCGTGGAGCGGGGGCTTGTGGGTGAGATTATTTCGAGGTTTGAGCGCCAGGGCTTCAAAATAGTGGCGCTGAAGCTCACAAGGCTCAGTAGGGAGCTTGCGGAAAGACACTATGCTGAGCATCGGGGCAAGGACTTTTTCGAGCCTCTTGTCTCGTACATAACTTCAGGACCGGTCGTACCGTTCGTCATAGAAGGTGAGGATGCCATCAGGGTCGCTCGTGAGATGGTCGGGGCGACGGACCCAAAAAAGGCTGCACCTGGAACCATAAGAGCGGATTTCGGCATTGATGTCCAGCGCAACGTCATACACGCAGCTGACTCCCCCGAGACCGCAAGAAGGGAAATAGCAATACACTTCAGCGAGGATGAACTCATAGAGTGGTAGGCTTGCGAGGAGAAGAGCTTTACGATGTGCTTGCGCAAGTGAAAGCGGACTACGTGGAGGTGAAGCTGCAGGAGTGGGAGGTTTTTAGCTTAAAGCTCTACGACGGGCAGGTTCAGGATATAAGGGCTTATGAGGACCGTAAAGTTGGCTTGAGAGCTTTAAAGAACGGCAGCTGGCTCGTCCTTTCTTCCGCCAAAGGAGAGAAGGTTTCAGACTTGGTGGAAAAGGCAAAGCGCCTTATCGCGAAGCTTCCGCATGGCGATGCCAGATTGGCGCTCGTTAGCCGACACAAAGACAGATATGCGTTAAGGAAAGAGGATATAGGTCTTGAAAGCAAAGTGGAATTTTTTAGGCAGTTAGAGAGTGTTGCGACCGAGGACGTTCTCGTGTGGAGCGTCCCGATAAGATATACAGAAGTCGTGGAGAGCAAGCACGTCATCACCTCGGAGGGCGTGGATGTCTTGCAGGAAATTCCCTTCGTGCTTCTTTCTATAACGGTGAACACTGCAACCACTTCGCACAGCCGGCTCTTCGGCGGCGTCGGCGGCTTTGCAGCCCTCGATGCCGGAAAAATTATGGAGAATGTGCGGGAAATGTGTAAAGCGGCAGTCGCTCAACTCACCGCAAAACGTGTCAGCGGGAAGTTCAAAGCAATCTTTTCGCCTTCCGCCGCCGGCACGCTTGCGGAGAAGGTAGCGCACATGCTCGAAGCCGACTTCGTTAGGGACGGCATTTCGGCGCTCCGTGCCGCTTTCGAGCGTGGCGAGCGTGTGGCGCCGGCTTTCTTCTCGCTCTCCGACGCGCCTCTCGACGGCTGCTTCTGCTTCTACAAGTACGACGACGAGGGCGTGGCTGCACGTGAGAAGAGGTTGATCGAGGAAGGCGTGCCGGAGGAGCTTATCCACAGCAGGGAGACCGCTGCGAGCTTCGAGACCGCGCCCAACGGCGGCGGCAGGGGCCCTCTAGGCGCAATGCCGATGCCAAGGACGAGCGCTGCGTTTATAAACCGCAGCGATGCGAGCTTTGACGAAATAATGGACGTGAAGCAGGGCATCTACGTGGGCGGCATCGCCGAGAGCAACGTCTCAGTTAGAGATGGAAACTTCAAAATGCTCGCTCAGGAGTGCTATCTCGTTGAGGATGGCGAGCTGAAAAAGCCCTTAGGCGCAGTAACGCTCGTGGGCAACTTACTTGAACTCCTACGTGGCATAGAGATGGTGGGCGACGACTTCGAGCTTGCGAACATAACATTCGACGAGAAAGCCGGGCAGGTGGTACATGTCTGCAGCGGCGGCCCGCACCTGAGGGTGGCGGAGGTCAAGGTGGTCTAGTCCGACGTTAACGGCTGATGCTCATCTCTAAGTGCAAAGTTCGACCAATGGGCGAATTGGGCGGGTGCGTGGGTCGTAGCCAGCGTTTGTCGGGCGAGTATGATGGTGCCGAGCCCGACGGCAAGGTTGAGCAGGCACATCTTTGAGATATTTGAATAGGCGAAGGCAATTGTTTTACTCTAATAAAATCCTCTTTTAAGAAAAGCGATGGATAATTATGGCGAGCCTATTTGAGAAAATTCCTTGCTTATACAGGGAGGCACACTGTCGCAAGAGCGAGCCATCCACAAACGTGGAGGTCAAGATCTTCTGAGAAGCTCCCACCTGAAAGAGTTTTAGGTTACTGCTGGAAAGGTGGAAGAAAATAATTTGAAACTACACGGGAATCAGCATTCTCTCCCCTCCTTCCCAGTTCTTTGAATAGCATTCGATTCTTTTAGCTTCTAGCTCGTGTTCCGCAGCTCTAATACTTATTGGAATCGAAACGGCTGGAATCTTCTTTATTTTCACTTCTCTCTTCTCCACTATTACGGGTTTTTTCTCAATGCGTTCTATTTGAATGGGCAATGCAGCTATGTAAATTGTGTTATTCGTTAACGCTACGTCTCCGATTTCTCCATTTAGAATGTAAAAATTCAGGATTTTGCCATTTTCGTCAAACATGAACAGGATGCAATTGCTGAACCAAGCTATGAAGGTTGTTTTGTCCCGTATGATTTTTCCTTCCAACTCGTACGTGCCAGGGGTTGGATAGGTAACGTTCACTATCCTAGCCCATACGATCTCACCATCGGAGCTGAGTTTGGCTAAAAAGGGATAATCCTGATCGTTCAAACGCTCGTGAACCAAGCCAACGACATAAACGCAATCTTCAGCGTACACGGCGTAGAGATCTACCCAATATTTCTCCACCTCATAAAATTCTGGAACCTTTTCACCTTCTTTCTCAGCAGCTTTTCTTTTCTCCTCAGGAATTTTAACCTTAACCTTTACTTTCTCATCCGATTTTAAGCTGGTAGCCCATTCGAGTTCTCCATCCTTGTTAAGTTTGATTACACTATTCCACCTCGTTGCGTATATTCCATCCGAAACGGATATGTCATCGTTTAGGTCTCCAAATCTGTGTCCGCTCCTCCTCAACAACTCTACCGCCCAAATTACGTTTAAATCTTCATCAGTTTTGACAATTCCATCCCTCGTGTTGAGGTATAGATACTTCCCGTCGCTTTCAATGTCAAAAACGTTCAGAATGTCTTCGTAATAAACTGGAATCGGATTCTCTCTTGTTCCTTCGTAGCCAACCCTCTTTGTCACGAGATCTTTCACCCATACAACTTTGCTGTTTCTGATCTTAACGACATCAACGCCAGCAGCGTAAATATTGCCGTTAAAGCACTTGAGAACGTTTGAAACCCATAGACTCCCGTTCAACGTCAGATTCCAACTATTAGCTCTGATATGCGGAATCGGCGGGCTTTCCAGACTCCTGTTTATCTCCATTATGTAGATATTTTTATCGTCCGTTGCGATATTAATTCCTTCGATCGTTTCAAACCTGTAGTCTGGATTTCCATTAAATCTAGAAGTTGTTAGGTAGTTAACAGAAAATGTTACGGCAAATGTTGCAGCTGCAACTATTGCCAACACTAATAGCCTATTCACCTCAAACACCTCACTACTTATTTCTGACCGACAATGTGATTTTTCGTATCCATGGTATCACCTTCCAATTACTATTATTTCATCAACTGTTTCATCAACCCTTTCCTTGCCTTGATTCCAATACAGATATACAATGCTGACTCGAACTCCTTTGCAAGCCTTAAACCCACCAATATCTATTGCATTATCCTCCCATGCAAATCCTTCCAATGAAAGGGATTCACCAGCAGCCTCAGAAGCAACGAAGAATGTGTTTTTATAGCGGGAAATGTCGTGCGAGCTTAACAGCTCTTTCAATTCCTCATCTGTAACATTTCTGTAATGCCATTCAATTCCTGCTGCATCTTCAGCATATTCAGCAATTTCAAGCGAGAACGCATCTGCAGATTCGTTGTAGAATTTAAACACAATAGGTAACTCTGGCTTAGCTAGCGGATGGGCAATGACTTCAACAAAATATCCAGAAACAGAATACCCAATGTCGCAGAAATAGATTTTGCCATAGCGTTTCAATAATTCCTCAACCTTCTCTCTTCCTGCTTTCTCTTCAAGAACTCTCTTTACAGCATCCAGAATGGTAGGATTTCCCTTTCCAAACAGCTTTTTTCCAAGTTGCTCGTAGCTGTAGGGTTGCGGTATTTCGACGATCGGAGATTCTTTATCTTCTTCCCATACGCTTTTTAATTTTCCAGAAGGACCAATCTCGATATGAACCACATGAACTAGCTGGGTATAAGCTGCTACACCCACCACAGCCACGAGAAGTATTGGAACCACGAGTTTAAGTATTTTCATGATCAAACTAATAATTCTCTACTTAAATTAAGCTACCGTGAAGCCCCGATTTCACTTAACATTTTGCGAATATGCAAAGTTCGGCGAAGCCGAATTTGGGCGAAGCGAAGCCGTATGTTCGCTGTTAGGCGAAGTGCACTTTTCACTTCTCTATTTCCTCCTTCATATCTTTTGACAGTTTTGACAGGTAATAAAAAAGGAAATATAAGCCATGCTGGCATTGAAAGTGAAAATGGTAAAAACCAAAGAGGCAACTTTCCATGAATCTTGCCAAGATATATTCCGAACTCCATAATAAGAAGGGAAAAAGTAAGAATGGCACTTAAACACAGCACAGCCTCAAAGTATCTGTTAATCCAAAAAGTCCTCCGTGCTCGAAGCCCTGTCCCTGCTGCCCAGACCTAAAGACGTGCTTTACCCATGGGGGGACGAGAGAAAACTTCCTCGCCAGACTTCACGGAGGACGGAGCTCGCTCGTTTACGGCTACTCGGGAAAAGCTGAAATCGAGTACACCATAAACGGTCGCACTTGGGTTCTGGAGTTAACCGACGACGGAATTATGAATCTCAAATTCGGTGAGGAGTTTGTCGATAACATCGCCGATGCCGACCTCGCATCCCTTCTGGGAATCGGCAAAGATGATTTGAGGAGTTGCGTCTTCTTCCTACCTCATCTCTACAGGGAAATGACCATCGCACTGGACAGAGAGGCGAAAAATCTGAAGAATCGAATCGTCAAGGATGAAGCCAACGTAAGGGTTGCGAGAGAGGTGAGCAAGTGCGTGGACGACGAATACACCGAAGTTCTTTGGGAGGAGGAAGGGCTCAGCCTCAGGAAGGAGTTTCCTGACAGGGGACCCCTCTACATAAAAATCGACGATCTCGGGGACGGGTTGAGGAAGGCGGTGAGGGTCATGCTCTTGTTGGAGGTGACGCAACCAAAATTAATCCTGTAGGACGACTTCGAGGCTTCCGCGCATCCGAGCCTCGTGAAAATGCTGCTCGAATGGTTGAGCGAAAAGGACTGGCAGGTGGTCATAGCGACGCACAGCATAGATGTGCTCTGCGGACTGCTGGAGGTCGGGCTGGAGGACGCCACGGCTCTGCAGCTCAAGAAGTCGCCGCAGGACGGGCTGATCGGCGAAAAGCTGACGCTCGACGAGCTGGAGGACGTTATCTACGCAAATCATGACCCACGCCTCCTTGCGGACGCACTGGGGCTGTGATTCGCATGCTCGTCATCAGGGAGCTCGGAAGCCAAAAGCCAACGTTCGTCGTTTCGACGGGAAACGGGAACTTCGAATTCGATGTGGTATCCGCCTTTGCCGAAAAGTATGACGGGAGGGGCTTGCTCTGGTTTCCGAAAATCCCCAAAGCGGGAATGAGGGTCATAGGCAGGAGAAGGGCGGCGGGCGGCGAGGTGAAGGGTCTCCCGGCGTGCAGGATAGTGAACACGTACCCGGGAAAGTACGGAATCACCTCGTTCGTATTCCTGATGGATGCGGAGCACGTAAAAAGTGCTGAGGATGTCTTAAACTACTTCAGCGAGGAGCTAAGAGTGAGAAACCTTCGACTCCAGGAGTTTGAGGAGGGCGCATTCCTGATAGAAGGGTCTGTGGGCGCTCATAAGGTGCGGGTTCATACCGCCGTGCTGGGCGAGACCAAGTGCATCGAGGAAAACGTAGCAAGACTCGTTGAGATCGAACTCAAAATTCCGATAGATGTGGAGGGGATGAGAAGCAGGTCTGAGGGTAAGGAGTTCAAAAAGCTTCTTCGGAAAGCAGTCATGGAAGCTTTGAGGAGGCGTAGGTTGAGCGTGAAAGATTTGATAGACGGGGCGAGCGTAGAGAGTTTAGAGCGTGCTTTTCCGAGCCTGAGCAGGATTTTCAAGATCGTTGAAAAAGAATCCTTGGCGTCTGGAAACTCGTAGTGCGCCGACGCCGTCGGATTGGGGGTGCGGTGCGTCCGGTCACGGCTCCTGCGGGCTACCTTGCCGCCCCCTCTCGACCGACGCATGAAGCTCGGTCACACGCCGGCGTCGGGAAGAGGCACGACGTGACTTGAGGCGGCTCGCAGAGCTGCTTGCTTGCCGTGATGCGACCGGCGGCGAGCGGCACGCCGCCGCAAGGAGCCTCCGGCAGAGCCGGTGCGGGGACCGCTCGGAGCCTCCCGCATTCCGCAACGCCCACGCCTTGGGGCTTGAAGCTCGTTTCCGCACACGGCGCTTCTCGGAAAGCTCTGGAGGGTTCCGCCTCGCCCCGCACCCCCACTCAGGCAGGCTCGCAGCATGCCTCACGGAAACTTCTGCGATGCGCCGGCTCGCACGCCTATCGTCCATACTTGCCTCTCAACGCTAACCGCCCTCGACGGTCGGTTCCCTCCTAGACCTGCCTGTACCCTTCCAAATCAACAGTTATGTGTCCGTAAAGCTTTTTCAGCTCGGAAAGCACGTCGCTTCTCGACGATAGCCCCGAGACGAGCGCCGGAATCTCGTCTCTCGGAACCTCGATCCTCGCAATCGGAAAGTGGTCCCGCACCCTTACGAGGCTTATCTCAGGCAGGGTTCTGAGGATTTCTTCAGCCTTTTCAACCCTGCGAAGCCTCTCCAACGTTATTCTTTCGTTAAGGGGGATGCGGGTTGCGAGGCACGACTCCGGGGGCTTCCCCGCCACGCTTTCATCTATCTCCGAGACGAGCCTGCGAACGTCATCCTTCGAGAGCCCAAGCTCGGCGAGCGGCGAAATGACCCCAAACTCCTCTAATGCTTTTAACCCCGGTCTTTCCTCCTTTATGTCGGAGGAGTTCGTCCCGTCGAGAATCACGGAGTATCCTGCGTCTCTTATCGCCTTAAACACCTTTCTCTTACACAAGTAGCACCGCTCCCTCCCGTTTCTGGCGATTTCGCCGTCCAAGACGCTTATCTTGATCGTTTTATGCACGATTCCGAATTTTCTGGCGAGCTCTTTCGCCTCCTTCAAGGAGCGGCGGTGGACGAATTCCGAGTCTATCGTGACGGCGTCGGCGACCCTTCTGGCGGCGAATGCGACGAGAAAGCTATCTACGCCCCCGGAGAAAGCTACCGCCGCCCGCACGCCGCCCAAACTGCGTATGCGTCTCTCTATATAGTTCTGAAGCTCGGAAATGCTCGCCATTCCAATCCCCCCATACGTTCTTCGCCGTAAAGCGGTTTCGGCTGCCGCCCTCGGGCAGCCCCGCCGCTTTCCGCTTGGGGTGCTTGCTGCTAGGGATGCCTCACAGCAGGCTGCGACGAGCACCTGCGTGCCGTCGCCCGCCGCCTCCGACGAGCCACCGCCGTGTTCCGGCGCGCACGCACGCCGTCGTGACGCCCACGGGCTCAGAGCCTTCGATTCGACATCACACGCCCCCTCCCAGTGACGTGCACGCCCCCGCTCGCATTCTGCGGCTTCGCCGCTCTTCCGGTCGCCATCGCCGAGCCGAGACTCCTCGATGACGTGTGCGCCGCCGTATTCGGGGTTGCGTTCTGAGGGCTGCGTCGCCCCGAGGTACGCGTCGACCGCCGCGATTCCGGCGTAGGCTTCGACGCCGTTCAGCCAGACCCGCCGCATTTTGATCGGGGGGTCGGCGTGCCCGAAGTTCAGAAATTGTGAATACAACGGATAACGATCAACAGGGCTCCCACGCCGCACGAGCTCCGTCATCCCGTCGGCGGTCACCACCGAAACGCTGCCGCCATGAAGCTTCGCCGCTTAAAATTTCAGCCTCTCAACGGGCGCCGAGAGCGTGAAGCTGCCCTCCAAAATCCTCCTTTTCAGCAGCTCAGCAAGCTTCTCCGCCTTGTGGCGGTCGGACTGGCGGGCGGTCACTGGCACCTCCCGCCCGCCGAGGACGACCTTCCCGAGCTCCGCCGAGAAGGCGCCGGCGACGCACGAACGCACGCACGCCCCGCAGTTGAAGCACAAAACTTCGTTTACTTTTTTGCGTGCGGCGTCGAACGCCCCCGTCGGGCAGACTTCGGAAACCTCGCAAACGTCGCACGAAATGCACTTCGAGGCGTCGAACGTCACCTTCGCCCGCTTCCAGACATCCGCATACGTTATCTCAAATATGGGCTCCCGCCCGTGGACGTCGGCGACGACGAGCTTTATCTCCGAATCCAGCCGCTTCGCGTTTTCCAGCACCCGCTCGTTCAGTATCGGGATCGGCACCGCCCACGAATTCACGACTTCGGGACCGGCGGGGGTGACGAAGCCGCCGAGGAACTCGGGGAGCATCTCGTGCATGTCGGCGATCCCCATGAGGTTCGGCTTCTCGGGCGTGCTCCTCGTCCCCCGCCCTATGATGAAGCCCGGAGCGCCGCTCATCAGGATTCTCGTGCCCACGCCTATGGTTTCCAGCGTGGGGTCCTTCTCAAGCGGGTTCAGCTCGCCACATCCCGAAAACGTGAGCTCCTTAAAGGGACCCTCAAGCTCCTTCACCGAGAATATCGTGGGCACCGCGCCCTCTTTGGGATTCACGAAAGCCAAGTAGTTCCTGAAAGCGTTCCTCGTGCTGCACAGTTTCGCAAACGGGATTTCGTCGAGGGTAACCGTCGTCTCTATCCTTTTACCCTCCTTGGTTTCCACCTCGACGCTTACTTCACGGCGGAGGACGAGGTCTCTAAAAAGGTGCCCGCCGCCGTACTTGCGGTCGCGGTGCGCCGTGCCGTAAACCATGACATCGACGACTCCAAGCCGCTCGTTCGGGCAGGGTCCGACGAACGCCGGAACGCCATTCAGGAAGACCCTCGACGCTCGCTCGAACGTGTTCGGCTCGGCGACTCGAAACGATAGTACTGCGAACGTCCCGCTCATCACGCCGCACGTCGCCGCCGTCACTATATCAACGTCCTCGAAACGCACGTCCTCGCCGCCCCGCACCGCATCGCAGAGCTCCCTCGCCGTCATTACAACGGCTTCGCCGCCCCTTATCTTCTCGTTGATCTCAGATATCGTCCGCCTCTTCACGCTCACCAGAGCTCCCTCCGCAATCCTCACACTTCGGATTCCTCGCAACCTCCACCTCGGAAAACTTCATGTCCCAGCCGTTGAAGAGCAGGAGCCTGTTCTTTAAGAGCTCCCCGACGCCCACGACGTATTTCACGACCTCCATCGCCTGAATGCATCCTATGACGCCGGCAGTCGCCCCCAAGACGGGAAGTGTTTCACGGGGCGGGGCTTTTGGGAAAATACATCTCAGACAAGCAATCTCCCCCGGGACGATCGTCGTAACTTGCCCGTCGAGCCCCCGGACGCCGCCGTGCACCATCGGAACGCCCCTTTTCAACGCCGCCCTGTTGAGCAAATACCGTGTCTCGAAGTTATCCATCGCATCGACGATGACGTCCACATTCCTGGCAAGCTCGAACGCACTCTCCTCGTCTATTTTCGCTGAAAGGGCTTCGACGTCCGCTTCGGGGTTCAGCCCCCTCAGCTCCTCCTCCGCAGACCTCGCCTTCGACCTGCCAAGCGCATCGAGTAAATAAGAGCGTGTAAGAGTGGCTAAAGGATTTTCGTAAACGCCTTAATTTATACTGGGAAACATCGACCATAGCCGAGACGGGGTGGTGCAGGTGAGGAAGTTTGATATCTTGGTCGTTGGAGGTGGTCCAGGAGGCTTTGTCTCTGCGCTGCTTACGAAGCGCCTAAGCCCCGAAAAGTCGGTGGCTCTGGTCAGAAGGGACGAAAAAGCCATCATCCCCTGCGGAGTTCCCTACGTCTTCGGAACGCTGAAAGACGCCGACAAGGACATCCTACCCGATGATCCTCTGAAAAACGCTGGCGTTGAGGTGGTGATCGGCGAGGTATCCTCCATAGACCTCAAGGAGAAGAAGGTTGTGTTATCCGGCGGCGAGGAGCTGGGCTACGAAAAGCTCGTTTTGGCGACCGGCTCGTACCCCGTCAGAATTCCCGTCAAGGGCACCGACCTGGGCAACGTGTTCTACGTGGTCAAGAGCTACGACGCCACGGCTCAGCTGAAAGATGCTATCGAAAAAGCCAAGAACGTGGTCATCCTCGGAGGGGGCTTCATAGGCGTCGAAGTGGCTGAAGACGTTGCGAGGAACTACGAGGACAAGAAGGTAACGATCGTAGAGATGCTTCCTCACTGCTTGCAGAGAAACTTCGACCCGGAGTTCTGCGAGCTGGCTGAGGAGAAGCTGAAGTCTCTCGGCGTCGAGATCAAGACCAATACTCTCGTCCAAGAGCTGGTGGGGGAGGGAGGAGTCGTAAAGTCGGCTAAGCTCTCAACGGGCGAAGAGATTCCAGCAGATCTGGTGATAATAGCGGGAGGGACTAGGGCGAACGCGGAGCTCGCAGAGAAAGCTGGGCTGAGGATGGGCGCATTCGGAGCAATAGTCGTAGACGACTTTTGCCGGACAAGCGATGCCAACGTGTGGGCTGTTGGGGACTGCGCCGAGAAGAGAGACCCCTTCACCGGAAAGCCCACGCCCGTGATGTTGGCTTCGATAGCGGCTAGGGAGGGGCGGGTTGCGGCGCTGAACATCTTGGGAATAGGCTCCAAGGGGCTCAGGGGAGGAACCGTTCCCGTGTTCTCCACCATAATCGACGACTTGGCGATGGGGGCTGTGGGCATGACCGAGTCTGCTGCCAAAGCCGAGGGCTTCGACGTCATAGTCGGAAACGCCACAGCCCCGGACAAACACCCAGGTGCGCTTCCTGGGATGAGGGAGCTTAGGGTTAAGCTGATCTTCTCCAAAGTCGATGGGAGGCTGCTGGGGGCGGAGGCTGCCGGGGGCGCTAGCGTAGGCGAACTGGTAAACGTATTGGGCGTAGCTGCTCAGCTCGGCGCAACGGTGTACGACCTTGTCACCATGGAGTTTGGTACGCACCCGAGGCTAACCGCGTCGCCGATAGCATACCCCATCCTCGCTGCTGCGCAGGATGCGCTGGCTAAGCTGCTAAAGTGACCCCCTCACGGGCGGGTTTCCGCCGACGGGGTGCGGCTCGGACGAGCCGCTCCCCGGCTTGGCACGCAGCCCCCGCCCGCCAATTTCTTTACGGAGCCCTCTCGGCGAAGGTGACCTCCCGCTCGGCAAGGAGCTTCCGCCGGGGTTGGGGAGGTTGTGGGGGGGTGTGCGGCACGGGCTGCGCGCCCCGCCGAGCGGGTCACCCTCAGGACGGAGCATCCTACGACCGAGGGTAAAACCCTCTTTCCGTAGCGTCTAGAGGAGGCTTTCTTCGAGGTTCGGTTTCATAACCACAATACATCCTCACGAGGGGTGCGACGAGGTTTGAGCCGAGACGCTCCGAAAAGGCAGCTTCTGACCCTACTCAGCGTGTTGAGAAGGTCAAAATCCTTTCAAGCTTCTTCGTCTCCAGCAATCCTCCTTCGTCAAAGCCCATCCCGACTGGCGGTTCAGGTTGCTGAGCTCGACGATGTCGGAATCCACGAGGCACGAGGATGAGCCTCCCGACGCTCGCCGCCAGGTAGCGGAGGAGCCCGAGCCGCCAACCCCGCCACCAAAACCCTCGCCCTTTTCAACTTCTTCTGACCATCCTCGCCGAAAATTCTTATTTGCCGGTCGTATCTTTCCATTTCTCTCCTCGATAGCATTCTACCACCCTTTTGGGCGAATCGCACTCGCACATACTTTCAGAGTACAACGCCGCCACCTTCTCCGCACCCTCCCTCGAAATTTCTAAACCCTTCATCACCAAATCCACAAGATACGTGAGTTCTCCATCAGACAACCTTCGTTGTTTTCGAAGTCTTTAACGTCTTCAGAGAAATGATTAGAGAGCGGCGGCAGCACGGACCCGAATGGTATTTGAGAAGACCCGTAGTCGAACTCCGGAGCGAGTTTCTTTAGCAGTGCTGCGTCCTTCCCGGTAAGCATTCTCGGCACGCCCCTTACGCTAATGCTCACGGTACGAATGCGTCGTACGTCCGCGGTAGGCGGCAGCGCAATGCTCGCAGCAGAATGTTAGCTCCTCCCCCTCCGCAACGATCTTGACAGGTCTCTCCACCATCACCCTTCCACACGTCGCGCACTTCTCCTTCTTCCTCTTCAGCAATTTCCTCACCTCTGCGTGCAGAATCAATCCCAACAGCACCAGTGCGCATATTGTCTTTATCATAGCCATCACAGGAAGCCCACCAGATGGAACCCGTAGGATATCAACACCGTCGTGAATACTATCGAAGCGACGTAGAGCACGGCGGTTTTCTTCCCCATGACCTTCCCGACGGCGAACATCGTGGAGAGGTTCGTTGCAGGTCCTGCGATCAGCACGACAAGCCCGGCGCAGGGGAGCATGCCCTTCTCGATGAGCGAGGCGACGAAAGGAACGGAGGCGGTCGAGCATATGTACATCGGCGTCGCCAGCAGCACCATGATTATCGGCGAAAAGACGCCACCAAAGTACCTCTCGATAGCGCCGGAAGGCACGAGCGCCGCAATCATGCCGGCGCCGAACAAGCCCCGCGAGGATGTACAAGCCGACATCGCCCACCATGTCCACGAAGCCGTAATGAAGGACGGTCTCAATCCTGCCAACGTGGGTTTCAACATTGATGTCACGAGCGGCGTCGCCTCCGTCTGCTTCAAGAACCCCCCCCTCTTTCGAGACAAACCCCGCAAGAGTGCCCGTGGCGATGGCGACGGCGAAGCTCGCAGTTATTTCGGCGACGGCAAACCGCCAGCCGAGCATCCCAAAGGTGAGAAACAGGGCTGTGACTGTCGTCGCAGGCGTCGCAATGAAAAATGCGAGCGTCGACGCTTTGGACGCTCCCCGCTCGTATAAGCTCAGACCGGTGGGGATCACGCCGCACGAGCACAGCGGCAACGGAATCCCGACGAACGTTGCGATGAAAATCGAGCGTAGCCTTCCGGTGCCGAGGTATTTAAGCAACAGCTCCGACGGGACGAACGCTTTTAGGATGCCGGCGAACAAGAAACCCAACAGTAGCCACGGCGCTGCTTCCTCCGTGAATTCCCACGTCCGTAAGAGCACACTCGCCAGCACGCTCGCAAACTCGTTCATCCTTCTCAAGTGTTCGCTCTACCTACTCTTTAATTTCGCCCTTCGCACTAAGAGCGACGTTCCGGAACAGCGGTTGACTCCAGTAGGAGGCGATGCGTGCCGAACGCCCCGTAGCGTTTAAAGCGCGAGTACACTCTTTCAAAACACCCGCGCTCCTGAAGGGCACTCCTCCACACACTTCCGGCAGCGTGCGCAAAACTCGCCTAACGACACGACGCCCTCGCCCGAAGACACCTTCGTGTCCTCAGATCCTCTAACCTCGGCTTTCATCGAAAAGACGCCGCCGAGCACCTCCTCCCTGACGAGCTCGTTCAGCCCCTCTATCGGACAGACCTTGACGCACACGCCGCAGCCTATGCAAAGCTCGTCATTCACCCTTGGGGATCTTCTTCGGCGCCTCAGGAAACTTCCGGACAACTATAACTTCGACCATTTTTCTTCCCCCTGAGCTACAACACCCTCTCCAAGCTCATCGTAATTACCCGGTTTATCTCCTCACGGAGCAGCGGTGGGAAGCCCTCAGTTTCGACATCTAAGAAGCCACGGGCTATCATCGAGGTCGCGGTGGACTCGTCGAGCCCCCTGCTCATCATATAATGCAGTTGCTCCTCGGCGATTCGCCCGATGGCGGCTTCGTGTGTCAGGTTTGCGTCAGGCGTCGCGCTCCTGAGCTGCGGGCCCCTTGCATGGAGCGTAACCTTTGAGCGTGCCTCGCATCGTTATTTTCGACTCGCCGGTGGCGACCGCTCTCGATATGAGCTCGCCTCTCGTCCCCTCCTCGACGCTATTCTCGAGAACATCATGCCACCACCCCACATGCCGCCGCCGACGCTGAGCCCCCGCTCGAACACGACGGTCTTCGCCCCGCCTTTCGCAAGGAAGTAGGCGGCAGTCATTCCAGAAGGGCCGGCGCCCACTACTGCGACATCTACGTCTAAGGAGCGCAGCAGGTCCTCGGCATAACTTTCCAAGATTGCCTTTGAGATCGCAATTTCCAAGTCGGCATCCTTCATCGGTAGCCCTCCCGTGTGAAGCCGGGGCCCGGATTCGAACCGGGGTGAGGAGATCTGCAGTCCCCCGCGTACCCCCACCACCCCGACTTGTATAACAATTGTTAAGCGGGGGTATATAAGGGTCGCGTGCATATAAAGGTTGCGGTCGCCCTGGGTGGCGGTTGTACACGACAGGGGTATGATAGTAAGGGTGGCTGACGAGCCTAAGACGAGGACGAGGCGAAAGGTGTTCCACTACGTACTGGAGGGGAGTGTCTTACGACACGTGAGCAAGTACGCTGTGAAGGAGGCGAGGATAGTTGGCAGGAAGGCGTTAAAAGTGGTCTATGACATCCCGGTGGAGAGAGTACGGGGGAAAGATGTATATGAGTTCAGATTCTCTAGCAGTGGAGGCTTCACGGCCGTCAAGTTCTCCCCCTCCGAGCTCCTTGAGGGAGGAGAAGGTGGGAGCGTAAGCATGCAGGAGGTGCAGGCTCTTGAATTCGAAGTAGAGAGTGATGAGGTGAGGGAGCTCGTCAGGGAAATTTTAGAGCGTTACGGACCGATGGTTGATGAAATTAACAGTTTCAGAAAGGGGATGAACATCTCCGTACGTACATCTGAAAGGGTCGGTGATTACCTCAAGGATCTGAAGTACGGTCTCGCGGGCAGCCTCTGCAACTGGCCTGAGGAGACGAGGGTTGACAGCCTTGAACAAACTTCTAGGCTGTTGTATCAGTTGTGGACGCTTAAAACGACTCATGAGGCGTTGGGGGCTGTCAGGGTGGAGAGGGGCTGGCTCGCCGAACAAGGGTCTAAATACCCGGCGAGCGTGTTCGTTGACGACCGTGATGACTACTGGACCTGCTGGTTCGAACCTCAGAGGGTCAAGAGAGCCCCCAGGGGTTACAAGGGTCCTCTCACCCCGCTTTTTGAGAGGAAAATCGCATGGAGGCGCCCTACCATAGTGATAGCTAGGGGCAGGCATGACAGCCTGACCGACGTTCAGAAGTTTGACATCCTGATTGAGTGCAGGAATTTGCCTTTTGGGAGGTGGTGGCGCGACGGTAAAGTGATCAGAGAACATTTTCTTCCGTGTAAAGCCCTGTTCCAGCCGGGAACCTTCATAATAGCATCGATGAAGCCCGTTCCCGACTGGGCAAAGAGCGAGATGCACGAGGAGGGGCTTTTCGTGGTGGACGAATTCTACCCCGGCGGCAAAGGGCTCTCTCAATTCAAAAAGCTCATCCAACCGGAAACCTGATCGACGCACTTCGACGCAACCCATCATTCAGCGTCGCTCCCGGATGAGCCTCTCTTCATGCGAATACACCGTCATCCTCCTGCCCCTCACGAATCCCACGACCGTCACCTTGACTCTCCTCGCAATTTCTATCGCCAAGCTCGTGGTGGCGCCCCTCGACGCTATCACCGGAACGCCTGCGAACACGCACTTCAGAACCATTTCCGAGGATATCCTGCCGGTGCTCGCCACGAAGCACCTGCTCAAATCGTGCTTTTTCAAAAGTGCGTGCCCTACGACCTTGTCGAGGGCGTTGTGCCTCCCCACGTCCTGCGTTATGCATATTGCTGCTCCTTCTTCATCGAACAAGCCGCACGAGTGCACGCCTCCAGTAACCCTGTGCAGTTCCGAGGATGTCACCGAGGATACGCCCTTGAATATGGCTCCCCTGCCGACTTTGAGCTCAGCCTCCACCTTAGGGAGCTTTGTCTCGTCGAGGAAGGAGGACGCGCCGCCGCACCCGCTCACCACGAACCTCCGGACGAGCACCTTCGGCGTCTTCGTAACCACCCTCGCCACATTCCCCTGAATTTCCAGCGACTCTATCTCATCAAGCGTCCTTATGATCCCTTCCGTGAGCAGATGCCCGACCACGAACTCCTCCTTCATCTGCGGGCTCAGCATCGCCGTCGTGAATAACTTCCCGTTCACATAAAGCGAAAGGGGCTCTTCGACGACTACAGGCTCATCTACAGCCTCAACCCTCTCGGATATCCTCAGGCATTTGTATTCTCTGTACATTCAGAACGACCCCGCAATCCCTTCAACGACCTTTAAAAAACTCTCAACTTCTTCTTCAGTGTTGTAAAGATATAGGGAGGCTCTCACCGTCCCATTCACGCCCAGCTCTTTCATCAGGGGCATGCAGCAGTGGTGCCCGGACCTGACCATGATGTTCGCCTCGCTCAGGATGAGCGCCACGCCGTGCGGATTCAAGTTTTTGACGTTAAACGAGACCACCCCTATCCTTCGCTCCAGAGGCGCGTCCGAAGCATAGACTCCCACGCCTTCGATGCTTGATAGGCCGTCGAGCATCTTCTCCGTCAGCCTCACCTCATACCTCCTTATCTCTTCCATTCCCACCGCCCGTAAATAGCTCACGGCGCTCCCCAAGCCTATCACGCCGGCGACGTTCGGCGTGCCGGCTTCAAACTTCGCACAGCCCTTTACCAACCTGAAATCGTTTAGGGAAACCTCTTTAACTATCCCTCCACCGACGAGCAGCGGCTCCACCTCATCCAGAAGCTCTTCCCTCATGAAAAGTACGCCAGTCCCTTTAGGACCGAGCATCTTATGTCCTGAGAACGCAAGGAAGTCGCAGCCGAGCCTCCTCACATCTATGGGCATGTGCGGCACCGACTGCGAGCCGTCTACCAGCAGGAGCGCTCCCTCCTCCTCGCAAATCCTCGCTATTTCTTCGACGGGCGAGGGCGTGCCGAGGGCGTTCGAAGCGTGCGTTATGGCTACGAGCTTTGTTCTCTCGTCCACAACGCTCTCGAAGTCCTCCGCGCGGAGAACGCCGTTCCGCGGACGCACGACCTCCACCCTCACGGACGCACGCCTCAGCCGCATCCAAGGGAGAAAATTTGAATGGTGCTCGAGCGACGTCGTCACTATCCTGTCTCCTCTGCCCCAGCGCAGCCCGGACGCTACTATGTTTATGGCTTCAGTAGCGTTCTTCGTGAATATTATCTCGGTCTCTTTTGCGCCTATGAACGCGGCAACCTTCTTGCGGACCTCCTCGTATTTCTGCGAGGCAACCTGCGAAAGCCTATGAACCCCTCTACCGACGTTCGCATTAAACTCCCTGTAATATGATAAAACCACCTTTAAAACGGGCTCCGGCGTCAGGCTTGTAGATGCGTTGTCTGTGTACGTCACTTCATTTAAGATTGGAAAATTTGCTCGTATCCTCCTAACATCCATATTCCTCGCCAAGCTCAGCTTCCACTTCCAAGACCTTTTCGAGCTTTGCTTTGGTCGTCGGCTTTTTAGGCACCGCCTCGCAACTCTTCGCAGGAAGGATCGATCTCTCATAAGTTCCGATCTCTCTTGCGATCCTTTCGGTCTCGAGTTTGTCAAAGCCTATCAGAGGGCGGTAAACTGGAAGCGAGCAAGCTTCATCCAGCACAAGCAAGTTTTCAAGCGTCTGTGACGCCACTTGCCCCAGCGATTCTCCTGTAACCACACCTTTTGCACCCTCCTCCCTCGCAACCGCCTCCGCCGTCCGATACATCTGACGCTTACACAAAACGCATGTGTAGTTCTCCATTTTCCTCCGCCTTAAAACCTCCTTCGCTCGGAGCAGGAACTCCCCGTGCGGAACTACTCTCAGCTCAAAATTCGGCTGATACTCCCTTAGCACCTCCGCGACGCTTTCCGCCCTTTTGAGGGTCGTATGATCGGTGAAAGGCGAGGCGTCGAAATACACTGGGATTATCTCACAACCACGCTTCATCATCAGCCACGCCGCCACCGGCGAATCTATACCGCCGGAGAAAAGGGCAACAAGCCGTCCCTGGGCTCCTAACGGTATTCCACCGACGCCATGTATTACCTCATCGAAAATATAACAATCATCGTCTCTGATTTCAACAAATATCTCCTTATCTGGATTCTCCAAATCCACCTTTAAGTGTGGAAACTTTTTTAAGATCAATGCACCAAGCTCCGCTGCTTTCTGCTGCGACGTGAAGCTGTGCGCCCCAACCCTCTTGACACGGACCGCAAAGGTCCTCGCACGCTCGATCTTATCCTCACAGAACTCCAAAACGTATTTTTCAAGCTCACCAAGGTTGCAATGCTCACATTTTGAAAACGAAACTATACCAAATACCTTCTTCAATCTTTCTGGGCTCACATCACCCTCTATCCATATCCTACCCCTGTCCGTTCGTATCTTACAATCACCCGCCGCCTTTTTTATGTTTTTGATAAGAATGGACTCCCAACGCCGCCGTACCGGCTCAGACTTCAAGAAGACTTCAGAATACCTCACGAGATACATCGGCATCTCCTTAGCCCCCTTGTTAAATACAACAGAGTGAGATGGCAAAACTCCTGGCTTAACTATTGTTATGTAAGGATTTATGTCTTATAAAAGCGTAAGGGTGAAGGGATGAAACTGCCTTGCGAGACGGTGGTTTGGTACGTACTACCGAAAATAAGAGCCGAACTCGCAAAAAGCCTTCTTGAGCTCGGTATTTCTCAAAAGGAGATATCAAAAAAGCTCGGTGTGACTCAAGCCGCAGTCTCACAATACGCAAGAGGCAAGCGTGGAAGATACATGGAGCTCGGCGAGGATGTCAGCAACGACATAAAGGAGCTTGCCAAGTGCATCGCAAAGAACGACTTAAGCGAGCGTGAAGTCATTTTTAGGATTTGCAGTATTTGCATGAAAGTAAAGGCTAAGATATCAAGCTGGTACGGAATAGACGAATGTAATATGTGCAAAGGAGATAGGTGACGATGCATCATCTACCCCGCATTCTTACTTGTAGCTGTTCTAATGCGCGCTTACATTGTCCACGCAGCTTGCTTCTGTCCTTTACTCTTTTATAGAGACGAACCATAACGTCGAGATGTCTCAGCGTCTAAGGTCCATGATTGAAAACTAACTCAAGTCGGCAACTGCGCAGTCTGTTTTTCGCTCCTTCACATACTCAAATCCGACCTCTGCCAAGTCGCCACAAAGCTTTTAATTTGCCCTCAAAGAATGAGGTCGAGAACGGCTATCCTAGCCCTTTTACCTCCAGTCGCTAAGAATGCTCGTCCTGCGGGCGGGATGAATTAGGGGAGGCGGGTGGAGAAGTTTTATACTCTGAAGTTAGTATAAAGAAATTGTGGAAATAAGACCATCAGGTGTAAACTCATCGGACTAACGAAGCGAAAGTTAGACTTAATCGAGAATACGACAACTTCCAACACTACTTGAAGACAGGAGAAGATAGAGGCGTTTATTCTGCAACGAAACAGCAAGGGAAAAGAGCCTATCGAAAAATTGACCTTAAAAAAGAATATCCTCTTGTCATAAGAAAAGACCTGATGGATATTTGGAAGACTGATAACAAGCTCGCCAAATACTGGGCTCGCATTCCCGTTCACGGTGTTAGAGGCGGTATTAAGGTCGCATTAGCCCATCAGCCGTTCAACTTTGAAGAATGGGAGATTTGTGGCTCTAAGCTCGTCAGAAAGAACAGTGAATTTTTTTGCATGCCACGGTCAAAAAGAAGGTTGAACTCAGGAAAGAATATTCTTCCATCATAGCCGTTGATATGGGAGCGAGATGGGTTGGGGTGTCGGTGGCACCCCACCGCAATAAACCAAAGTTCTATGGAAAAAGAATAAGAGAAGTAAGGAGAAAGTATTTCTGGTTGAGGCGTAAATTGGGTAGAGAGAAAAAGCTTAGAGCAATAAAGAAGATTGAGCACAAGGAAAAAAGAATAGTGAACGATGAACTCCACAAGATTGCTAAGGACATAGTTGATGAAGCTGAAAGACACAACGCAATAATAGCAATCGGTAACTTGAATGGAGTTAGAAACAACAATAAAGGGAGGAAAGTAAACAGGAAAGTTAATTCGATACCGTTCTATCGCATGAAGGAATACAATAAGGCATCGGAAAGAGGTATCTTGGTCATAGAAGTTCCGGAATTCAACACGTCAAAGCAATGCTCTAAATGTGGTTCGATGAACACAAAAAGACCTTCTCAAGGTGTTTTCATCTGTAAAGATTGCGGATATCAAATCAATGCGGATGTGAACGGAGCTAAAAATATATTGAAACGAGCCCACGCCTAATGTGGGCAGGGGCTGTTGTGACCCAGCCCAAAGGGGAGCGGTTCGTTCTGAACCACACTCCCCAACCTCAAGGCTTCACGGTGGAAGCCCCGTCCGTAGGGCGGGGAGGAGGTCACAGGATAAGAGTTAGAAAAGAAGGCGGGAAGAGCGCTGAGTCCACTGTCGAGCTCACGGCGCCGGTATTGGCGCCCTTACCGGCAACCCCAGTGCCCATACCGACCCCTAGTCCAACAACACCGACGCCAACACCTCCGGTTTTGAGGCAATACTTGTGAGCGCTGCCGCTGTTATCGCCTACCAGCTAGCAGTAAAAAGACGAGCGTGAACAACCACTCGGGACGTGCACGGGGTTGCTTGCAAAGCAAGCTTGTTCCAGCTTAAATTTTTTAAGTCCGGCGGCGAACAGAGAAATAGGTGATGGCGATGCCGAGAATCGAGGAAATTTCTGCTGAAACTCTGAAGGAGTGGGAGCGGATTGCGGCACATTCGCACATCACGGGACTCGGCTTGGACGGGCTGGAGCCGAAGGAGGTCGGCGACGGCATGATAGGGCAGCTCGAAGCCCGCAAGGCGGCGGGCATCGTCGTACGCCTCGTCAAGGAGGGCAAGTTCGCAGGAAGAGCCGTTCTCATCGCAGGACCCCCCGGCACAGGTAAGACGGCTCTTGCGATCGGCATCGCCAAAGAACTCGGCAGAGACGTCCCTTTTGTCCCTATCGCCGCCAGCGAGATCTTCTCCGCAGAGATCAAAAAGACCGAATTTCTGACGCAAACGCTCCGTAAAGCCATCGGCGTCCGCATCCGGGAGATGCGGAAGATTTACGAGGGCGAGGTTAAAGAGCTGCACATCGACAAGGAGCCGCATCCGTACAACCCCTATATGCAAGTTCCGGTGCGAGCGACAGTTAAACTGGCGACGAAGGACGAGAGCCGCCGCCTGACGATGGATCAGAGCTTTGCGCTACAGCTATTACAGCAAGGCGTAGAGAAGGGCGACATCATCCAGATAGATGCAGATGGCGGGCGCATCATAAAAATAGGACGCAGCTATGAAGTGGCTGAGAAAATGCCTGAGTTGAGCAGCGTGCAGGTCGTGCCGACCCCCGACGGTCCGGTGCTAAAGGATAAAGAGTTTGTATACACACTCACGCTGCACCAGCTGGACGTTGCGCACTCTCGGAGCGGAACAAGCGTCCTAAGTTTGCTCTTCGGCGGCAGGGAGCGCAAGGAGATCGAGCCGGAGGTGCGTAGGAACGTTGACGAGATGGTGAAGGAATGGGTGGAAGAAGGGCGCGCCGAAATAATTCCGGGCGTCGTCTTCATTGATGAGTGCTCGATGCTCGACATCGAAACGTTTGCGTTCTTGAACAGGGCAATGGAACAGGAGCTGTCCCCCGTGATAATATTTGCGACGAATCGCGGCATGGCGCAGATCAGAGGGACGGATCACGTCTCGCCGCACGCACTGCCGTTGGATCTGCTCGACCGCATGCTTATCATCAACACGAGACCTTACACCAAAAACGAAATTCGAAATATTCTGGAGATAAGAGCGAGGGCTGAGAAGGTGGAGCTGAGCGAGGACGCCTTGGAATACCTGACAGAAGTCGGAGAGCGAGCGAGCTTGCGGTATGCGATCCAGCTCATCGCACCGGCGTTCGAGCTTGCCAAAGAAATGAAAAGCGAAGAGATAAAGAAAGAGCACGTGCAGGAAGTTGAAAGGCTATTCGTGGACGTGCAGCGGTCGGTGCGTCACCTTAAAGAGTTTGAACAGCGGTTCTTGACCTGATTTAGTAAAACATACCAACTTTCTTAATTTTAACCGCCTGATGCAGAGCAGAACTGGAGGGCAAAATCGGGATATAAAATCCGTTTTTCGCTCAGTTCCTTCATCTCTTTTGTTACCTTCAGTCGCTAAGAGGGCTCCGTCCTGAGGGCGGGGATGAATTAGAGGAGGCGGGAGGGGCTGGTAGAAGTAGTTACTTTTTTATACTTGAAGTCGATGCGAGTTCGGAACGAGCCGTGGGTATACCCTGCGGGCAGGGCTGCCGTGACCCCGCCCGAAGGGAGCGCTATATGCACACTCCCCAACCTCCCGCGGTGGAAGCCCTCAGGAGGAGGTCACCATCGTGGCTCCCTTTAAACCTTAAACTCTTCAACCTCAAGGGCGTCTGCATGTATAGGCTGCTGACCTGCCTCCGCCTATGGCGAGGTTCCCGACACGGGACCGGGCAGGCTTGCGGACGCATCGGCTCGGTCGGTCAGGGAGCTATCCGCCCAACGGACATGCCTCAGGCATCATCGGTAGAAAATTAGAAAGAGGAATAAAAATGTTTCGGGGGCTTCCTCCCCCTAGAGGCTTCCAGCCCGCAAGGAGTGTGACTCTCTTGCGACATTTTTATAAAACCGGGACTCTTCGTATTTTTGAAGGGTCGATGTAGGAAAGGGATGTGGCTCTCGCTGCTTAGGGCTTGAAAGTTAAATCGATATAAAGCATAAAGGGAGGGCGATGCCGGAAGTAATAGAAGTGTTGGTCGAAGGAGGGCGGGCGACGCCGGGACCGCCACTAGGACCGGCGTTAGGGCCGCTTGGCGTGAACGTCAAGGCGGTCGTGGATGAGATAAACAAGAAGACCAAAGCATTCGAGGGCATGCAGGTACCTGTTAAGGTGATCGTGGAGGGCGGAAAATTCAGAGTCGAGGTGGGGACGCCGCCGACATCAGCGTTAATAAAAAAAGCGCTCGGCATAGAAAAGGCGAAGCGAGAGAGCGGCCTTGAGTTCGTAGGAGACCTGCCAATGGAGAAGGTCGTGGAGATTGCGAGGATGAAGATGCCGCAGATGCTAACCGATTCGCTGAAAAAGGCGGCGAAACAGATAGTCGGCACGTGCGTCAGTATGGGCGTAAAGGTCAACGGGAAGCCGCCGAAGGTCGTGCAAAAGGAGATCGACGAAGGTAAATACGACCACATGTTCGAATAGGGTTACGATGATCGACGAGGCAAAATTGGAGGAGGCGGTTAGTGAGGCTTTGAAGTCTAAGCAGAGGAACTTCTTGGAAAGCGTAGACCTAACGATAGCGCTGCGAGACATAGACATGAGTCAGCCGAAGAACAGGATAAACTTGGAGGTCATCGTGCCGCACAAGTTCAGAGACCCGAAAATCTTGGTCTTTGCGAGCGGCGAACTTGCGTTCAAGGCGAAGCAAGCAGGACTTGAAGTAATAACGCCTGATGAGCTGAAGGAAATAGATAAAAAGAAGGCAAGGGAAATTGCTAAGAAGTTTGACTTTTTACTGGCAGAGCCCCCGCTCATGCCGCAGATCGGCAGAACGCTCGGCACAATATTAGGACCGAGGGGCAAGATGCCAACGCCAATACCGCCGAACACCGACATAAATCAGCTGATGTCAAGACTCGAAAGGACCGTTCGCGTTCGTACGCGAACGCTGACGCTACACGTAAAAATCGGGAACAAAAACATGCCGCCGTCGCAGATTGCGGAAAATGCCGCTGCCGTCGTGAGAAGGGTGGTATCTGCTTTGGAAAACGGCTGGCAGAACGTCGCAGCGGTGTATGTGAAGACGACAATGGGACACCCCGTAAAGGTACAGTGAGGTGAGGTAGCATGGTGAAGGAGTGGAAGAAGCAAGAAGTTGCGAAGCTCCGGGAACTGATGTCGACGTATAAAACAATTGGCGTCGCGGGCATTCGGGGCATCAGCGCACGACAGATGCAGCAAATCCGCAAAGAACTGAAGGATAGGATGAGGATACGGGTCTCCAAGAACTCCCTGATCACGAGGGCGTTGGAAGGCACGAAGTCCGAAGGACTTATCCCTTATGTATATGACCAAACGGCTCTCATTTTCACGAACCTCGACCCGTTCAAGCTCTACAAGATCGTAGAAGAGGGGAGGACGCCGGCGCCGATAAAGGCGGGCGCCGTGGCACCGTGTGACATCGTCGTCGAGAGGGGTCCGACCCCCTTCAAGCCTGGCCCCATAGTCGGAGAACTGCAGAATGTGGGCATTCCTGCGACCATTGAAGGCGGGAAGGTCGTAATAAAGGAGACGAAGGTCGTGGTGAAGGAGGGTGAGAAGGTTCCGCCGAAAATCGCAGAAATACTGCGGCGACTGGAAATATATCCGATAAAGGTGGGGCTGGATTTGCGAGCGGCGTGCGATGAAGACGGCGTGACCTACACGCCCGAACTCCTGAGGATAGACGAAGAAAAATACTTTGCGGACTTCGTCAGCGCTGTCAAGGATGCGTTTTCGTTGATGTTTGCTGTCCGCCATGAGTACCCAACGACTTATACGGCGCCGTCGCTCATCGCCGACGCCGTGAAAGCTGCGTACGCCCTTGCTCTAGAGGCACGCTACCCGACGAGAGAGACGATAGAAGTTCTATTACAGGATGCATACCGTCGTGCGTTGAGTCTCTCGGTAGAAGCTTGCACGTATGAAAAAGAGGCGATGCCTTTTATTCTCTCAAGAGCATATTTATATTCGCAGGCATTAGCTAAAGTGATTGGGGGTGAGAGCGCCGTGGAGTATATATATGCGGCATTGCTGCTACACAGCGCAGGTAGGGAGATAAACGAGGAGAATCTGTCGAATGTGCTCAAAGCTGCTGGCATAGAAGTGGACGCCGCGAGGGTGAAAACGCTCGTCGCCGCTCTCGACGGTATCAACATCGAAGAAGCTATCGCTAAGGGCGCAGCCGCTCCGGTCGCAGTGACAGCAGCGCCCGCAGCAGCCGCACCCGCAGCGGAAGCGACAGCAGCGACGGAGGCGGCAGCCGCGGCAGCAGAGGCGCCTAAGGAGGAGAAGAAGGAGGAGGAAAAGAAGGAAGAAGAAGAGAAGTCAGGGCTGGAAGGGCTTGCTGCCCTCTTCGGGTAGTGCTCCGGTGGTGTAGCCCGGCCAATCATTCCGGCCTTTCGTGGGCTTCTGATCTTAGAAGCCTGAAGATAGCCGGCGACCCGGGTTCAAATCCCGGCCGGAGCACTTTTGCCTG